>PFJN01000019.1 GCA_002783105.1 Candidatus Pacebacteria bacterium CG_4_10_14_3_um_filter_34_15 | reverse complement strand
TTGTGCTATTTCTTCCTGAATCTTTATTAAAATATTTATACTATTCTGTTAAGAGAATCGTCATCATTAAATAATTAATTAGTATAGAATAATATAGATGAAAAACTTACTAAAAAAAGGAAAGTTAGTCTTCAATAAATATTGGCCTGTCTTTCTTATTCTTTTAGTTACAATCTGTATTGGATTAACCAACTATCAAATAAATAAGTGGCTCATTGGTTGGGACAGCTACACACCAAACTTTAATTTTACTGAAAATTTTGAGCGAAATATTTTTGGCATTTGGCAAGAAGACCGTGGCTTAGGATTGCCTGATGGCATGTCACACATTGCCAATGTAATTCACACACTAACTATTTTTGTGCTCTCTTTTATTTTTCCAAGTAACTCATTGAGATTTGTATATCATTTGCTTATGTATTTTTTTGGTGGAGTGGGTAGCTATTTTTTAATCAAAAAATTCACGAATGATAACATAGTTTCTGCCTTGGGAAGTTTATTTTTTCTTCTGAATTTATCTACGCTACAAATGTTTCACTTACCCTTAGAAGTTTTCTCGGTTCACTTTGCTGCTTTACCATGGCTAACCTTAACACTACTTAATTTTCTCAAGAAACAAAACTTCAAAAACGCATTTAACTTCTTTCTCATTTCATTTCTAACATCGCCGCAAGGATATGTGCCAACAATTTTTGGAGTTTACGCGATCTTATTTTTAACAATAATTTTATTTCAATTTCAAAAAACTAAAAAATTTTTAAAGACTGTGACTATCGCAAGTCTATTATTATTTTTAAGTAATGCTTTCTGGATAATTCCCTACAGTTTTAATTTATCGAAAAGTTTGAATACTATCTCAAACGCCACAATTAACGTTATGTCTAATGAAGCAATTAGATTAAAAAATCAAGAATATGGAGATCTTGAATCAGTTGTGATGGGCAAGGGAATGTACTTAAGTCTATATGAAGAAGATGCCAAACCATTATTACAACCTTGGATTACTCATACTCAACAACCAATAGTGAGAATATTTAGTTGGAGCATTTGGTTAGTAACTTTAGTTGGCCTTTTATACATTATCTACGAGCGCAAAAAAACTTTATACCCTTTTATAACACTTTACCTTTTCTCTTTTCTATTACTAGGAAATAGCATTCCATTTTTATCAAAGGTTCTTGAGCTTATCAACACATACATACCCGTTTTTGCAAACGCTTATCGCTTTATATTCACTAAATTTTCCATCCTTTATATGTTTAACTACAGTATTTTATTTGCTTTCGGATTGAAAATAATTTTTTCAAAGTTTAAATCTCAGCTAACTTCAAATAATTTATTTTTATTGATGGCAGGAATGATGATCTATATTGCTAAGCCAAGTTTCCAAAGCAACTTTTTTTCACAATATTTAATGCTTGCAATTCCAGAAAAGTATTTTCAGCTTCAAGAATTTTTTGAAAGTAAACCAACGGCAGAAAAAATTCAAGTTCTACCTCAGGCAGATTTTTGGGGTTGGACTTTTAATGACTGGGGCTTTAAAGGATCTGGATTTGTCTGGCAAATGTTACCACAAGCAACAATGGATGGGGCTTTCCTACCTTGGTCTGAAAAAAATGAATCCTATTATTTAGAATTAGATCAAGCTCTAATCTCCAACGACGCAATTGCGTTTGATGATACTTTGAATAAATATCAAATTAATTGGATTGTAATTGATGAAAGCATTATTAAAAAAGATAAAAAGATTGATTTAGCATCAACTTACAATGTGATTAACAATTCAGAAGTTTTAATTTTAGAAAAAGAAATAGAAAATATTAAAATTTATCACAATACCCAAGTCGCTAATGATAATTTCATTTTTACTCCAAATAAAATATCATTTATAGATAATACCTGTACCTACTGTAGAAATGATTCTATTTTTTCTTCCAAAGGTCACTACTTAAATAAAGAAAAATCAGCTGTCTATCCTTTTCAATATCTATTTTCAGAAAGAAATATTGAAAAAAATATTAGTAAGAATGATCTTCAAAATATTTTAAATTTAAAGCCAAAATTATATAATATTGAGTCGACTGATTTTTCTGTAAAACTTCCAAGTTTAGTTCAACTCGAAAACTATGATTATCCAGTAAAAATTTCCAATGATAATAAAGTCTTAAGAATTGAAATTTATTACCCATATCAAATTTTAACAAATGATAAACAATTATTTAATCCGGTATTACTTAGTATAGTAAGAAGTAATGAAAATGAGTTCACGAACTATTTAGTTACTATTAGTAATAAGCAATTTTCTATTCCCAAAGAATTTCCTGAAACGATTGATTATGTAAACCTAAAGACAAGTGATGATATCTTATTTGAACTATTAGGCGTTAATGAGAATCAAACAGATGACTTTTTGTATACACCAAAGTTATTGGAATCAGTTTCAATATCTAATCAACTTAACAAAAATATCACTGAAATTGAAAGCAATATTTATAAAGTAGACGCAAATACTGGCTTAGTAGTTTCAATTTTACCAAAAAGTTATCAACTCAATCTATCTGAATCAACGCTAACTTTAAATTGCGGCGTCAATCAACAGGGAATTATTGAAAAAAATACTATCAATAATTCTGTAGACTTTAGTGCCTTTGATAAAGGAGCTATTTGTGATTTTTACGGTGTTGGCTATTTAAATCATAATACTGGTTATTTATTAAACTTCGAAGGCGAAAACATAACTGGAAAAAATCTAGAATTCTTTATCCACAACTGGATAACCGACCAAATAGATTTTGAAGCCGTGTTGAATGAAGGAAAGTTTTCACAATGCTTTACGCTATTGCCTCAAAAAAATATCAATGGAAATGGATATTCAGTTAACTTTAAATTAAATTCTTTTAGATATAACGATAGTGAATCAATATTAAATTCAACTACTATTTATCCGATTCCTTTAGACATAATATCTCAAATAGAATTACTTCCAAATAATTTTGACATCAAAACTAGTGAAGGCCAAAACAATAATCTTAAAGTATTAAGCTCTAAACATATTTCTCCGGTGCTATATAAAATAGAAACTTCTTATGATGAAGATGGTTATTTTGGCTTGCTACAATCATTTGATAATAATTGGATAGCGCTGGCTCATCCTTTAGAAAAATCTGAGTTAAATTTTAGATCATACACAAAACTTTCCCATTATCAACTAAATAATTGGGCAAATAGTTGGAAAGTTCCTGCTGGAGAATATTCAATTATTATATTCTATTGGCCACAATTCATAACATGCGTTAGTTTTGTTTTATCAATAGGAACAAGTATTTATATATTTAAAAATACCTTAAAAGTAAATAACAAGCACATCAAAAAAACCTTGAAAATAAACTTTAAAACTAAACAAATTCTAAAAGGGAAAAACTAATCCTCATTTAAATCATTAGAATCTACATCAAAAAAATGATTCCGTGACTAAGAATTTATCTAGAATCTATTCCTGAACGAGTGCTTCCGCTTCCGCTTGTTTTTCTTTTTCTCGCAGTGCTTCTTCTTGTAAAGTTGTTGCGGATGGTAAGTCTTCGTCTCTAACTACTGGATATTCAGCTGCTTCAGATTCTTTGCTTATCATATATTTTTCCCTTAACTTTATTTTATTAACATCTTATTGTACCCTATACTCGTAAGCCAGCCAAACTAAGATTGTCACTTGAAGTAAAAAATAATTTATCCTATGCTGGTACTAGATAGGAAAAAAATTAATGCACATCAAAAAAATTACCGCTCATGAAATTTTAGCTTCTGGAGGATATCCAACTGTCGAAGTTGAAGTTGAACTCGAATCTGGAACTATAGGTAGAGCATCAGTTCCATATGGCGCTTCTGCAGGATCACATGAAGCAACCGTCCTTAATGATGGTGATAATTCGAGATATAACGGCAACGGAGTTCTAGTAGCAATAAATAACATTATCAATGAAATAGCACCAAAATTAATTGGCATGAACGCTAACAACCAACGTTCAATCGATGAATTGATGATTGCTCTAGACAGAACCCCAAATAAAGCAAGGCTTGGTGGCAACGCAATTCTTGCGGTTTCGTTGGCAGTTGCTTACGCAGCCGCAAATGAAAAAAAAGTTCCACTTTTTAAACATATTGCAGAAACTTTTCAGACCGGCCTAGATTTTTCTAACAACCCTAATTCTGGCTCTAATTTTGACTCTAGTTCTGGTTCTAACTACGATCCGCTAAATCTTCCTAGCCCAATGGTGGTCGTCATAGAAGGTGGTAAACACGCAGATGAAACAACAGACCTTCAAGAATTTTGTATCACTGCAATTGGAACTGAATCTGTAAAAGAAAAAGTTCGCAAAGCAATTGAAAGCTATCACGCTCTTAAATCCATTTTAAAAGAAAACAATTTTTCAACTAACGTTGGAAATGAAGGGGCATTCGCACCAAACGGTTTGCCTTCGAATGAAGCTCCGCTTAATTACATAGTTGAAGCGATTAAAAAAGCTGGCTACAATCCTGGCACAGACCTAGCAATTTCAATTGACGCCGCAGCTAGTGAATTCTATCAAGATGGAAAATATAATTTAGCGATTGAAAATAAATCACTAACTTCACAAGAATTAATTCAGTACTACAAAAATTGGCTGGAAAAATATCCAATCGTGACAATTGAAGATATGCTTGATGAAGACGACTGGGAAAACTGGCCAGCGATGACCGCTGTTGCCAAAGAACACAACATTGAAAATATCGGCGATGATTTGACAGTAACTAATATTGAACGCCTTCAAAAAGCCATCGACCTTGATGCGATTTCTGCAATTTTAATTAAATTAAATCAAATCGGTTCATTATCTGAAACAGTCGACTGCTGTATGTTGGCAAAGAAAAACAACATGATGACAGTAGTCTCGCATCGAGGTGGGGGAGAAACAAACAACACAGCCATGGTCGACCTAGCAGTTGCTGTTGGCTCTCGCTTTATTAAAGTTGGTCCAACTAGGGGAGAAAGAGTTAGCAAATACAACCGCTTGATGGAAATTGAACGAATTTTAACGAACGGCAAGGTTTAAAATAATTTGTTATACTAGACACTATCTATGTTGCCTGCAATTTTTAGCTTTAGTGCTGGATTAGTGGTAATGCTAGTTTCAGCAAAAATTTTTCTTGACCTCGTCACTGAGCTTTCTGCTAAGTGGAAATTCTCACCTTTATTCATTTCTCTAGTAATTGTTGCTTTAGGCACAAACTTGCCGGAACTCACGGTCACAATTGCAGCGCTTGGTCATGGAGACCCGGGTCTAGCCATGGGAAATGTGGTCGGAAGCAGTATTGCCAATATCACAATAATTTTAGGAGCCGCCACTCTGTTTGGAAACGTTAGAATTGGCACTACAAAAACTCCCAAAAATGCTTTTCTTTTATTACTCATCACAGTGCTATTTTCAGTACTCACACTTTCTTCGGTATCGACAATTTATAAAGTTATTCTGTTATCTGCTGCAGTTTTTGTTTCCTTTGTCTATGAATATATTCTTGCTCTCAATGGAAGACTACACGAAGATAAAAAATTATTAAAACTAATTGCTAAATTAAGTAACAAAAAACCAAAGTTTCCAAAAATAGTTTACATCATATTATTTTTGGGAAGTATAGCTGGATTAAGTGTTGGAGGTAATATCACAGTGAACTCTGTAACAGATTTGTCACATCTTTTAAATTTATCAACTACAGTTTTGGGGCTAACTTTGACTGCAATTGCTACATCTTTGCCAGAATTATTGATGTCGATAATTGCTTCAAATAAAAAGGATAGCAAAGTTGTTTTGGGAACATTAATTGGCAGTAATATTTTTAATTTAACATTTTTTCCAGCAATTATTTTTATTTCAACTATGGGAATTCAAATTAAAAAATTTATTTCAATAAAAGAAATTTTCTTTTTATTATTATCGACTCTTGTCTTTTATTTACTTGTAAAAAAACGTAATGGCGAAACAGTTTCAAAAGATATTAGTGTTTTGCTTATCACTATTTTTGCAGTTTATTCAGTTTTTATTTTTTATTTGTAGAAATATTTTGGGTTAAGTAATGCAGCAAAAACTAAGTATTTAAAAAAATACTAAACTTTCAGAACTTTAAGCTCTAGAAACAAACGATAAAGTTTCGGTATCGATCACAACAGTTTCGCCTTCTTTAATAAAAATTGGAGCTAAAACAACCAATCCAGTTTCTAATTTAATTTCTTTTTTAGCGGTACCCATAGTGTTTCCTGCAACAGCTTCTTCGGCATATATGACTTTAAGATTAATTTTTTGAGGAAAACTTACGCCGATTGGTTTATCATCATAAGTCATGATGTAAACTTTTGATTCAGGAATCAATAATTGAACCTTATCTCCAATCAAGCTTTGAGGAACCTCAACCTGATCATATGTTTCAGGATTCATAAACACTAAATCGGTTCCATCTAAATACAAATATTGCATTTGAACCGATGAAATTTCAATTTCTTCGACGGATTCAGTTGACTTATGGGTGAATTCTTGAACCTTTCCAGTCTTTAGATTTTTAAATTTAGCACGCATAAACGCAGACCCTTTTCCAGGACTCATAAAATCTGTTTTGGTGACTAGCGCTGGCTCATTCTTAAAAAGAATATACATTCCTTTTCTGATACTGCCTGCTTTAATAATCATAGATGGAATTATATCACTTAATTTTAATAATCAAAAATGTCATCAATTGGAAAAAATAAAGTGTTTTTTATTGAATCTTGGTCTGCAAATAACATTACTAAACGATCAACTCCCACAGCGATTCCTCCCGTCCGAGGCATACCAAACTCCAAAGCTTCAATAAAATCTTTATCCATTTTATATTCAACTTTTCCAAAATCTTTTCTTAACTTCAAATCTTCAACCATTCTAGCTTGTTGTTCTCCTGCATCAGTTAATTCTGAAAAGGCGTTACCCAACTCAATTCCACCAATATAAAATTCGAATCTTTCTGCAAATCTTGGGTCGCTATCTTTCTTTTTTGAGAGCGCAGCTTGAGAAGCAGGGTAATCGTATAAAATTGTGGGTTTAGTTTTTCCACTTTCAGATTTTTCTTGACCCAAATGTGGTTCTATTTCATTAAGCAAAATCTGATTGTAGGCTTGCTCCCACGTTGTTTGATTGTCAACTTCATAACCTTTTTCTTTTGCAATTTGTACAAGCTTTTGTGAATCAAGCATTTCTTCTGTTGAAATTCCTGAATATTTTTTGAAGGCTTCGCTTACCGAAATTCTCTCCCAAGGCGCTGTTAAATCGTACTCAACTCCTTGATACATTAAAATATTTTTCCCATCCCCATTTGAACCTAATTCATTCAAAATAAATAAAAATAAATTCTCGCAATCTTTCATTACGTCTAAATAATCTGCTTCAACTCGATACCATTCTAGAATTGTAAATTCTGGATTATGAAAAGAACTGATACCTTCACCATTTCTAAAACTCTTACAGATTTGAAAAATATTTCCCAATCCAGCTGATAATAATTTTTTCATAAAGAGCTCTGGACTTGTTAATAAATATGCTTTTTTATGGCCCAGGCCAGCCTCTCTCGCTTCGCGATTCACCTCCTTCTCATAACTTTGAGTAACAAGTTCAGTCTCAAAAACTTCCAAATATGGCTCTGTTCCTGGACTCTGAACTAAAACTGGAGTTTCAACCTCATGAAAACCTTGGTTTTTAAAAAATAATCTGATTGCATTAATTACTTTTTCACGAACCAAAAATTTATCAAGATAATTTTTTTGATCTATATTTTCTCTAATTTTTTTCCAGTTTTTCATAATAAATTATTCTTACTTTAAAATTATATTCCCATCTTCAATTAAACAATAGCTTTTTGTTGTTTTTTGTAAAGAACCCAAACTTATAAAACTTTCTAATAAATCTAATACTGGTATGTGGCTATGACCAAAAATAAAATATTGCCCATCCTTTTTGTCTTTATCTGAATAATTTTTTAAGGCAGCCAACTTTTTTATATTTTTTTTGTACTCAGCTTTTTTAAACATTTTTGTAAAAACTGTAATTTGATTAGTTAAAAAAACAAAAATCTTATATAAAAATCTAACAAAAAGTGGAGATCTAAAAAAGAAAATATTATCATAGGTAGGATAAATTAAATGTCCATGTGTAACATAAAAATCTCTACTTCCAGATTTAAATTCGTAATACTCTGCCTGTTCAACTGAAAAAAGATCGTGCTTCCCATGCATAAACTTTTTTCGATCATGATTGCCATAAATATAGACAGTATTCTTGGTTTTTAATAATGGGAACAATTGCTTCCAAGGTGATTTTATAAATCTTCTATAAGTTGTTAAATACCCATCCCAAAAATCACCGTTGATAATGACTTGATCAACATCTTTTATCAGGTTTGAGATATAATCAAATAACTCTCGATCAAATTTGTGAGTTAAATGAGAATCTGAAAAAATTAGAATCTTCATAAACAATTATTATAGCTCAGAAAAAATAAATTAAATGAATGATAAATCTATAAAACTACAAGCATTTATGTCTCGTGCTGGAATCGCTTCAAGACGAGCAAGTGAAAAATTAATTGAAGATAAAAAAGTTTTTGTTAACGATAGACCAGCACATATCGGACAAAGAATTGATGCTTCAAAAGATGTGGTTGTTGTAAATGGCAGAACAATTGCATCTCAAGAAAAATTTAGATATTTCCTGTTAAACAAACCTGTTGGTTACGTTTCAACTACTAGCGATGAACTGAAAAGAAAAACCGTGTTGAACTTAATTCCCAAAGAAATAAAGGAAAGACTTTATCCAGTAGGAAGATTGGATGTTGAAAGTGAAGGATTATTGTTACTAACCAATGATGGAGAGCTTGCTCAAAAACTCACACATCCAAGTTACAAAGTTAAAAAGACTTATCACGTCGTTGTCAAAGGTACACCAACTTTTAAAGCCCTTAATCATTTGAGAAATGGAGTTAAACTTAAAGATGGTTTTACAAAAAGAGCGCAAGTTGACGTAATTCTTAAGGATGAAGGAGAAACAACTCTCGAAATTACAATATCTGAAGGCAGAAACAGGCAGATTAGAAGAATGCTCGAAAGAGTAGGCTATGACACAATTAGACTTGTCAGAATTGCAATGGGTCCCCTTGATTTAGAAATGATTGAAGATGGAAACTTTGCAGAATTGAACGATACTCAAATTGTTGAATTAAAGAATATTTAAAATATTTTTGGTTTTTTAAATTTTTTGCGTAATAACTGAAAATTTTCACTAAGAAGTAATTTCAATCCTAACATTTCAAGACCAAAAAAAATAAAAATCCAACCTGGCAAAATTGGCATTATTAAACCCATTACTCCCAAAATAATTAAGCTTGCTCCAAATATTTTCCTTAAAACAGGGTGGGATTTTAAAATCATATATCTTTTAACCTTTGAGACTTTTATATTGTTTAGTCGTTAATCCCGCCCAGGCTTGCGTTATCTCATTAGTTAAAATTGCAAATTCCAATCCTTCTTTAACACCTCGATTCTCCCACTCATCAGTTAGCTCTTTGCGGATTTCAATACTTTTTAAACGCTGATTAATCCATTCTTTGCTGTAGCCCTTTTGTAAATATGTTTTTAGTGCCCGGTTAATAGCAAGTTCCGGATCAGCTGTTTCTTCAAGTCGTTCATACCCAACACGCGCAAGCCATAATTTAAATAGTTCCGCATTTGGAGAAGGAATAGATTGAATAATACGCAACATTGTTTCAGTGTCTGCTGTATCAGTTTGATAATACTTTCCATCTGAAGCTTGCATTTTCAGTTGGTGACATTTTGTCACCGACTCACTACCTTCTTTTCTTAATCTTTCAGCTAATTTATTCCAGTATTTTCTCGGACTGTTACTATTAGTCAAAATGGCCATAACATCAACCACAGAGAAATACCACAATTCTTTATCTGGGTTCCAGTGCCGACGAACTTGATTACCATTGAAAATTAAAACATCTTTTAATCTATTCATGCATTAATAATAAACCAAAATATACCCGAATGTCAACAAAAAATTCATTCAAAAACAGGAAGAGTTTTCAGAACTGTGCTTTTTTTGGAGCTGGTGACCGTACTTTGCTCGAACCTAAGACCTCTTATCGAGCCTAGTTTGGAACTCCAGCTTAGTTTTCTTAAAGAACATATTGGCATTGAATCTTTCGCTGCCGTTTATCAATGACACGTCCCTATTTTACTTCATTAACCCCTGTGGACACAAGGTTGTTTCTGTTACTTTCTGTTGTTGCGCTGATCTCGAGTTAGATGTATTGTATAATACCTGTAACCTACATTAAAGATTATTCTTAATTGTAAGAGTATTTTTCCTTTTTAAGGAGCCTGCCTTTTCGAATAACTATGAAAGATAAAAGCTCGAAGAAGCCACAATCTAAAATGACAGTCTTTGGGACCGCACCTGTAAGCTCGCGCGGTCAAATTGTCATACCTGCGAAATTGCGTAAAGCACAAAACATTAATTCTGGTGATACCTTAATCTTTACCGGCAATCCTGACTCCGGTTACTTCCATGTTCTGAATGCCAACTCTTTCAAGGGTTTTACCGATGATTTAAACAATCTCGTCTTCAACAATAAACAGAAATCTGATCCTGCCAAAAAAGAGAAAAAAGACAAATAGTCTTATCGAAATAAAAACCGAAAAACTAAGTCCACGACAATCATCGCAATTGAAGCTGTAACACTAACTTTCACCGCCAGAGTACTCACCTTTATTTTCAAGTCAGTAACATCTGTTTGTAATTGGTGTAAGTGGTTTTCTTTTATTTCCTTTAACTCTTTATTCACAAAGCCAAACCCACCACCAACTCGTTCTTCGAGTTTGGCAACGCGCTCGAGCATACTGACGGTATCGACTGGTTTATTGCTCATAGAAAATTAGTTCTCAATATATTCACCTGCTGTTAGCCATTTTCTAACTGTGTTGACAACAACTGACCAGAAAGCTACAACAATCGGAGTCCATTGACCGAACTCGATATTAGGAATCTGTTCCGTCAAATACGTTAACGCTGCTCCGAGTAGTGCAATTCCTAAACCTGTACCAAGTTTCTTAAAGTCGTCAATTGTCAGCTGATATTTTGGGCTGGTAACTATCATAATTTTTCACCTCCTTTGGGTAATTTATTACTGAAATACTGAACAACCAGAGAGAAAATCAATTGAGGAGTCGGAACCAGAGTACCCTTTTGGCACGCCTCAAATTGGCCTTTGTATTGCTGTGCATCGTTGAGAGCTCTGCCCTTGGCTTTATTAGCCTCATCTAGGTCGTCCTCCAGCACCCCGATACGAGCCTGAGCCAAGGGGAGGGCATCTGAGCCATTTTTGAGCTGCTTATTTAATGCGTCAATCAGGGCTTTGTAGTACTTTTCCTTCTCTAGCAAATCCTTTTCGAGTCTGCCAACTTGTTCTACGCGATTGCTAATCTCTTGGTTGGCTTTGTCGAGTTCGGCAGACTTATCGTTTAGCTTGTTAGATAGGTCAGTTTCACGACTTTTATACCCTACATATCCTTGCATTTGACGGAATACACTGTTATAATGTCCTAGTGTAATAGTACAATGATACTATGTTTATGAAAAACAACGACATCAAAGACCTGATTGCAGTCATGCTTCAGGTTCAAAATCAAGAAGATATGTTAGACCTATTAAAAGGTCTCCTTACTGTGGGTGAGCTTGAGGAGATAGCTCGTAGGCTTCAGATTGTCAAACTCCTTAAAGCTGGCATGTCCCAACGAGACATAGCCGAGAAACTAAAAGTTGGCATAACCACAGTTACGAGAGGCTCAAAAGAACTAAAGCAAGGGAGGTTTTTAAAGATATGAAGAGTTTAAATAAAAAGCAAATCAATTGGTGGCAAAACCTTATCGTTGAGGAGGGCTTTTAGCGTAGAAAAAAATATTGTCTACAACCCTCCATTTAGGAGGGTTTTTTGTTACTAGAATGAAAAATATTATGAAAAAACAAAAAAGGATACTAACCAGTGATAGGCCAACTGGCAAATTACACTTGGGTCATTATGTAGGATCACTAAAAAATAGGGTGGAACTACAAAATGAGTATGAAACATTTATCATGTCTGCTGATGTTCAGGCATTAACCGACAACTTTGATAATCCACAAAAAGTACGCGATAACGTACTTGAGGTCACCATGGACAATTTGGCGGTTGGATTAGACCCTAATAAAGTTACTTTCTTTATTCAATCACAAATTCCGGAAATTGCTGAGCTTACTGTGTATTTTATGAATCTTGTAACTTTAGCTAGATTACAGCGTAACCCTACGGTTAAGGATGAAATGCAACAAAAAGGATTTGGAAATGAGATACCAGTAGGATTTCTCTCCTACCCGATCTCCCAAGCTGCCGACATTCTTTTTTTAAAAGCTGATCTTGTGCCAGTCGGGAACGATCAAAGTCCTATGATCGAGCAAACACGCGAAATTGCTCGTAGATTTAATTCTTTATACGGACATGTTTTTGACGAACCAGAAGGAAAATTCGGAGAAGTAGCCAGGCTAGTAGGAACTGACGGTCAGGCAAAAATGAGTAAGTCTCTAAATAATGCTATTTTTCTGGCGGATCCCAAAGACGTAGTTGAACAAAAAGTGATGAATATGTATACCGACCCTTCCAGATTGCACTTTACCGATCCAGGGAATGTGGAGGGTAACCCGCTTTTCATTTATTTAGATGCTTTTGGTAGTAAAGAAGATCAAGTGCAAATTAATGATTATAAAGAACGTTATCAAAAGGGAAAAGTTGGAGATATTGAAGTAAAACAATATTTAGCGAATATATTAAATCGTTTCTTAAATCCGATTCGGAAACGACGGGCAATTTATGAACAACAACCAGAAGTTGTGGGGAAAATATTGAAGGAAGGAACGAAAAAAGCTCGAATGGAAGCAAAGAAAACACTCCTAGAGGTCAAGAAAGCTATGAAGCTCGATTATTTCAAATAAAGAAAATTATTGTATGAAAAACTTACCAAAAATTAAATTATCGCAAAAACCTACATACATTAAGTTTGCAAAAGATGTGGATTTCTATGCGTTGTTTAAAAAAATAGAACAGCAATTTAATACATGCTTTATTTTTGAATCGTTAGGGGAAGAAGGAAAATTCTCCAGATATTCAATTATTGGTTTCGATCCATCTCATGTGATTTCTGCAAGAGAAAATAATTTAATATTTGATGGCAAAAGTTATTCAGTCAGTAATCCATATTTATCCTTGCGGGAAATTATGCCTGCTCCGACCATTGCAAGAAACTATGCGGGAGGCCTGATAGGTTATCTAAGTTATGAAGCAGTAAATTATTTTGAACCTAAACTTCATATTAAAGTACATGGTCTTTTTGATCAATTTATGTTTGGCGTGTATACCGATGGGTTAATATTCGACAAACTCACCAATGAACTTTTCTACTTCTATTATGATACCGATAGAAGGGATATTTTAGAAAAAATCGTGCTAACAAAGCCAAAAAAAACGGAAGCATTAAAAGTAAAGTTTATTAAAGATGGCTTAACCAAAAACGAGCATGCAGAAATTGTTGAAGAGGTTAAAGAGCATATCAGGGCAGGTAATACTTTTCAATGTGAGGTGGGATTTAAAACAGAATATAGCATTACCGGAGATACTTTAAAGATATATGAAAAGTTAAGAGCGGTTAATCCTTCCCCTTTTATGTACTACATTAAATTTGGCAATAAAAAAATTATTGGAGCTAGTCCCGAATTACTTTTTTCACTCAGAAATGCAGAAATGATAACAAGGCCCTTGGCTGGAACAATCCGAAGGGGTGTAGATGAAAACGAGGATCAGCAGCTTGCTAGAACTTTGCTAAATGATCCGAAAGAGAGAGCTGAGCATAATATGTTGGTTGATTTGCATAGAAACGATATAGGAAGAGTTGCAAAATTTGGCACAGTCAGGATTAGAGATTTAATGACTGTTAAAAAATTTAGTCATGTTCAACACATTTCCAGTGAGATCGTTGGATTGATTCGTCCAGACGAAGATATGTTTTCTGGACTCGCAAGTAATTTTCCTATGGGAACTGTATGCGGCACTCCCAAAGTAGAGACAATTAAAATTATTGATTCCAACGAACCCGAAGCTCGAGGCCCATATGGAGGGGGAGTTGGGCACTTTGGCTTTAACGGAGATTGCACCTTCGCACTTGCTCTGCGTTCATTATTTATCTCAGATCGGAATGCATATGCTCAAACAAGTGGGGGTATTGTGTATGACTCTGTACCTGAAAAAGAATATGACGAAATCCAAAGAAAGTTAGCAGCAATGAGAAAGGTCTTAGAAGTATGAAAATCCTAATAATAGATAACTACGATTCATTTACATTCAATCTCTATCAGTATGTCGGTGAGATTTTTATTGATAGGAATAAGAAGTTTGTTTTAGACGTGGCACGAAATGATGCTATCACAATAGATCAAATTAAGAAGAGGAAATACGATAAGATAATCATTTCCCCTGGTCCAGGGGATCCAAGTGATCCAGCCTATTTTGGCGTTTGTGCAGATATTCTAACCGAAATAGGTAAAACTATTCCAGTTCTTGGAGTGTGTTTAGGAATGCAAGGTATGGCCTATTATTTTGGCGGTAAGGTTGTCCGTGCAAAAAAACCGATGCATGGAAAAACGAGCACGATAAAGCATGACGGAAAAGGTGTATTTAAAGGTTTACCACAGAGATTAGAAGTTATGCGGTATCACTCTCTTATTGCAGAGAAAGCAACACTTCCAGAATGCCTAAGAATTACTGCCGAATCGCTCGATACAGGAGAGATAATGGGCTTGAGACATGCGACCTTTCCAATAGAAGGAATACAGTTTCATCCGGAGTCTTTTGCTACTGATGGCGGAAAATTATTATTGGCAAATTTCTTGTTAGCAGAGAGGTAATTATGGATACTACAAACTTATTAAATCAATTAATAAATAAACAAGATTTAACAGCCGAAGAGGCTAGACTGTTTCTCCTCGAAGTTATGAAAAGGGTAATAACTCCTTCACAGATAGGAGCTATTCTTATAGCCCTTCGCATGAAGGGGGAAACTCCCGAGGAAATTGTTGGGTTAATTAAAGCAATGAGAGAGAATATGATCAGAGTTAACGCAAAATATGCCATAGATGTATGTGGCACAGGTGGTGATAGTAGTGGAACTTTTAATATTTCAACTGCAGTTGCTTTCGTTGTTGCTGGTGCAGGCGTAAAGGTTGTAAAACATGGAAATCGTGCGGCAAGTAGTAAATGTGGAAGTGCAGATGTACTCGAAGCGCTAGGTGTTAATCTGCAGCTATCTTCGCAACAAGCAAAAGAAGTTTTTAACCAAGTGGGTATGGTCTTTTTATTTGCTCCACTTTTTCATCCAGCGTTGAAGAATTTAGTGACAGTAAGGAAAGAACTAAAGACAAGAACGGTTTTTAACTTACTTGGACCCTTTGCCAATCCGGCATCTGTTAAAAAACAACTTATTGGTGTTCCTAGTCTTGAAATTGCGGAAAAGCTAGCAGAAGTTGGGAAAAATCTAGGTTACGACCATCTCCTTATTGTTACCAGTGATGATGGCTTTGACGAGATAAGTGTCTCATCAACAAGTACTCTATTTGAGGTAAAAAATAAATTGATAAAGAAGTCAGTTGTTAATCCGGCAAGCTATGGTTTTAAAAAAGTCTCTAAAAAAGAAATTATGGGTGGCAGTGTAGAGCAAAACGCAGGTTATATAAAAGAAATTTTACAAGGGAGAAAAGGTTCAAAAAGAGATATCGTTATTCTCAATAGTGCCGCCGCTCTGTATGTTGATGATGTTGTTGTGGATATTAAAGAAGGAATACGGCTCGCAGAAAAATCCATTGATAGTGGAAAAGCCGGATTAGTTTTAGAGAATTTAGTGAAGGAGACACAGAAATATGCATAATATCTTATTAAAAATTATTGATAAAAAACAGAACGACCTTGAGGCACAAAAGAATGTGCTTTCTGTGGATGCCTTAAAAGGAAAAGCTGAAGCAGTTAAATCTGTTAGTAAATTTAAAGATAAGTTATTGCATCCAAATAACTCCAACGTGTCGATAATTGCTGAAATTAAACTTACATCTCCTACAATAGCTTTCTTAGGTTCAGAAAGCGACATTATACAAAGAGCAATCGCTTATGAAGAAGCTGGTGCAGATGCAATCTCATTTATCACAGAGCAGCATTACTTTAAAGGAAACACAACTTTTATCTCTGAACTAAAAGCAAAAGTAAACATTCCAATATTACAAAAAGACTTTGTGATTGATCCATATCAAATCTATGAAGCTAAAATGATAGGTTCTGATGCCATACTTTTTATTGCGCAATTAGTCGAAAAAAATGTCCTTAAAGATTTTGTAGCAACCTCTCGGAAAATAGGCATAGAACCAATAGTTGAAATTAACGATGAAGAAGATTTAGAAAAAGCACTTGATACCGACACTTCCTTCATTGCCGTTAACGCACGAGATTTACGCACGTTTACTGTAGATATATCTAAGGCATGTACTTTACTTGAGAAAATTCCAGAAAAGTATATTAAGCTTGGTTTTTCGGGTATTAATTCCTCAGCTGAGGTAAGAAGATATAAAAAGGCAGGTGCAAAAGGTGTACTTGTCGGTACAAGTCTTATGAAAACAGCAAATATAGATAATTTTATTAAAAGTTTAACTAATAAGGATGATATAAAAGTTAAAATTTGTGGCATACGCACCTTGGAAGCTGCACAAGCCGCAATAGATTCTGGTGCTGATTATCTTGGTTTTAATTTCGTGCCGAATTCTCGACGTTATATTGAACCAAAGCAGGCTTTAGAAATTATTAAAAAAATTAGAGACAACATACAAATTGTAGGTATATTTCAAAATGCAGATGTATCAGTAGTTAGAGAAATAGCAAAACAACTTAATTTAGATTTTGTACAACTTCATGGTCAAGAGGATTCAGAATATGTTAAACAAATAGATTCTAGAGTGATTAAGGCCATTAATTCTCCTAGTGAAACTTATGACTACTCGGTGGATTATTTTCTTCTTGATCGGATTCATCAAGGTGAAGGAAAAATGGTTAGCAATGATGTGGCTAAAACAATTGCCGATAAATACCCTATTTTTTTTGCAGGAGGTTTAACGCCACAAAATATAGCTTCTATAGTGGAGAAAATCCAACCCTATGCTGTTGATGTCGCAGGTGGCATCGAGACAAATGGATCACAGGATGTGCAAAAGATTAAAGATTTTATTATGAATGCGAAAGGAGTACTTATATGAAAGGACACTTTGGAAAATATGGTGGCAGGTATGTGCCTGAGATGCTCATTCCAGCGTTGGAAGAGCTAGATCAAGCATATGCCGTGGCAAAGAAAGACAAACAGTTTCGTAAAGAGTTTACCGATTTACTAAGGAACTTCTCCGGAAGGCCCACTCCTCTAGTATTTGCAAAAAATCTTACTCAGAAGTTAGGGGGGGCAAAAATATATCTTAAGAACGAAGGCCTTAACCATACAGGTGCGCACAAAATCACGCATTGTATAGGTCAAGCGCTTATAGCAAAAAGAATAGGTAAGACTCGTCTTATTGCAGAAACCGGCGCAGGTCAGCATGGTGTTGCAACGGCAACAGTTGCAGCGAAATTTGGTTTTTCTTGCACGGTTTATATGGGAGAGGTTGACATTGCAAGACAAAGACCAAATGTTTTTCTTATGGAACAGCTTGGCGCAAAGGTAGTTCCAGTACCATTTGGTAGTAAAACACTGAAAGACGCAGTAAATGCAGCAATTAAAGACTGGATTGAAAATGTAAAAGATACACACTATGTATTAGGTTCTGTAGTAGGTCCACATCCCTTTCCAACTATGAATCGTGACTTTCAGTCGATTATTGGTAAAGAGATCAGGAAACAACTAAAAGAAGCTGAAGGCATATTGCCTGACTACGTTATTGCATGTGTTGGTGGTGGTAGTAATGCAATGGGAGCATTTACAGATTTTATTAAAGAATCATCAGTTCATCTTATTGGCGTAGAGGCAGGGGGAAGAGGTAAGAAAATTGGACAGCATGCTGTGCGCTTTCCGAGCGGGAGTGTGGGAGTAGTTGAAGGATACAAATCATATTTTTTGCAAGACAGTGATGGACAGTTACAAAAAACGCATAGCATCTCAGCAGGTCTTGATTACCCAGGTATAGGACCAGAATTAAGCTTCCTACATGATAACAACCGAGTCAAATTCGTCAGCATAACTGACCAGGAGGCTCTAGAGGCTGTAAAAACGCTCTCGGAGTTAGAAGGTATCATTCCTGCACTTGAATCAGCCCATGCGGTTGCTCATGCTATAAAAATTGCTCCAAAATTGTCAAAAAGTAAGACAATTGTCGTTAACCTTTCCGGTCGTGGAGACAAGGATATTTTTATTCTTACAAAAGCATTTAAAGATAAAAAATTTTATGAGTTTATGAAAAATCTTGTTGAGGAGGGTATATGACAAAACTTGAAGAAAAACTACAACAGATAAAAAAAGAGGAAAGAGTTGGGCTTATGACTCATGTTGTGATAGGTTACCCAACGTTAGAAGAAACAATAAGCATTGCAAAAACTATGGCTGAGAATGGAGTGGACATTATAGAGTTGCAAATCCCCTTCTCTGATCCTTTAGCAGATGGGCCTACAATTATGCATGCTTGTGAGAAATCTCTAGAGAATGGAACAAAGGTGAAAGATGCATTTATAATAATGAGACAATTGACATCTCAAATCCCTACCCCTCTGTTATTTATGGCTTATTATAATACTGTTTTTAAATACGGGGTAGAAAAATTTTGTAAGAATGCCCAAGCTGCAGGAGCTTCTGGACTCATCGTTCCAGATATGCCAATAGATGAAGAGAGTGAAGAACACTTTCTATTTTTCTGTAGAAAGTATGATTTACATAATATACAAGTTATTTCTCCTGCGTCTACAGAAGATCGTTTGAAGAAAAACGCAGAGGTTGCAAGTGGTTTTGTCTATTGTACAGCTCGACAAGGTATAACTGGTGCAAAAGATCAACTCGACCAAAATATAACTACCTATATTGAAAAAGTGAAGAGCTTTTTCTCAGTACCTGTTGCCATAGGTTTCGGTATTTCTAAGAGACAACACATCCAGGCTCTTAAGCCTCATGCGGACATTGCAGTCATTGGCAGTGCTATAATTAACATTATCAACAAGTCAAACGAATCTGATACAAAACAGAAAATTAAGCAATTTCTGTTGGAGTTGAAGTCTTAGGCTGATTTTCGCTTGACTTTTTGGAGATCAGTAACGTACAATATAAGAAGCAATATGAATATTAATCGTTCAGCAAATTATTATTGGTTCTATTTTACCCCCCGACGGGAAGTTAGTTGATGCTGTAAAAAATAGAGCCAAACAGCAACTAAACCTCCCAAACGGGAGGTTTTTTTATGGTTAAATATATGAAAATACTTGGTATCGGCGAATCGGTTATAGATAAAATACATATAGTTCCAGGGTGTAATGAAAACCTGGAGCTATTTGGTGCTTCCAAAACCACGCAGACTGATATTGGTGGTCCTGTTCTTTCCGCCTTGATTTTGTTATCAAGGCTGGATCTTGATTGTACATTGTTAACCAGTATTGGAGTTGATCTGGAGGGTCAAATTATTAGACAGAAGTTGAGGCAGGAAAATGTCAGGATTGTCTCAAATATAGAAGAGAAAACCAAAGTGAATACGATTCTAGTTAACCGTAGGAATGGCCAACGAGAAAAACTGCGCGGAAAAATAAAACACTCACCCATAAAGAATATTCCTACAGAATTTATTCAACAGTTTGACTTAATTATCCTTGATCGTCACGAAAAAGATGCGTTCTACGAAGTAATTAATAAGAAAAATCCCATAGCGAAAATTATCATTGATCCATCAACAGAAGTGTCCGATTATACAAAAGATATGATGAGGCGTTCTGACTACCCAATTATTTCAATAGAATCATTGCTTCAAATAGGAGGACACAAAGGGTTAACTGAATGTCTACGAGACCTCTACATGGTATGTAACAAGCCCGTTATTATTACCGCTGGAGAAATTGGAAGTATTGTCTTTAACGGCAAGGAGTCAAAATTGATTCCAGCCTTAAAAATAAAAGCCATAGATACCACTGGTGCTGGTGATATTTATAGAGGGGCATTTGCTTATGGAGTGGTACATGGAATGAACCTGGAAGAATCTGCGGGATTCGCTAATTCTGTTGCTGCTTTGCAGTGCACAAAGCTAGGGAATGTCTCTGCTATTCCAAGCAAAGAAGAGGTAATCCCTTTCGCCGAATCTTTTGATAAAAACCAAGTGTCTGTGTCGGCTGATATTAATAGATTTTTATTGTTGGATCAATCATTATGAAAACCAAGGCAAAACATTTACTAAATCTGGCAAAACAATCAAAAAAAGCGATTGGAGCTTTTAATGTTTCTTCTATAGAGGCCCTCCAAGCTGTATTTGAAGCTGCTTCAGAAGTTAAATCACCTGTAATCATACAGACATCAGCAGGAGAGGCAGAGTATCTGTTACCTGAATTAGTGTCAGAGATTTGCACAGAATTGTCCAAATTATACAAAGTAGATTTCTTACTTCACTTGGATAGAGGTAATGATATTGATCTAATCAAGAGGTGTCTGGAAGCCGGATATGACTCAATAAGCAGTGAGTTTCATAGTACTACTTATGATGAGATAGTTAAGAATACTTTATCAGTTCGAAGACTAACCAATCAATATGTTGCCTACCATGAAGGAGCTATCGAAGTGGTTCCACTTCGTTACTACAAAGAAAAATACCAAGAGGAGTTAAGAAAGACGGATCCTAAATTGGCAAAAAGATTCGTGCAAGAAACAGGAATAGATTCTCTTGTGGTTTCTATAGGAAATCAAAGTGGCAAGCTAAAAACACAGCAACCGCTAGATATCAATATTTTAACTGAGCTAAATGACTTGTTGCCTGAAACACCATTCGTCCTGCATGGTGGCTCTTTTCTATCTGACACTGATATTTTGAACTGTATTCAAAATGGAGTTGCCAAAATTAATGTGAATACTGAAATCAGGTTGGCTTATATCAACAAACTTAAGGAGAATATTTCTATAAATGACGGAGAATATGCACCTTATAGACTACTAAAAGGAGTTAAGGAAGATATGAGGAATATTATCAAGAACAAAATAACCTTATTTAATCATTTATGAAAAAACAGAAAATAAAACCAATTATCATTGCAGGCCCTTGTGCTGTTGAGTCTAGCGAGCAGATTTTTGCGTCCATTAAGCAGGCTAGAGAAAGAAATATTGATTTCATGCGAATGTGTCTATGGAAGCCAAGAACTAGACCAGGATTCGATGGACTTGGGCAAGATGGCATTAAATTGCTTATAGAGGCTGCTAAAGCAGGCATCAATCCAGGTACCGAAGTACTAGTACCAGAACAAGCAAAATTTATTATGGACCACGTTTTAAGCAAGGTTCCCAACGCTAAACTGTTATTATGGATTGGAGCTCGCAATCAAAATCACTATATCCAAAGAGAAATTTCACGAGTTGCAGCTTCGGATACTCGGGTATTCTTGATGGTAAAAAATCAACCTTGGATTAGTGAAGATCACTGGGAGGGAATTGTAGAACATGTCTTGGCTGGTGGTATCAGTAAAGACCATCTTATTTTATGCCATAGAGGATTTACGCCAAATGGCATTAATCCTCATGGTTTCAGGAATATCCCCGATTACTCAATGGCAATGAGGATTAAAAAGAAGACCGGATTGCCCATGCTTATTGATCCCTCACATACAGGCGGAACTGTCCCAAACGTTATGAAAGTCACTAATGAAGCAACAGAACACGACTTTGACGGAGTTGTGGTCGAAGTTCATCACGATCCCAAATCTGCTTTGACAGATATAGGACAACAGTTGTCGTGGGAAGAATTCGATGTATTAGTAAAAACATTAACTAAACAACAAGCTGATTCTATATGAAACAAATCTCTCTTAATTTTCCAGCTAAAACAAAAACCTGTACGATCCATATCGGGAAAAGAATATTTGAAAGGATCGGCACACTTTTTGATTTCCATAAATATTCGAAAACCTTTGTGATAACGGATCAAAATATTGAGCCTCTATTCCTGAAACGGATTATGAAATCTTTACCTATACCGAATGCTTTTATAGTCATGGTTCCTGGGGAAAAGGAAAAGAATATTGAAAGTGTCAGCAAAATATGGACAGCAATGCATGAGGCACAATGTGATAGGAAGTCACTGGTTATCAATATAGGAGGTGGCGTTGTATGTGATATGGGAGGCTTCGCGGCCTCAACATATATGAGAGGGGTTGACTTCATCCATATTCCGACAACACTTCTTGCACAAGTTGACGCAAGTATTGGAGGTAAAACAGGCATTGATTTCTCTGGTGTCAAAAATCTTATTGGCACATTTAATCAGCCTGTTGGGGTTATTATTGACACACAGACATTGGCTACTCTACCGAAAAGAGAATTCTTATCTGGTTTTGCTGAAATTATTAAACACGGTTTAATCAAGAGTGAAGAGTATTTTGAGTTGGTGACCGCAAAGCATCCTTCAAAGTTTACTCAAAGTGAAATGATAGACATTGTTGCTAAGTCTATCGAAATAAAAACAGCAATTGTTCAGAGCGATGAAACAGAAAGCAACGTAAGGAAACTCTTAAATTTTGGTCATACTATCGGGCATGCGATTGAAGCACTAGGTTTAGAATCTTCTACTCCACTTCTTCATGGTGAAGCGATTAGTATTGGCATGCTGGTAGAGGCAAGAATCTCTCATCTTGCAAACTTGCTTTCAATATCTGATTTAGAAAAGATTGAGGAAGCGCTTACCACTGCCGAATTGCCAGTGTCTAGTACTGGTATAAACATAGATAAAGTACTTAAAAAGATAAAATCAGATAAGAAAAATGAAAAAGGAAAAGTCAATTTAACCTTACTTCGTGGCATTGGAGATGCTCTGTACAACCAGAATGTGCCTGAAATCACGATTATTAATGCATTGAGAAAAGCCTAAATTTATGAAAAGTATAAAAATTTTACCATTAACAAAATCTATCAAAGCCGAAGTTTCGATTCCGGGCTCTAAAAGTTACACAAATAGAGCTTTGCTTATGGCAGCAATGACAGATCAAAATGTCAAAATTGTTAATCCATTAATAAGCGATGATACGGAAGCAATGATCGAATGTCTCAGGAGATTAGGATTAAAGATTATGCAGAAAGATAATAATATTGAAATAATAAACGACATTTCTGCAGTTCAGCCTCGCTCTTATGACTTAGATGCCAATCTGTCAGGAACCACAATACGTTTTATTCTTGCGTTAACTTGTGTAGTTCCAGGAGTCAAAACTCTATACGGCAAACCTGGTTTAAACAACCGCCCCATAGCCGAACTAGTTGACGGTTTAAGACAATTGGGTGCCCAGATTGAATATATTGAAAAAGAAGGTTTTCCTCCTCTTCGGATCACTTCATCAAAACTGTCACCTGGTGTTGTGGAAATGGACGGTTCTATTAGTAGTCAGTATTTCTCTGCCTTATTAATGATTGCCCCTTTAGTTGGAGATCTCACTATCAAGGTGCTGGGAGAACAAATCTCAAAGCCATATATTGATATGACTATGGATACAATGAAAAAATTTAACGTATCCGCAATTAACAAGAAGTATAAGAAATACATTGTTACCCCTGGTCAAAAGTACCAAACAAATAAGTATGTCGTAGAAGGAGATGTTTCAAGTGCTTCCTACTTTGCTGCTATTGCCGTACTGACAAAGTCAACCATTACCCTCACAAACATGAACCCTTTATCTGTTCAGGCAGATATGGGATTTCTTGCAATTCTTGAAAAAATGGGCAACCAAATCGTGTACGGAGAAGACAAAATTACAATAATAGGAAATGGGGTAAAGGCTTTAACAGTTGATATGGAAAGTTGTCCAGATCAAGCTCAAACTTTATCAGTTCTGGCAGCATTTGCCAAAGGTAAAACTGAAATCTCTGGAATTCAATCCCTTCGTGTGAAGGAGACTGAACGAGTATTAGCTATCGAACAGGAACTGAAAAAGATGAACACTCAGGCTGTCTCGACGACTAATACTCTAACAATCAATGGAGGAAAGCCGCATCCCGCTCAGATAGGTACTTATGGGGACCATCGGATGGCAATGTCATTTGCTGTTGCAGGTACAAAGCTTGCTGGAATAGAAATAAATGATCCGGACGTTGTAAGTAAAACGTTTCCAGAATTCTGGAAGAAACTTAACGAAATTGGTGTTCAAACGGAGTTAGTTAAACAGAATGTTGTCTTAATTGGTATGAGAGGCAGTGGAAAAACAACAATTGCCAAGCTACTTTCACAACGATTAAACAGAGAATACTTCGAGCTGGACGAAATAATGGTTAAGAAGCTAGGTATGACTATTCCAGAAATTGTTGATACGTATGGATGGGACCATTTCAGAGATCAAGAGTCAGCAATAGTTCAAGAAGTTTCCCTATTACAAAATAAAATTTTGTCTACCGGTGGAGGAGTAGTTACAAGGGAGAAAAATATTTCTGCCCTTAAACAAAATGGATTTCTCGTGTTATTGAGTGCATCAGTTGGGGTGCTATCAGACAGGATAGGAGAAGATCCAAACAGACCATCTCTAACCAACAAAAAATCAAGACGGGAAGAGATGGAAGAGTTATTAAAACAAAGAGAAAAATTGTATCTGGATGCGGCAGATGTTGTAATTGACATAAATCAGCTAAAACCTGAAGAAATTGTAAATCAAATTCTACAAAAATTAAAGGAGTAACTTTATGAAGATTTCAGCGAAAACAAAAATTTGCATGGTTATAGGTAATCCTATTGAACATTCTTTATCACCTCAAATTCATAACGCAGGTTATGAAAAATTGGGCATTGAAAGCGATTATGTATATGTAGCGTGCAATGTAGAGATTCAAAATATAGCTGATTTTATTAAAGGTGTTAGAGCAATGCAAATAAGAGGAGTTAGTTGCACTATCCCTCATAAAATCGAGGTTATGAAACACTTAGATGAGGTAGACGAAGTAGCAGAAAAAATTGGTGCCGTAAATACTATAGTAAATGAAAACGGAGTATTAAACGGATATAATACCGATTGGTTAGGTGTAGTTATAGCACTAGAGAAAGTTACCTCTCTAAAGAATAAAAGAGTTGCTTTAATCGGAGCAGGTGGAGCTGCACGAGCTGTTGCATATGGGGTAACTCAGAGAGGTGCAAAGCTGACGATTTATAACAGAACAATTGAGAAAGCTAAAGAGTTAATAAATGAATTTGGTGGGGAGGCTTATTCACTTGATGATATTGAAGGGATTAAAAATATGGACATTATTTTTAATGCAACATCAGTAGGACTTGCTTCAAACAAAAACGAGACTCCTCTACCCAAAGAATTAATGACCAATAAGCATATTATCTTTGATGCAATTTACGTACCCTACGAAACAAGACTCTTAAGGGAAGCCAAACAACAAGGAGCAACAATTATTCATGGTATGGAAATGTTATTACAACAAGCAATAGCGCAATTTAAACTTTACACAGGCCATGATGCGCCTGAGGATGTGATGAGAAACGTTCTATTGGATAATCTAATCACTAAGGAGAAAAAATATGCAAATTAAATATTGTCTTCCAATTATAAAGAATACGAAAAATGAGATTTTAGAAGCAATTCATGCCAATATTAATGATTATCATTACTTTGAAGTATGGGTTGATTATGTTAACGACCTTAATAACAAGTTTGTCGAAGAACTGAGAGAGTTCTTAGATGAGAAACTTATTATTGTGTTCCGGAGACAAAATCTTGAAACAATACATCTGGAATTAGATAAAAGACTAAAGATTATCGATATGTTGGATGAAGCTCAATCACTAATTGACTTAGATGTGCTTACGCAAGAGGATGAGCTTAATCACATTCGGGACCATAAGCTAGAAATAAATACAATTGTTTCTTACCATAATTACCAAATGACGCCTGAAGATAATATACTTAAAGAAATTATTGATACAATGGATGAGTATAAGCCTGCAGTTTATAAAATAGCGACTATGTGTACAAATCATAAGGATGCCATAAGGTTGTTGCAATTATTAACAGAGCTAAAAGAACGAAACTCGAAATATATCCTTTTAGGGATGGGCGAATTTGGTGTTGCCACAAGAATTTTTGGGACATTATGGGGAAATGAAATGATCTTTGCCCCAAAGGTTTTAACAGAACAGTCTGCACCAGGACAATTAACAAAAGATCAATTAGAAATTATATTTAACGAGTTGAAAGGTTAACTATTATGGCTGGTAACACTTTTGGGCATTTATTTAGAATAACAACATTTGGTGAATCCCATGGAGGGTGTGTGGGTGTTGTAGTTGATGGATGCCCACCAGGTCTTGAAATTTCCCAAGAAGAGATTCAAAAAGAGCTTGATAGAAGGAAACCAGGACAAAGCGCGATTACATCACCTCGTAAAGAGGAAGATAAAATACAGATTTTATCTGGCTTTTTAGATGGAAAAACAACCGGAACACCAATTTTACTTCTTGCTTATAACAAAGATGCCAAGTCAGAAGATTATCTCAACTTAAAGGATTTATATAGACCAGGACACGCTGATTATACATTTCAAATGAAATATGGAATTCGAGATTGGAAAGGAAGTGGTAGAGCATCTGCCCGTGAGACCCTTGCCAGAGTCGCAGCAGGAGCAATTGCTAAAAAATATCTCGAAGAAAAACTCGGTATTGAAATCTTAAGTTACGTTGAGCAAGTTGGAGATATAAAAACGGACATTGATTTCGATACTGTAACTATGGGTGCGATTGAATCGAATATCGTCCGTTGTCCTGACATGTCTACTGCAGAGACGATGATTAAACTGATTGAAAAAGTCCGCGATGAAGGTGACTCTGTTGGTGGCGTGATACGCGGAGTGATTAAAAATGTGCCTATTGGTCTTGGAGAACCAGTATTTGATAAATTACCAGCCGATCTTGGGAAAGCTATGATGAGCATAAATGCTGTGAAAGGTTTTGAAATAGGATCGGGATTTGATGGAGCAAAATTGCGAGGGAGCCAACACAATGATGAGTTCTATACTACTGACCAAGGAAAAATAAGAACTAAAACAAATAATGCCGGAGGAACTCTGGGAGGTATATCAAATGGAGAAACCATCTATTTTCGTGTAGCCATAAAACCGGTATCAACAATCCGGAAGCAACAAAGTACAGTGAATATTAATAATGAGGAGGTTATGTTGGAAGCAACCGGTAGACACGATCCCTGTGTCTTGCCTAGAGCAGTCCCAATAGTCGATGCAATGTCAGCACTTGTTATTATAGACCATTACTTGCGACATAAAGCACAAAACCTATAAATATGAATGACAAACTAGAAGACTGGCGAAAACAAATTGATGCTCTTGATGAAGAGTTACTTTATATTCTGGGAAAACGAATAAATATAGTTAGAGAAATTGGCAAATATAAAAAAGCAAATGGCATTGCGCCACTCGATCAAAAAAGATGGCAGGCTGTATTAGAGTCGCAGTTTTCAAAGGTAGAGTTACACAACCTATCTGAGGATTTCATTAAGAAACTATATGGTCTCATTCACGAATATTCTTTGGAAATTGAAGCAAATAATAAATAACTATGAAAACAATTCAAACAGCAAAACGGTTGGATGCATTTCCAGAATACATTTTCTCTCGGTTGGCAAAAACAGTTGCTGAAGTCGAGAATGAATCTAAACGAAAGGTATTGAGTTTTGGCGCTGGTACACCTGATGTAAAACCAAGCAGTCAGTATTTAGATAAGTTCACTGAATTTATAAGAGAACCGGATGCTCACTTATATCCTAGTTATGGCGCAATACCCGAGTTATCAAATGCTCTTATTCAATGGTACGAAAGAAGATTCGGAATTTCTTTAAACAAAGAAGAAATACTTCCTCTTCTTGGTGCAAAAGACGGAATAAGTCATCTACCTTTAGCGCTCTTAGATGAAGGAGATGAAGTTCTCGTGCCAGATCCTGGTTACCCTGCTTTTACTGGACCAACTCTTATGATTGGAGCAAAGCCAGTATATTACAACTTGATAGAAGGAAATGATTTCAAAATTGATCTAGAAGAGTTAAAAGATAAGTTATCAGATAAAACAAAATTTATTTGGGTTAATTTTCCATCTAATCCTACAGGACAAGTAGTAACAATTAATGAACTCAAAAAGATAGTTGAGCTTGCAAAACAGCACAACCTTTTTATTGTTTATGATAATGCTTACTCGGAAATAACCTTTGATGGGTTTAAAGCACCAAGCATTTTACAGATTAAGGATGCGAAAGACGTGGCTGTAGAAATAGGCTCTTTTTCCAAAACTTTTTCTTTTGCAGGATTTCGTATGGGTTGGGTTGTTGGTAATAAAGATATTATTGTGGCACTTGCTAAAGTAAAATCTCAAATGGATTCTGGACTTTCAATACCACTTCAAAAATTAGGAGCTTTTGCTTTAACGAACTTAGATGCAAAATGGCAGGAAGAGATGATTACCAGTTATAAAAATCGTAGAGATGTAATAGCTGACCATATAAAAACTTTAGGACTTTCGTTTTCACTGCCTAAAGGTAGTTTATATATCTGGGCTAAAATTCCTAGTAAGGCTAAAGACTCTGAAGAATTTTGCATGAAGCTTCTTAAGGAAAAACAAATACTTTTTACTCCTGGTACTGCTTTTGGTAAAAATGGTGAGCGATATGTCAGAGTAAGCATATGCGTGAATATTGATAAGATTAATGATTATTTTTAAATATGAAGCAAATTAGTATTGTAGGATTCGGAAGATTTGGTAAAACATTATATCGTCTTATTAAAGATGATTTTGCTGTTGTGCTTTATAACAGAAGTGAAATTGATCCTGAGGCTATTGAACTGACTAAAAACACAGTAATTGCAACAGATTTAAGTGTGGTCTATAAAAGTGATGTAATATTCTATGCCGTTCCAATTTCTACCTTCGAAGAAGTAATTTCATCGCACAAAAAATATTTCAGAGATAACCATTTGTTAATTGATGTTTTATCTGTAAAATTACATCCTGCCCAAATTTTTTCTAAGTATCTTAAAGATAGCCCAACACAAGCGCTTCTTACGCATCCTATGTTTGGTCCGGATAGCAGCAAAAATGGATTTGAAGGTCTGCCAATGATTCTTGATAAGTTTAAAACTGATAATAACACATACAATTTCTGGAAAGAGTATTTTCAGGGCAAGAAATTAAGAGTTATAGAAATGTCTGCTGACGAGCATGATAAAATTGCAGCAAATTCACAAGGTTTAACTCATTTTATTGGAAGACTTCTCGATGAATATAAGCTGGAAGAAACATTAATAGATTCATTAGGCACAAAAAAGTTATTAGAAATAAAAGAACAGACTTGTAACGATACTTGGCAACTATTTACTGACTTACAACACTACAATCCGCATACAAAGCAAATGCGTCTAAAACTTGGTGAGGCTTATGATAAGTTGTATAACAAGTTGCTGCCCAAACAAATTGATCCTGAATTTATAACTTTTGGAATACAAGGAGGCAAAGGCAGTTTCAATGAGGAAGCAATTAGCTATTTTTTAAAGAGAGAGGGTTTTTCAAATTATAAGATTAAATACCTTTATACATCACAGAAGGTATTAGAAGCTTTACATCAGGGAGAGATTGATAGAGGACAATTTGCAATACATAACTCTGTAGGGGGCATCGTTGAAGAAAGTATTAACGCAATGGCTAAATATAAATTTAATATTATTAATCAATTTGCTATTAAAATTTCTCATGCGCTGATGATACGTAAAGATGCAGATTTTAATGATGTGACTAGTATTATGTCCCACCCACAAGTATTTGCACAGTGTAAAGATACACTTTCGAAGAAATATCCTCATCTTAATCAGATATCTGGCGAAGGAGAGCTTATTGACCACGCAATGGTGGCAAAATATTTATCTGAAGATAAACTACCCAAACAGACAGCAACAATGGGTAGTAAGGTTCTTGCTGAATTGTATGATCTTAGAATCATTGAAGATAACCTGCAGGACGCAAAAGAAAACTATACCAGTTTTTTACTGGTAGTAAGGTTATAACTTTCTTGCCTGAAGCATTTTTCCTAACCCTGGAATTTTGCCAATAAGCTCTCGTATTTTGTTTTTATTGGCAACGGGTGATGAACTTACCCGCTTCGGGCGGTAAACTGTCGTCAGAAGGCGCTACAGGGGCTACGGACTCCCCATTTGATGGGGTTATGGTCGTTTCTTCTTGCTTTTGCACTAATTCAGGACCAAGTAGGATATCAACGTACTGATCAAGGTCTAACTCCTCTAAAATCATTTTCTGAAGAGCTCGCTTGCGAATCAACCAGTGTTTTACATCTGCTGGGCTGTTTGGATCAGGCTTGTCTTGGGCAATTTATAGAAAATACAACAAAAAGGACGACTCGTTTTATGAGATGATCAGGAAAAGAGAAGAAGATTTGTGGAAGCGTGATTAGGAAAAATGAGTGGCTCGAACCTGAAAATAAATCGATAGATCGGACTAAGAAGGCATTTTTGCAAATGCAGTCCGATATGGAGCGGGTGAACGGAATCGAACCGTCATCTACTGCTTGGAAGGCAATCATACTAACCGTTGTACTACACCCGCAAATTTTTATCTTGACTCTATTGGTACTCTAGCTTACTAGATCACTATTTTACTTCTCTTTGTACTAATAATCAAAAGCTATTATAAATCTGCTTTTTTAGATGCAGTTTTCAAATAATAAGAAAGTAAAAATCCAATAAATAAAAGCAAACTTGACCAAGAAAAAATTAATTTAACACTAATTTGAGATATTATCCCAGCACTAACCGGACCTAAAACTTGTCCTAAAGATGCATAAGATTGATTAATTCCTAAAGCAACACCTTGATCTTCTACGTTAACCCGCTTAGATATTATGTTTGTTAAAATTGGGTGTATTAAAGAATACACAGCAACATAACTAAAAGTAAAAATCAGAAATGCGGTTAATCCAGAAAAAAATGAAAGTAAAAATAACGAGAATGAAGATAATAATAATGAAACAGTGATTATTTTCCTATTACTTCTAACTCTATCCAAAACAAATCTTATTCCTATTGATCTAATAAATATTAATATTAATCCAATGGCAGCAAAAATAATTCCAATTGTTTGAACATTTAATTTTAGTTCATCAACTGTGTATGTTTGGAAAGCAATAATTAATGCGTGATGCGCAAAATATGAAATAAATGTTAATAATAACGCAGAACCGATCGTTGGACTTAATAAAGCCACGGCAATTGCTTTAAAATTAAATAATGGCTCGGACTTTTGTTTTGAAATAACTTTTTCTACAAGGGTCTCTTTTAAAATTATCGCACCCAAAATTGTTGCGAGTAACGCCAAGAAGGACGCAAACCAAAATGGAGCAGTAAGACTAAATGTGCTCATAATTCCTCCAATGGCCGGTCCAATTAAAAATCCCAAACCCCACATTGCCCCTAAAATACCAAAACCTTCAGTACGTTCCTTGCCCGTCGTAGTATCTGCGATCATTGCTTGTGCCACAGAAATATTTCCCCCAGTAATTCCATCTAAAATTCTTGCCAAAAATAACACAAATATTGATTGCGCAGAAGCAAATAAAGCTAAAGAGAGAAATGATCCAAAAATGCTCATTAAAAGCAAAGGTTTTCTGCCATATCTATCTGCCAATCTTCCAATTATTGGAGTAGATAAGAATTGAAAAAATGCAAAAGAAGCAAAAAGTAAACTTAAACCCAGTGGATTAATTCCAAACTTAGAAGAGTAAGGATACAACAATGGAATCAATATTCCGGAACTCATTGCATTTATCAACATAATAAATGCCAAGATCATTAGTGAACTATTAATCTTTTTGCCTTTAAACATAAGTCATATTATACCTATCAAAAAAATAGTTGTCAGTGCTATAATATTAATCTGAGTTTGATCAATAAACGGTTAAATATTTAGCCGCGGTGGCGGAATTGGTAGACGCGCGAGACTTAAAATCTCGTGGTAGCAATGTCATGTGGGTTCGATTCCCACCCGCGGCACTTTGTGTGTTAACATTATAAAAAGTTCGGGGAGTAGCTCAGATGGCTAGAGCGCGCGGTTTGGGACCGTGAGGCCGCAGGTTCAAGTCCTGTCTCCCCGACAATAGGTTTGGAAAAAGCACCGTAAGGTGTTTTTTTTAAACCTAATTTTTAACAGGACGTCTCGTGCCCGATCAAGCGAGTTTCTAAAAAAATATGG
>PFJN01000069.1 GCA_002783105.1 Candidatus Pacebacteria bacterium CG_4_10_14_3_um_filter_34_15 | reverse complement strand
CTCCCTGATTCGTAAACAAATGGAAGAGTAATTCTGCTTCCTAGTCCTCCCATTGCATTTTTACTTATTTCTAAGGTATTATTATTGTAGAGTTGGAACTCACTTAAAATGCAGAAAAAACATTCTGGTCAAATTGCAATAGTTATCTTGTTAATAATGGTTGTCCTTTTGACGGTTGGCTTGTCATTGGCCTCAAGAACAACTCAAGAAGTTTTCTTATCTCAACAAGAGGCAGAATCCACAAGAGTCTTTAATGCAGCTGAGTCCGGAGTTGAAAACGCCTTATCTCAAGATTTCTCTGTCATTTCAGAAAGTTATACAGTTCCTGATATAAGCGATGATAACGTATCGGTGACAACCATAATTACTCCTCAAGGTGTTTTAGAAACTCAAATAACTGAAGGTTCAACAGTCCATCTCAATCTTGCCGGTTCTAGTACTGATGTTACGATTGAATGGTCAAAACTATCTGGATGTGATTCTTCAGCATCCATCATTACTTCAACTTACTATGATGATGACGGAACAACAAAAGTTGAGCATGAAGCATTCGGGCCAGCTTCACCTTGCACTGGTTTAAGAGACACGGATGAATTTGATCAAGTAGTGGACTCTGGTTTAGACGATTACATATACAAAAAGGTTGTTAGCATCCCAGCAGGTTCTTTGTATATGAGAATAAAAGCTGTTTATAATGACACTCCGCTTAGAGTAACAGGAGCAGAAGCTTCTAGTCAATTTTTTGTCATTAACTCTGAAGCTGGCAATGATTTAGGTGATGAAAACAGAGCAATTGAAGTTGGAAGAAGTCTTTCAACGGGCCCATCATTTATGGATTATGCAGTTTATTCGGGAGGAGCTCTCGCACAAGAATAGTATTTAATTAGATTGGAACAAAATATGCCTGCCGTAGCATTAGACATTGGAACATACAGTATAAAATCGATTCACGCAAAACCTGGAAAAGTTCCAGTTATTCAGAGAGTCGTTGAGGTTTTTAACGAAACCGGGATAGCTCTTCCAACTGACGACATGACTTCGTCAAAACTCGGAGAATTGCTCGATTCATTTTTCGGAGACAATGATCTTCCAAGAAATGATGTTAGATTATCACTGCCTGAGACTGTTGTTTCAACAAAAATTATTAACATTCCCCCACTCTCAGACGCTGAGTTATCATCAGCTATTGGTTGGCAAGCTGAGCAACATATTCCAATTCCTCCAGAAGAATTATCTTTGGAGTATCAAGTTTTGTATAGACCAGCCAAAAAAGAGAATGCTCAAATGCGTGTTCTATTAGTAGGCACCAGAAAAAAAATGGTCGAGAAATATGTCGCTATGTTTAACGAAATTGGTATTGAGCCTACCCTACTAGAAACTCAAATGATCTCAATCATCAGATCATTGCAATTTACTCCAGAGGATCCAACAACATTAATTGCTCACATTGGTTCTTCTAGTATGAATTTGGCAATTATTCATAATGGCGAAATAAAATTCGTTATTTCTCAAATGAATGGTGGTCAGATGCTCACCAAAGCACTTGAGGCTTCAATTGGCTTGGATGCATCACAAGCTGAGCAATACAAGCGAAGCTATGGTCTTGATGGCAATCAATTTCAGGGCAAGGTTAAAGATGCTTTGCTTCCAGCCATGAATATGTTGATTAGCGAGATTAGAAAATCAGTTCAATTTTTTGTAAATCAAAATCCTCAAGAAGTCGTTCAGCGTATTGTTCTTTCTGGAGGGACTGCTTTGTTGCCAGGAATTGTTCAACATATTACTAATGAACTTGGTGTCGAAGTTCTTGTTTCTTCACCATTCACAGGTATTGAAGGAGAAATTCCTGAAAATGTAAATCACCCAGCAATGAGTGTCTGCATGGGGCTTTTGCAACGAGAGTTATAATGTCACAATCAATTAATTTTGTCGGAGACAGAAGAAAACGTCTAAATAAAACCCAGAAGCAAGATAAGAAAATCATGAACATCATGATAAATGTTTTGGTGGGTATTTTTATAATTTTCTTGGTCGTGATGGGATTAAGAATTTTTTATGTATTTAGACTAAAAACAGTCAAAGATCAACAAACAGACGTGAGGACGGTAATTTTATCTCACGAAACCATTGAAAAAGAATACATTATATTTGCTCAAAAACTCAAGAAGTTATCGGTGTTTTTTGGAAAAAGAAAAGATAAACAGGAAGCTTTGATTTTTTTCAGTGAGATTTTTGGAAAAGATGTGATTGTCAGTGGAATTGATTATAGTTCTGCAGATGAAGATGTAGTTTCTTTTACCATTAAAGCTCCAAATGTATTTGTAATGGAAAGAGTTTTTGAAACTCTTGAAGACCCAAAAGTTAATATTAATTATCCGAATATTACAAAGAGTAATATGACTCGTTCGGCATCTGGAAATTACACACTAAGCCTGGCTGTGGTACTTCCTGAGATGGTTGGATTACCTAACGTTGGTTCTAGTACGAAAGATGTTAATACAAAATGAAAAATCAAAAACCACTAAATATTGAAATGATTATAACCAACAGAAGGCAGATGGTTATTGCGGTTCTATTAGGAGTGGTTTCATTTGGATTAATATTATTTGCTATTGTTCCTCAATTTCGAGAATTTTTATCATTAAAATCTGAGTTAGATAATGAAACTCCAAGGTTGGTAAAATTGAAGCAAAAACTTGTCGAGCTTGAAAATATTCAATTTACTCCAGAGTTTGCTCAATCAGAGATTGTAAATGATGCTTTACCTTCAAAAAAACCATTACTAGAATTGCTTTCAAGCTTGAGCTCAATTGCCGCTGCAAGTTCAGTTCAGATCAAAGACTTTGATTTAAATCCAGGAATTATTGCGTCTGACACCGCCGAACTTCAAGCTTATTATGCAAAAGAACTTTCCAAAGATGGTATAGATACTCTCGATGTGTCAATGAATGTTGTGGGGTCTTTCGAAAATATTCAGGTTTTCTTGATTAATTTAGAAAAGATTTCCCCTTTTACTACAATAACTACTTTGTCTTTAAATTCTCAAGTTCGTGGAGATGACTTTGATCAGCAAGAGCGTGATATGTTGGCAAAGTTAACAACCAAGTCACACTTTTTTACACAAACCGTTTCTGCCACAATTGAAGCACCATTGCCAATACTTAGTACCAAAGAGCAAGACGTTCTTAAAGAATTAGCCAGCTTTTCAAGTTCTGATTTACCAGAGCAACTTGAAATCAAGGGTGGTGGTTTGGAAGATTTGTTTGGAGTTGATCCAATTAATTTTGAATAAATTATTTTAGATCGGTTTCGCGTTCATTTCCATCAGCAATTGTGATTCTGGCTCTTATGCCCTCTTTTATTGCTCTGATTCTGCCAATATTTCTGATTGAATGAATGATTGCTCCACCTTTGCCAATAACTCTGCCAATATCTTCTGGATTAACATGAATGGTAAATAGTGAGCCTCTGTCGTCAGTCTCTTCTTCAACTTTGACGTCTTCAGGGAATTGAACTAAATGAATTAGGATGTATTCTAGTAGGTTCTTCATTGTTCTTTTGTTGCAACTAATTTAGCTTTTGCTTTCTTTGATAATTGACTTTTCTTTTTTGGAAATGGTTTTCCAGATGTAAAACGTTTTGTAAGCGCAGCAACTGTTTCGGTTGGTTGTGCACCTTTTTTAAGCCATTCGTTATATGCTTTTATGTCAATTTCTAAAAGTTTTGGAACTTCAGCTGGAGCGTAAGATCCTAGAAGTGCAATATATTCTCCATCTCGCTTTGAACGAGCTTCGTTAACGATAATACGAAAATGAGGTTGATTTTTTTTACCGAATCTTGCTAATTTGATTTTCAACATATTTAGTTTGTTCTTTTCAATTTATTTTACTCAAATCCAGGTTTTCTTGCCCAAGAGTGAGAATTATACTTTAGATACACATTTTTCTCAAGAGGCATCAAATTTCTTAAGAGCCTCAATAGCTGCTGCTTGTTGAGCCTGTTGTTTGCTCTTGCCAATTCCTCTACCAACGACTTTGTCACCAATAGTGACAGTAACAGTAAACTCTTTGTCGTGGTCTGGTCCAATCTCTGAAATTACTTGATATGTTGGTGTTTCTAAGTTTTTTGCTTGCACAACTTCTTGGAGAAAACTCTTACTATCTTTATAAAGTTTGTTTTCAATAATAGTGCTAATTTCTGGGAAAAGAATTTTTCCTAACAGTTCGTCAACAGCTTTTGAACCTTGATCGATGTAGATTGCTCCTAAAACCGCTTCGGTAACATCTGCTAAAATACCCACATTTGTTCTACCACCGGTAGCTTCTTCGCCTTTGCTCATTAAAAGCATTTTATTTAGTCCTAGTTTAACTGCAATTCTTGCTAGAGTTGTAGTTTTGACCAAAGAACTTCTATATGCAGTGAGTACTCCCTCAGGTTCATCTGGAAATTTTTCGAATAAAAACTTTGTAGTTGAGAGTTCTAAAACCGCATCACCCAAAAATTCTAATCTTTCATTGGAAACTTTAGCGTCTGACTTCTTTTCATTCAAAGCACTTCGATGAGTTAGCGCAGTTTCAAGAAGTAATTTGCTTTTAAATTCAGGTAGCATATTATTATCCAAGTTCTGATTCGTCCTGAACCAAGATAGTTAGTTCAGTTACTGTTTCAATTTCTTCAGAGATTTCTTTATGATTAAGTTCAATATTAAAATAGGAGTTAATAGTCTTTAGGATTCTTTTGAAATCAATTTCTGTGATTCCCAAATCATCTTCTAGATTGTATTGAGGATCGACATCTTCAATTTCGTTTCCAGTCATGTCGGCGATAATATTTTGGATAATGGTAAGTATCTCTTCAAAGCGAGCGGATTTAGAGGTCATATTTTTTAATTTATTCAGTTAGTAATATTTTTGCAAGCACACCATTCACAAATCCTGGTGACTTTTCGCCACTATAGTCTTTGGCTAATTCAATTGCCTCATTAAGTAAAACTTTTTTTGGCGTTTTCTTGTTAATTGATTCAAACACAATTAACCTTAATATTGCAAGGTCAACTTTGTTAACATCTCCAAGGGGTCTCTCGGGAGCAGATTCTTGAATTTGCTCATCAATCGAACTCAGATCAGCTACTATCTGGTAGACAATCGAATCTTTGAGCCTGTGTTTGAGGCAATCTTCGATGCTTCCAGGGGTAAAAGTGCAAGCAAACAGATCTTGCATCAATTTAACGCGATGATCATGTCTATGGTCTGGCATTGCAATCCTTCTACATTAGACTTATTTTTTTTCTATACCAAGAGATTTAAGAAATTGTGCAACAAAACCCTGTTTGTGCATTGGAATAGATGTAGTATTAACGTCCTTATTTAATTTAGGAGTATTGCCTCTACGTCTTTTACCTCGTTCCGCTCTTGTTATTTTGTTTTTTGGTAGTGCGCCCATGGCTGCCTTTCAACTTATTAATCTCTGGTTTTTCTTATTAAAGTATACCACTTAACCAAAAAGTGGTCAGAGGGGAATTTTACTGTAATAAGGCACAAATGGCAATGAGGGATTATTCTTCAAAAACGGCCTGAATTTCCATGTTTGTTTCTCTTATTAAATTTCTCATTTGTATCACGACGCCGTCACTTTTGTCTAAGTCTTCGATAATCTTATGATAGAAGTTTGTAATTTCGGGTAAATAACCACTATTAACCCATTCGTTAGCCACATGTAAAGACGGAATATTTTCAAATGTGTTATAAATATCTAATACCTTTCTTTCAAATTTAACCCATATGTCACTCAGTTTTTTATCAACATCATCGGCTTTACCTGGTGGTTGAATAGAGTTTGATTCAACAATTAAATTTGCTTTCATTATAGTACCTAAATTTCCTAAGGCGGAAAACAGTCTTGCATGATCATTTTTTTTTGGTCTTAGACCTCTAAATTCTATAGCTTCAATTTTTTCATCGAGACTAATTCTTGTAAGAAGCATTTCTCTTTTGCCAGTATCTGTAAACTTAGTAATTTCTGTTGTCATGCCATTTATATCATTAATAGCGCTTTGTTCTTTAATGTCGATAATTGCTTGCATATTTGTCCATCCAGTTGTCATCAAAGCAAAATTTAATATAGAGGCTTTTTTAAGTAAATCAGAGTTATATATTTCAAAATTTCTTGTTTTTTTATCTTCTTTCCAACCAATTGTTGCGTGAATCGGTCTAGATTTAAGCTCTAGATCATGAAATCCAGCCTTTGCAAGCTCCCAAGTTTGTCTCATATTTACTCGGTATGGGTTTTTAAAATTTGGAGAGGTATATTCTAAGTTATACTCTCCATAAGCATCTGCACCGACTGGATGACCAATTGCTTGAATTTCTCCCATATGATGACTAAACAAATCCAATAAAATATGTGTTTCATCTGAAGATTCCCATGGCAGGTTAGTACTTGTACTAGTTTTTTGAGGCCGATAATTAGCAGATCTCTCTTTTTCTAGAAAAGAATAAAAAGCAAGATCTGACTTTCCAAGTTCTAAATTGGTACTTTTTGATTTATTCTGAAAATATTTTTTTATTAATTCTAGAAATTCTTTACTAACTTCATTTGTATCTAGCCAGCCTAAAAGATTTGCTTTAATTTTTTCATCCTGAATGTTATTAATTAAATTCTTGATCCGATCTAATATTTTTTGTTCCTTGTTTTTATCATTTAAAGTAAAATCTTCCAATATTCGTTCAGCTTCCGAGAGTTTTTCATTGACAACTTGAAGCTCTTGTTTTTTGTCGCGGTACCTAGATAAATGTTCAAACATTTCTTCAATTTTTTCAGAATAGGCAATTGAATCTCCATATTGCTGTCTATCTAAATTTTCATACCAAGCATAGATTAAGGCAGTTTCAAATGGTGGTTCGCCAATCTCGAGCTCAATACCCATGCTAACTCTTTTATTTATAAACTTTTTATTTTCTTCGACTTTTAATTGAGATTTTCTTTTCTCTAGTTCTATCTTTATAGAAGAATCTAGTATGGCTGCTATTTCTGTCTCAGAATAACTTAATACGGCTTTTTTTGTTAAATTAGCTCTTTCTGAAAAACTTAAAGTTTCATGATCCATATCATTTTTGTGACAATATTCTTCTAATAACGGTCTTTTGAAAAGCCAAGTTTTCCAAGCAATGGTTGCGGCTATTCTGGCATAATCAATATTATGAGATTTACTCATCTCTAGTTGTTGCCAACAAGCTGCTTCTTTAGCAGAGTCGTCTAAACCAAAAAATGATGACGAATCATTCCGACTAAGATATTTAGGGTAACGGTTTTCTGCCAGAATATTACCGCTATTTGTTGACAATATAATGAGTTTATTTAGCAATTCAATTTTTTGTTCTTTTGTTGGTGATTTAATATTCATTGTTGAATCAAAACCATACGCCTCAATTAATTTGGTAAGCTGTGATTCTGTAAAATTTGAAATGACTTGATCATAAAGCCAATCAAAATCTTCTTCATTTTCAGAAATTAATTTAACTAAATTAAGAAGTATTGATTTTATTTCAAATAGAGGTTTTTTTTCTTTTGATAAGGTAAGTAGCAAAAGCATTCTTACGGCTGTTCTAGATTCATCATCAAATTTTTTGTTAAGATTGAATGCTGTAACAATGCAATCTGACAACGAATTAATATCATGCATACCAATACTGCCAACTCCATTGTTTTCAATTGAGGTGCATATTGCTGAAATTAAATTTCCTCTGTTGGTACTTAAGCTATTGACCCATTCATGTGGATCTGAAAATAGCCTTTTAGTTTTTCCTGTAGCATTTACTGGAGATTCTAGAGTAATCATAGAATTTTAGTATGTCATTAGTTTTTAAGTTTTACAAGAATAATGTCCTAAATTGAGATATTAATAACATCCTGTAATATTAATTGTTGACAATAAAGACAACTTACTATATAATAAAGTCTGTTGTTACATACAAATTTAATAACTATTAATAGGGAATTGTAAATGTTTTATTTACAAAACATTTTACGAACCAGATTAATAAAGGTTCTTTAAAAAATCTACTTAAAATAATCTGTGGCATATTTTTAGGCATTACTGATGTTTAAAAATATGCCATGGATAAGCGCCGACGCAGTCGGTTCGTTCATGACATAAATTTGTCCGAAAAAGGAGAATTTGAACATGTACCCGAAAATGCAGAACATTCAGCGATTGGCCGATTTAATTTCCGCCACTGGGCAGGAAGTTAATGAACTCGAGGCTCAGATCGCTGAACTCGAGGCCCGTAAGGCCAACAAGATGAATGAATTCCTCGGATACACTGAGGAGATGCTCATGACGTTGCAAGCCAAGAAGTAGATTAGAACCACCCAAAAACGCCCTGTCCAAGTACAGGGCGTTTTCACGTCTGCAGGCAAAATATTATTGAAAATTTATCTAATTAGCCAAAGGTTTTATTGTATGGACAGGCAAATGGCAATGAAGGATTATTCAATTACATTTCTTAGAATTACGCCAATTGTTTCTCCGCTAGAGTTTTTTATTGGGATGGCAACTTGAATGTTATCCGAGTTGCCTGGATAGTAATAGGCAAAATAAAAATTGCCAATTATTGGGTCATTTGTTTTCCCCTCAAGTAAATTTAACATTTCTTGATTTATGTTAATCTCTCTCAATTCTCCGCTAAGTTCCATAAGTGTAGCGCTATTTATATTGTTTGAAGTTTCATTTTTAATAAAAGAGGTTGATGAAAAGTTACTAAAAGAATCTGTGTTTGGAAATAGTTTGAAAACTGTTTTTTGAAGTTGAGGACAATTGTATGGGGTTGAGTCTAAATAACCATTGCAGTATGTTTGCATTGTGGGTATGACTTCTGTAAAAATTTTTATAATGTCGTCATTGTGTTTTTCTATATAAGGTTTTATTTCTTGTGAATACTGTTCTATGAGTTTAATTTTTCTTTGTTTATTTTGGTATTGTAAACCAAAAATAAACAATCCAACTAAAGCTGAAAATAGTAGCAAAAAAGCAAAGCCGTAAACGAAACTAATTGAGTTACTTGTTATTTTTTTCACTATTTGTTGCAATAATGCTTATATTAATCATGATATTGATCATGACTGAAGAAATAATAATTATTAATCCAGAAATCATTATAAATCCTAAAAATGTTTCAACGTTTGGTGGAAAAAGATCCCAGTTAAAAAATAAATCTGCAAAAAAAGTAATTCCCGTGAATGTCATTAAAAACAATAATATAACCGCTATTGATGATGTAATTTGTTCGATCAATTTTTTCTTCATATAATTATTATAGCAAACATATAGTCATATTATATGATTATTTTAGTTCGCTAGAGGTTTTACAGTATCTTTATTACTGCTTATTTCAAAAAAAGGTTCCCAAGTTTTTGGCAAAGTTTCATAAGTCTGTTTTGCTTTTGTGATTAGTTCTAAATTCGTCCAGGTTGCAAACTTCAGTTGTGAAAACCCACTTTGGGTGGTCCCGAAAATATCTCCAGAACCCCGATTTTTAAGATCAAGTTCAGCTAATTTAAGCCCATTATTTTCTTGCGAAAACTGTTTGAGTCTTTTCTCGGCCAGTTTTGATTTCGATTCAGAAAAAAGTAAACAATATCCTTGTTGCCCTGCTCTGCCCACACGTCCACGCAACTGGTGTAAACTTGCCATGCCAAATCGATCAGCTGTTTGAATGACGATTATTGATGCTGTTGGTAAATCGATCCCTACTTCAACTATTGGAGTGGTAACTAAAATATCAATTTTATTATCGTAAAGTTTCTCAATAATTTTCTGTTGTTCATCTTTATTCATTCGTCCGTGCAGAAGGCCAATTTTCAATTCAGATTTAGTGGCGCTAGTCTCCAATTTTTTGTTAGAAAAGTATTTTTTCACATCTTCATAAGTTTCTTTAGTGGAGGCAACATTTTCTAATGCTTCGTAATTTGAAGGGTCGATAAAAGGACAGATGATTAGTGCTAGTTTGGAGTCGACATGATCTGTCGATTTGATTGTTAATTCATTCTTGATCCATTCATAGCTTGCCTCTCGTTTTTCCTCCGGAACAATCCAAGTCTTGGTGGTTTTTCTTCCAGCTGGCATTTTATCAATAAAACTTACTTTCAAATGAGAAAAAATTGTTAACATCAAACTTCTTGGGATTGGTGTGGCTGACATTGTCAAAGTGTGAGGAGTTGGAGTTTTGGTAGGGAGAAAATTAGAATTACCATCCATGTTGGAATTACCGTCGATGTTAGAATTGCTGTCGATATTTCCACCCGTCGATCTTTGATTGACGCCAAATCGATGCTGTTCATCATAAATAATCAGTCCCGGTTTAATTTTGTCAAGTTTGTTAATGACCGCATGAGTTCCAATAAAAAGTTTTGGAATTTGCGCTTTACCACTAACGCTATTTTGAGAATTATCCGACCTTGGTTTTTCAACAAATTTAGATTTCCCTGTTAATAAAACTAGTTCAAG
>PFJN01000045.1:11338-11528 GCA_002783105.1 Candidatus Pacebacteria bacterium CG_4_10_14_3_um_filter_34_15 | reverse complement strand
CGACAATCATTTCTCGACACCAATCGAAAATCATTGACAGGTGACCTGTTGCCTCCTTCGATATGTGATAATACAGCAAATATATCGATTATTGATGATGTTGCACGAGTATTTGATCTTCCTGCTCCATTATTGATGGCAACACATTGGATGGAGACTACGTGTAGACGTGGTCTGTACGAATGATGAC
>PFJN01000045.1:0-11136 GCA_002783105.1 Candidatus Pacebacteria bacterium CG_4_10_14_3_um_filter_34_15 | reverse complement strand
GCTTCGTTACTGGCACTATTTTGAGAATCGCTCGGCTTTATTTTTTCTGTGAATTTTGATTTCCCCGCCAATAATACCAACTCCATTTTCGGAAACAGTTTTTTTAGAGTTTCAAAATGTTGCTCAGCTAAAATTTTTGTTGGGGCCACAAATGCAACTGAATGTCCACAATTCAAAACTTGTTGGGCGGCAATTCCAGCGACAACTGTTTTTCCAGATCCAACATCACCAATTAACACTCTATTCATTTGTGTAAAAGATTGTAGATCTGAAAGAATTTCTTTTACTGATCTTTGTTGAGCTGAAGTCAATTCAAAAGGAATAGTGTCGGGTATTTGTGGCTCAGATAACGTAATTGCTTCGGCAGATTGCAAATTTTTCCAGTGTTCTTTAATTTTTTCTGAAGTTTTTATTAATGAGAGCAATTCTTCAAGAGCTAATTGCTCGCGAGCACTGACAATTGCTTCTTCGGTGTCTGGAAAATGAAGTTGAATAATGGCATTGATGATTTCAACCTGATTTTCATTATTATTTTCCAGTTGGGTGGTAATATTACGTAAAATTCTTCTAAGTCTACCTTGTTGAATATCAATCGTACTTGAATATAGGGGAACTAGCCTTCCAGTGTGGATAGTATCGGCTTTATCTATTTCTACCGTTGGTTGGGTGATTGTGCCTCGATCATTCAGTTTACCACTAATCATATAGGTCTCCCCTACAATTAGGGACTTGCTAATAAATTTATTGTTAAACCACATGAGCTTAACTTTTGCAGTATCATCTTCCATCACAGCTGTATCCATGCGACGACGATTTTTGTAGAAGCTACTGATGCTTTTTAGCTTTGCTTTGAAAGTGACAAGTTTATCCAGTTCAAGGTCTGAGATTTTAACAATTTCCGATCGATCGGAGTATCTTAAAGGCAAAAATAATAACAAGTCTTTGACTTTTAAAAAACCTTGCTGTGATAATTTTTCAAATAGTTTAGGACCAATACCTCTGATGGTTTGTAGTGATGTTTCTAATGAGTACATCTTTTTATAGATAAAAAAGTGCGGTTGCAAAAGAACTCAGAACCATACCTAATATAAATATAATCACGAAGACTTTCACGATTCTATCTTTTGTTCTTTTTTTCATATTTTTCCTTTTTTTGAGTTGTTGCAAAAAGTGCAACAACTGGGTCTATTTCAATATTATTTTATAAAAATTTCTTTTGCCAGTTTTAAGAATGCTGCCTGATTTTGGTGTAATTTCGCCATTGGGGTCAGTAATTTTTTCTCCGTCAATACTGACTGCTCCCTGCTCTATTAATCTATGAATATTAGAGTTGCTTTCGTTTGGCATTGCCATTTTAACAATTTCAAAAATTGAGGCGTTTGTGGCTATGTTGTGAGAACTATCACCGTTAGTTTGTAGAACAAGGTTAGGAGTGATATCAGATGCACTTTTGTTCTGTACAGTAATCTTGAAATTTTCTGCTGCCGCAACTGCTTTTTCTGAATTGTGATACATCTCAGTGATTGTTTGGGCTAATTGTTTTTTAAACTCCATTGGATTATCGCCAGTAGCAATTTTCTTCTTCATTTCAGAAATTTCTTCGATAGAAATGTCAGTTAACAAGGTGAAGTACGGAATAATCATTTCATCTGCGACTGACATTAATTTGCCGTACATGTCATTTGGATTTTCAGTAAGAGCAATAAAATTATTATATGATTTGCTCATTTTTCTGCCATCAGTGCCATTAATAATTGGAGTTGTAAGTACCCATTTTTCATGATTATTGTAGGTTTTTTGTAAAGTTCTACCCATCATCATGTTGAATGTTTGGTCAGTTCCTCCAATTTCGAGATCAACATCCATCGCAACTGAGTCGTAGCCCTGAAGAAGTGGGTACATAATTTCATGTCCGTAAATTGGTTTGCCCTCTTCAAGTCTTTTTTGGAACATATCACGCTCAATTAACTGTTGAACTGTGACTTTGGCCATCAACTTAATAACTTCAGTCATTTTGAGATTATCTAGCCAATCACCATTGTATTTAATTTCGATTTTATCAAAATCAAGCACTTTACTAGCCTGCTCTTTCCAATTTTTGAAGTTTTCGGCAATTTGTTCGTCAGTTAGTTCTGGTCTGGTAGTATCTTTGCCAGTCGGATCACCAATTTTAACGGTGCCATTACCAATCATCAAAATTACTTCATGTCCTAAATCCGCAAATTGTTGTAGTTTGCGCAATACTACTGAATGACCTAGAGTTAGAAGTGAACCAGTCGGATCAATTCCCAAGTAGACTCGGATTTTTTTTGTGTCCATCAAATTCTTGAGTGAATCTGTATTAGGTAGAATTTCTGCAACACCTCTTGATAAAACTTCATCAATATTTTTTGTCATATTTGCCCTTGATTGTATATTAAACTTCTCCGACTAATTTTGCTTTGTAAATTGAATTTAGGACCTGTGCCACTTGTTTTCTAATTGGTTCGACATCTTCGGCAGATATATTTTTAGCGTTATCATGATACTGAATCGTGAATGAATAGTTTTCGTTATATTGATTTTTAAGTTTTACATCTGTAATCATCTCGGACAACTTTAGTATTGAAGTCATGAGATCGCCAACCAAAGTTTTTGGTTCGAGTGTAAAGGTCATGTCTTCCATCATAAATGCCGTTTTAGGAATTGGTACATATTTTGGGTGAGTTTTTACTACTGATAATAGTTTGGCAAATTCGATTTCTACTACAGTTCGGCCGTTGTCTAAAACTTTAATTGCGCCTAATACAATTGGTTTCTTTTCATTTGAATTTAAAGCTGTAATTACACCAATATTTTCATTATCTGAACTCATTGCTATGTCAATGTTAAAATTCTCAACAAATAATTTTTCCATTAAACTTTCAAGAATTCCCCTGACTTCTCTATATGGAAGTGTTGAGACTATGCAGAAATGAAGTTTTTCATTTGGGAGAGAATCTTTAACTGGAGGATAAACATTGGCAATTTCAAAGACAGACATTTCTGGAACTTGGGGATTCTGATCAATAATCTCTTCGAGTGAAGGTATCAATGAAAGTCTCATATAAACTCTGTCATCGGTTAGCGGGTTGCTTATTTTTAAATGGTTTTCTAGAGCATCGGTTTTCAGCGCAATTCCTTCACTGACCATAGAATAGGAATAAATTTCTTGAAGTCCGATGCTTGATAAATATCTCTTTATTCTATTTTCAATTGTGAAATCGACTCCTTTTTGTCTATTTGTTGGGATTGGCGTATTCATCAAAACGCTTGGAAAATTATGATATCCGTAAATTCTTGCGACTTCTTCAATAACATCTGCTGGGATTTCAATGTCAGGTCTAAATGTTGGCGGATAAACGGTGATGAGATCGCTGGTTTTTTTAGAGCCGTCAGCAGTTTTTGTGTCTCCAACTTTAACTCGGCACTCAAGCTGTTTGAGAATGGAGACAACTTTTTCCATCGTGATATCTATTCCTAGGTATTCATTAATTCTAGTAAGTGTCACTTCTACAGTGTTTGGTGATTTTTTGCCTGGGAACTGATCATAAATTTTACTAGCAACTTTGGCGTCAGTCAGCTCTTTATATAGTTCAATTCCTCGGAGCAAAACATCTTCAGCTAAATTTGGATCGACATTTTTTTCCATTAACTGAGCGGCAATTGTTCTAATGGCGTGAGTCATACTGGCAAACCTGACTTTTTTGGGGCTGATTGATTCGAGCAAAAGCAAAACATTTTTTGTTGAATCATCGATGGAAGTATTTGCAGTACCTTTAATCGATGGCAAGTCGATAATTTTATCTTGCCCATTTTTAAAAACCACTTCTCCACCGACAGTTGTAAAAGTTTCTCCATCAAGTGTTGAAAAGGATTCACCTTTTTTGGCCTCCACGACGTTAATTTCACCACCGGTTTTCATCAATTTATCATAATCGAAAGCATGGCAGGGGTGCCCTAGCTCATGGGTAATATAATTAGTGATATCAATGGCAGCGTCATGAATGTTTTGGCCAGTTTGTATTAATCTTTTTGCCATCCAATCTGGAGTTTCATTTCTTTTAACTCCGCTTAAGACCACGCAAATAATTCTTTTTGATAGTTTGGGATCATTATGTATTTTTGGGAGTGGCAACATCTCCGATGGACTTACATCAATTTTGACATTTCTAACAATTTTACTTGGGATTAATTTAGCCCTAACATCAAATTGTTCTAAAATAACTGCTGCTTCTCGAGCAATACCTCTAACAGACATACTGTCGACTCTATTGGTCGTAATTTCTATATCGTAGACGCTTTCACCTTCTATTTGGTAGATGCGTTCAATTGACGGTCCACAGAGCGAAACATATTTTTGAATTTCAGCTTCAGTAGCCTTGGTATCAAGGTGTTCCAGTAGCCATTTGTGAGGTATTAGTATGTTCATAATTTAATTGATTCTTTTTTAAACAAATATGTAAAAATTAAACTCAATTTCGCAGATTTAATAAAAATTGTAAATCTTTGCTTCATTAGGTTTAATTTTTACATATTTGTTTAAACATAATTATTAACTTTCTTTATAGATAAATTAAAATTGCTCCAAGAATTTCAAATCTCCACTGTAAAGTAATCTAATATCATCAATGTTAAGTCCTTCTTTTAGAGTGTAGGTTCTTTCAACACCCCAGCCAAAAGCAAAGCCTGTATAGATGTCTGGATTAAAACCACCGGCTTTGAGAACATTTGGATGGACCATTCCAGCTCCACCAACTTCATGCCAACCAGATTTACAAAACTTACATTTTTGTCTTCGATCCTCTGGAGCATGCCCCAGGGCACCTTCTCTGGCTTCGCCATGGCCCAGGCCAGCTTCTCTTGCTTCGCAATTCACCTTCTTCACCTTGTCTGTTTTTTCGTCCAAAAATCCTGTTCCATGACAAATATGACATGAAAAATCTACCTCTAGAGATGGTTCTGTAAATTGAAAGTGAAATGGTCTAATTCGAGACTTTGTTCCCGGACCATAAAATTGTTCGGCAAAGTAATCAAGCGTGCCTTTTAGATGTTGGATATTAATTCCTTTATCAATAACTAAGCCTTCAAATTGATGAAACATTTGAGTATGAGTTGTATCTTGTTGGCGTCTGTAACATCGGGCAATATTGATCATTCTAATTGGTGGTTTGCCTCCAAGTCTTTCCATTTCACGCACTTGGCCATTTGAGGTGTGGGTAGTTAGAACGATCTTGCCCATTTTTGGATTAATTGGAGCGTCAATAAAAAATGTTTCCCACTCGTCGCGGGCTGGATGATTTTTTGGCATGTTCAAGCTTTCAAAAACGTACCAGTCCCAATCAACCTCTGGGTATCTAGAACGGCTGAAACCAATTCTTTCAAAAATTTGAGTAATTTCTTCCATTGCCTGAGAAACTGGATGCATATGACCAGTTTTTGGTTTGATTCCAGGAGCGGTGAGATCTATCCACTTTTTTTGAGAGTTGTTGGAGGTTGGCGCAGACTTTTCTATGTTTTGAGTGATTTCAGTTTTTAGTTCATTTAGAATCTGACCTGCCTCTTTTTTCTTTGAAACTTCTATTTGGGAAATATTTTTGGCAAGGTTATTAAAAAGACCTTTTTTTGCTAGATATTTAATTCTTAATTTCTCTTTTGTTAAGTTCTCATTCAAATCACTATTTATTTGAGATTTAATGTCAGCAATTTTTTGTTTAAGTTCGTTGATCGACAGATCATTGTCTATTGAGTCTGATTTTCTCTCTTTAACTTTCTCATTAGTTTCTTTGTTTGGTTTTTCGATTGAATAATTAACTCTCCATTGACCCTTTTTTTCCTGAATGCCAGTTATCGAGATCTTGGAACATTCGCCAGTAGTTTTTAAATGAGTGCCGCCATCTGGCATTGGACTATACGAGCCAATACCGAGTATTCTAAGATCTTTATTTTTTGGAAGTTCAAACTGAAGTTTAATTTTTCTCTCTTTGATTTCTTTTTCCGAGACCATCTCGGCAGTGATTTTGAGATTTTTATTAATGATAGAGTTAGCTTCGTTTTCAATCTTTTCTATTAGTGACTCATTAACAGGCAATTTAAAAGCAACAAATGTTCTTTTACCAATACCGTGATCACCATCAACTCCATAATTTTTATTATCAACATTTTTAATTACCTGATCAAGTATGTGGCCTGCTGTGTGTAGCATCATGTTGTGATAACGGGTTTCCCAATCTATTTTTAGCGAAACCTCGTCACCAACATTCATTGATCCTTCAAGTTTGCCCTTATGGAGGATTGATCCATCATTGTATGAAACGTGAGAAACTATGAAAATTCCTGTTTTTGTTGAAATGGTTCCAGTATCTGCTGGTTGTCCGCCTCCTTGAGGATAGAAAATTGTTTTATCTAAGATGATTTCTACCTGGGGAGTTTCAGTATTGATAGCTACTATTTTTGCTGAAGCTTCTTTTTGATAAGAATTCTCTAGATATAAAAGTTTTGTTTTCATGTTAAATTTGTTTTTTTCCGTTATTACCATTGTAACTCATATTTTTTTAGATTTTATTGCTTTTTAAATATAAAAAAACTCCCTTTTTTGGGAGCTGAGGTTTTTTTGTTAATTTTTAATTAGCAACCTGCTCCCGTTATTTTTGGAAGTTAAAAAAGTAGCTAGAAAAAAATTTAATATTTACCATCTGAAACGGATTATATAGTGGATTGTTAATTGTGGCAAATTTGTTTTGAGTTTGCACAAGTAAAACACTGCATTTAATCGCCTGCTGTCTTTAATAGTCGAAATTAATTCAACTACAAAAGACTAAGCAGGCGATCAAAAGATTGCCTAACTTAGTCAATAAAAAAATATTTGGGTTGAAAAAATTAGGCAAGCCCGTCTTTATGGCGCTGACGGGCGTGCTGTTTGATTTTATTTTCCTCCTTTTGTCTCCTCTCCTCTCTTTTTCTTATCCGCTCGCGTTGAGCGCACAAAGAACATCCCCCAAAAAACCCGAGTGTGCCGCCACAATCGGGACATTTGGGCTTAACCCTTTTGGGCTTTGCGGGTACTTGGTCATCATTTCTTTTTCTGGCCATTTTCAATTCTCCTTGAATTTTACTCACCCAAATTTTAAGACAAGTTTCTTTTGGGTGGCCGCCAACAGATGTCAGTTTTTTTTGAAATCTACTCGCGGCCACCCAAAAATTAATTTTTTTTATTGACTATGTTAATGTGCAGTGTCCACATTTTTTTGTTTGGTTGTATGAAAAAACGCTTGTGTTCCTTCTAAAACCAAAAAACCTCGCTTTTGTTGCGAGGTTTGTAAAATATGTTTATGAAAGTATTATTTACGCACCCCGCAGTTCCTTAATCCATGTAAGGTTAATAAAGACGTAGCGGTGAGTGGTGCAAAATATACTCATGTTTTTGAATTTTACAGAATTAACGGGATATGTCAAGAAGTATTATCGAGTTATTGTGACTTATTCATCATCTTCAGGCTTTAATTCTTCTAAGTTTTTTATTCCTGCCTGTATTAATCTGGCAATTTCAACGGGAGTTACCGAGGATCTACCAAGATCTGTTCTAGTTGCAATGCGTTTGCCAAAAACATTATTTATTGGCTCAGGTTTTTTATAAGTTTCTTCAAGCTTTTTTCTCCATGCTTCACGCTCTTTAGTTTTTTTACTCATAATTTTTTGAATTGTATATAAATTCCAAAATATTGCAAGGTACATTGTCACAGGTTCATTGTCGCATTGTGACTACAGAAAAATTAGGTACAATTAGAAGTATGGAAATAAACCTATCAAAGCTAAGAAGGCAAATCGTAAGGTTTTTTAAAAAAGTTTATCCAAGACGAACTATTTTGTCTGGATCAGCTAAATCAAGAATGAGCGAACAAAACAAACAATTATTTTACGCAAAACTGATGAGATTTGTGGCCTTTGGAAGTTTAATTGCTGTCATTGGCGGAATTCTGATATTTTTTACAGCGTTTGCTTGGTTTTCTAGAAATTTGCCAAAGCCTGGAGAGGTTGTTAGACGTGAGGGCTACAGTACAAAAATTTATGATCGCAATGATAAGCTTCTTTATGACTTATTTGATGATGAAAGAAGAACACCGGTAACAATAGATCAGATCCCAAAAGATTTACAGAATGCCACAGTAGCGATTGAGGATAAAGATTTTTACAAACACCAGGGTTTCGATTTGTTGACATTGATTAGAATTCCATATAATGCAATTTTTAAAAATCGCGTCATTGGTGGTTCTACTCTCACTCAACAATTAGTTAAAAACGCACTGCTTACCAATGAGCGAAGTGTAGTTAGAAAGTTCAAAGAGTTGGTGCTTTCTCTTCAAATTGAGCGCAAGTTTTCTAAGGAGCAAATTCTCGAAATGTATTTGAACGAAGCGCCATATGGAGGTACAGCTTGGGGAATTGGTACAGCTGCTGAAATTTATTTTAATAAACCAATTAATGAGCTAAACCTAGTTGAGTCAGCAATTTTAGCTGGTCTGCCTCAAAGACCGTCTGCCTATTCACCATACACTGGAAAAACAGATGAAGATGGTCAGCCTTTGTGGAAATTAAGAGCCAAAGGTGTTTTAAGAAGAATGCAAGAAGATGGCTATATTACAGATTTAGCTCACGAACAAGCTCTAGGAGATTTAGATTCAGTACAATTTGAGCAGTCAGCTGTTTCGATTAAAGCTCCTCATTTTGTTTTTTATGTTAGTGATTTGTTAGGTGAAATAGTAGGTCAAGATGCAGTTGAAGCCGGTGGTTTCAAAGTCACAACTTCACTAGATCTAGATCTTCAAGAGAAAGCTCAAGAAGTGGTGACTACAGAAGTTGACAAAGTTGAAAGCTTAAACATTACCAATGGGGCTGCTATAGTTATGGATCCTAAAACTGGTGAAATTCTGAGTATGGTTGGAAGTAAAGATTACTCAAACAATGAAATAGGTGGTCAATTTAATGTTGTTGTAGATGGCTTGAGACAACCAGGATCTTCAATTAAGCCAGTTACTTATCTAGCCATGATTCAGAAGGGTTTTTCACCTTCAACTATGATTGTTGATGTTCCTACTGTTTTTGCTCCACATGAAAATGCCAAAGCCTATGAGCCAAAAAATTATGATGGCAAATTTCGTGGTCTAGTTTCTTTAAGAAATAGCTTGGGAAGTTCCTTAAATATTCCTGCTGTTAAATCTTTGGCTACGGTAGGAATAGATAACTTTTTAAGTCTTGCATATGACATGGGCTTTGTAACTTTAGAGCCAACTAAGGAAAATATGCAAAGATTTGGTTTGGCAGTAACACTTGGAGGTGCTGAAGTTCATATGATTGATATGGCAACTTCTTACAGTTCTTTTGCAAACTATGGTCAAAAAGTAGAGCCAGTTGCAATCTTAAAAATTGAAGATAAAGAAGGCAATATAATTTATGAACACAGACATGTCGAGGGAAGACAAGTTTTCCTTCCTCAAGAGGCATTTTTAATTAATAATATTCTTTCGGATAATTTTGCTAGAGCAATGGCATTCGGAACAAATTCATTATTAAATGTTAGTCCAAATGTTGCAGTTAAAACTGGAACAACTAATGATCAAAGAGATAACTGGGCAGTTGGTTGGAGTCAAGATGTGGTTGTTGCTGCTTGGGTTGGAAACAATGACAACTCCGCAATGAAGAGCGTTGCTTCGGGTGTGTCTGGAGCTACTCCTATTTGGAGAAATATTATGATGGAAGCTCTAAAACTTGAAAGTTATTCTGATCCAGAATGGACTGTTCCAAGTGGAGTCGAAAAAATTGGTGTTGATAAAATTTCTGGATGGCCAGCTCATGATGATTTTGAGTCTCGCGAAGACTATTTCATTTCAGAATTTATTCCTGCTCTGCCCGACCTAATTCATCAGAAAATGAAACTTTGCAAGGGTGAGTCAAAGCTGGCGAGTGATGCTAGAGTTGCAGCCAATGACTATGAGGAAAAAGAGTTTGTTGTTATTAAAGAAAATGATCCTTTTAGCACCGATGGGGTGAATAGATGGCAACAAGGAATTGAAGCTTGGATTAGTGGCCAAGAGGACGGCAGATACAAGTATCCAACTGAGTATTGTGGAGATACAAAAGAAATTTATGTCAAAGTGTCTGAGCCAGAAGATCATAAAAATTTTGACGAAAATACGACTAATATTAAGGTGAGAATAGAGTCTGATTCTAGTGACGGTATTGCAAAAATAGAGATTTATTTTGATGGCAACACAATAGATATAATTAATGATCAAAGAAGTTATGAAGGATTAGTTCCAAACTCATTATTGAAAAAGGGAAAACATGAAATCAAAGCTAAGGCATATTCAAGATCTGGCGAAACAAAGGAAAGCGATGCGGTCCATATCGGAATTGGAGTTGCTTGGGACGCTCCAGATCCTACGCCAGAGCCTCTTTCTTGTAATGATACATGTACCACTGACACTCAATGTACTAGTGTAAATTCATTATGGACTTGCGATAGCGCAAGTAAAAAATGTAGACTTACAACCAATTCTACTTCTACCACTTGTCAGGCAGCAATAGTTTTAGATTGTAATGATATATGTACCACTAATGCTCAATGTACTAGTGTAAATCCATTATGGACTTGTGATGCGACTAGTAATAAGTGTAGGTTAACAGCCAACCCTACTTCCATTACTTGTGAGCTTTAAAACTATTTTTATCAATCAGATTCAGTTAAAAATACAGCTGAAAAAACAAGGAGCAACATTCCCGCGTTTAAAGTCAAAAAATAATGATCTAGCAGTGCAATGGGCAGTAAAACTATAATTAACCACCAGTTTTTGCGTTTTTCTTGAAGTATTTTTAAATGATAAAAATTTGAAGCTTTATTTTTAAAATACATTTTGTATATTGATGTTCCTAGAACCACTAACCCTAGAATTCCAGTTTCTGCAAAAAATAATAGAACAATATTATGTGAGGGCTGGACAAATCTCACAACTTCCGAATTGTTACTATAGTATTCAACTTTAGAGGTAAAATTACCCAATCCTACTCCTACTAAAATATTATTTTGAGCCATTTTAAGTGCCGCAACATTCAAATAATTTC
>PFJN01000072.1:3766-4554 GCA_002783105.1 Candidatus Pacebacteria bacterium CG_4_10_14_3_um_filter_34_15 | reverse complement strand
CGTTTCTTCTTTGGATGGTTCGTTATTGGCAATACTTCCTAGGGTTACATGAGGCACTGTTTTATATTTAAAACCAGAAGAGACACCCTCATCCGATTGAGCTAATTGAAAATAGTTAAATCCAGCGGTCATAAGTCTTTGTTTTGCAAGTTGTATTGCAACGCGTGAGGTATCACAAGTAATCCATCTGCGACCCCATTGTTCAGCAACATACGAACTTGTTCCAGATCCGCATGTTGGGTCTACTACAATATCACCCGGATCAGTTGTCATTAAAATACACCTTTGTATAGTAAGCGGGTTAGTCTCCACAACATATCTTCTTTGTAAAAAAGAATTAACAGTATCACTCCAGTTGTTATATAATTCCATAACAGGATAATCATCATAATAAAGCTTGTACCCAAAAGCGTTTCCTATTTTTACTAAACGATTTCTTTTTATTAACATATCCATTCCTTCTTTAGTAGTTTTCCAACTCCTACCGGATGAATGACGTTTTATTATTTCATTGTTGAACTTAAAATCATAAATACATGTTTCGGTTCTTCCTGAGCTAACTAAATCTAATATTCTAAATATTCTTGCCTCCCCTTTTTTAATTAGAGGCATATCATCTTCTGGTTTAAACCTTCTAATATTACCGTTATTTAATTCAATATATCCATATGATTTTGGATCGATATCTCGCTTTTTGTATAGTTGTCGGTACTTCATACTGCTTTTATTCTTCGCATACCAAACAACATAATCATAAAGATTAGCAAGATTATTTGAGCCCAATGGTA
>PFJN01000072.1:2095-3684 GCA_002783105.1 Candidatus Pacebacteria bacterium CG_4_10_14_3_um_filter_34_15 | reverse complement strand
TTCATCACTAATCTGCACAAAACAGCTACCGCTTTCTGATATCAACTCTCTAGCAACTTTCAATCTATCGCGAAGATGCGTTAAATAGCTGTGAACACCAAGTTCCCATGTATCTCTAAAAGCCTTGATCATTTCTGGTTCAGCCGGAATACTGTCATCATCTTTATCTTTTACATCTCTTTTATTTGTGTAAGGTTGAAAGTTTGAGTTGTATGTAATTCCATACGGAGGATCCATATAAATCATTTGCACCTTCCCGGCCATGTTCTCTTTTTCTAAAAGAGAATTCATAACAAGCAAGCTATCTCCGGCTATTAAACGATTTGACCAATTTTTAGTGTGGTGATAAAAATCAAATTCTTTTTCTGTATTTAAATTTTCACTCGGTTGTTCAAAGAGCGATGGTTGAATAGGCCCCGTCTCTGTCGTCTTTTTTAAAACTTGTTTGATAATTCTTTTTGGATCAATTCGTTCGTGTATATGAAGTGAAACTGTATCCACATCAAAAGAAGTGCCTTCGGCTTTTCCAGCCCAAGACAGTGTTGGATCAATATATGGATCATGTCGATAGACTTTTTTCTTTGGTTTTGTATCTAAATCACTACTAACAAGCCCAACTTGTGGGTTATTGACACGTTTTACTTTATTGTGTTGATATTGCCCAAGGGAAATATCTTTTTTTAGTTTTCTATTTTTAGGCATATTTACAATCTGGTTTTATTGTTAATATTATATCCGTTTTCCCCTTATAAATAAATCGTTTTTTCTGCGCCTCCAAAAGCAGAAAAAACACAATATTACCCCTTTTTAATAAATAAAAAACAAATTTATTTCCCCTTTTAAATGTCTATCAAAATTCCTTATAAAAAGAAAAATATTTTTTTAATGGCGTATAACGTTCGAGACTAGGCGATGTTGTTGCGCGGTAAAATATGCCACGAAGTGGCTCACCGCGCAACAATATGGGAGAACGAAGGAGTGATAGCGACTGAGTGAACCGCCTAGTCTCTGTTGTACGATGCAAAATAGGCCGACCTAAAAAGAGAAAATTTTGGAATTTTTAATTTACCAACTTAATTGTTTTATTCTCATTGTGCCTCCTAGTGTGTATATGTCGATTTGATCACCCAATTCTTGGCCGCCATTGCCACTTGTATATTTTTGAGAAAGATAGTTCATATCTGAGGCATGTTGTTCTAGCTGTGCTTTAATCTGGGGAGGCATTTCGTTGGCTTTTGGCCAATCGCTTCCCCATTTTCCTAAAATATCCACATTATTAAGCATTGTTTCTGCAATTTCCTCCCCAGATTTACTGGATAATGCATCATTAATTGCTGCAACTCCTTTTTGTGAAAGTTTTGGGTGATCAATAAGGCATGTTGAAAACATATACAAGTCTGCGTAATTTTTAACTTGTTCTGTTAAAGCCTTTACATCGATTTGGGGGTAATTTTGAAAAAAATCCTCTATACGATCCATTTTTTCTTGCATTCTTAGCTCATCAAGTTTCTTTTGAATTTTCTCTTGTTTTTTTGAGAAACGTTCTTCAGGTATGGCGCCTTTTTCTCGTTTTCCTTGGAGAGAAATTT
>PFJN01000072.1:0-2009 GCA_002783105.1 Candidatus Pacebacteria bacterium CG_4_10_14_3_um_filter_34_15 | reverse complement strand
AAATTTTCTCTATAAATGGCCTATTTTGTTTCGTACAACGTTCGCGAGTATACGATGTTTGCTGGTGATATAATAGCGAACAAAGTGAGCCATCACCAGCAAATATGGGTGAGCGACGGCAGGAGCGAACCGTATACTCGCTGTTAAACGACCCGACGACCGAAGGGAGGAGAGCGCAGCGGGGCGCGACTGAAAGGAGCGAGTTTGAAAAAACAAACCGATCATAATTTAAATTTTAGCAATTTTATACTTTGAATACTTTTTTGAACTTGCTGTAACCATATTCAAAGGAAACTGGTCTACCCTGTAAGGAATTCTTCATCATAGAAAGCGGAATTCTTTTGAAATACAATTGCGACCTTTTCAGCATCTGCTCATCTTTCTTTCCAGAGTGCAATTTGAAAACTTTTTCTGCAAATTTTGCTCCATACTCAAATAAACCGCTAAAATCAATTGCTGGATCTCCAAATGCGCGGTCGGAAAAATCAATAATATTAACTTGTTTATTCTTACTATCCCAAAGAATGTGCGCCGATGTTAAATCATTATGGGTGAGCGCATTTGAATAAGTGTGGTCGAGAGCGTCTTTCAGTTCAGCAAAGTATTCTTCAATAGCTTGAATATCTTGTTTTTGGAGCCGAGGAAAAAGAAGCTTCTTAACATCACGAACGAGATTTGTATAATTCTTTTCTTGGTTTTCAGAATGGACATTGTGTTTAGTAATGACTGATTTTGGGGTTGCATGAAGCGTTGAGATGAATTCAGCGAGTTGTTTTGCAACGGTATCTTTTTCCGAGGCGGAGAGCAGACGAAAACGTGAAGCGGTAAGCTCTCGACCACGTACCATATCATATCCAGCAATTGATTTGTCTTTGGAAATATAGTTGTACTCCGGAATGCCGACTTTGACTTTCTTTTTCAAATAGTGGAGCAATTGTATTTCATTCTCAAAAGCTGATTTATACTTTTTATCTTTTGGGAACCGAAAAATGATTTTCTCATCAAGAATAATAATAACGTGATCAAAACCATGATTGAGAATACGATATTTTTCCCACTTTATTTGTGGAAAATCATTTTTGATCTTTTGTATGAAGAATTCCGCTTTCATAAAATTGCTAAAATTTTCAAATATTTAAAAGGTTTGTTTTTTCAAATTTCAGCTAACGTTCGTGTGTTGGCGAAGTTTGGACATGGTAAAATTAGCACGAAGTGCTTTGCCATGTCCAAACTTGGGAGAGGCCTTCCCGAAGGAAAGGCCGAACCGCTAACACACTGTTATATGCTGTAGTAAAACAAAGGCCACCTATTTTTGGTGGCCTTAAATTTTAGGGCTTCTGGTTCTGAAGATCTTTACTACTGATTCAATACTGCTGTTTCCATGAATGATTCTATAATTTCATTTACTTCATTGCTCAATTCTGTGCCTCTGAACACATAAGCATCACCACTTTCATTCGCTGGAATTACAAGGAAAAATGTTTCACCAGACATATCTCCAGTAATGATTTGCACAGCCCGACGACCGTCTACGGTGTATTCGTTAGTTTCCAAGTCATACTCTTCATAAAATGCCAAAAGGTCATCAAGATTCTCAAATGACGAGCTTTCACTTTCACCAAGTGATGCCATGTAGCTGAGGCTTAGTTGCGTCGATCTATACGCTCCTTTTACTTCGTCATAAACGAGAAATGAAATTGTTTGTGAATCCGAACGGCCACCAGAGGGCTGTGCAAATAATAGGTCAACATTTTGAGAGTATTCAAAAGATAGATACTCATCTTCAAACATTTTTTCTTGCTCCTCTACAGTTTCTATTTCTTTTATTTCCGTAACTTCGCTGGCGGGTTCTTTTTCAGGTTGTTGCCACAAGTAAACACCGCCACCAACTACGAGAGCGGTGAGAATGAAAGTGGTGATAGCTATGCCGAAATTTTTCATGAGATTTTTGGTTATGTGACTTCAGGGCCAGAAGCCCTAAAATTTAAATGCGTAGCATTTGTGCTTTT
>PFJN01000052.1 GCA_002783105.1 Candidatus Pacebacteria bacterium CG_4_10_14_3_um_filter_34_15 | reverse complement strand
AGTCTGGGATAAAGCACTTCAGGTGAAACCTGAGAAATGTATCCAGACACGAAGTAGTCTGGGATACCTCTCCTGGGCACATCTGGACTCTTAGCTCAGTTGGTAGAGCGCCCGGTTTACATCCGGTAGGTCAGAGGTTCGAGTCCTCTAGGGTCCACAGATATTAGGAGGTTGCAAATAATTGATTTGAACGCAGTTTTGTCTGTTGTCTGGTTTCTACCAGAGTTGTAGAATATGAAAATATGCCAAGCTAGCCAAGATGGTCACGGCGCATGTCTGAAAAACATGAGATTCAGGTCCGAGTCCTGAGCTTGGCACAAGTGACCAAAACAACCTCGTTTTTCAGCGAGGTTTTTGTTAGTCAAACCTTTTCCTATTTTTTTATTTTGAACCCAAGTGCAAAGCTACAACACAAGATGGTTTTTTTGCAATTTTGTAAGATTCACAATCTGCACTTATTCCCATATCTAAATAAGTATCATTGAGTAGTTGAGCATTATGCAATTCACTATTTTTCCACGCATCAAAAACTTTCCACGGTGAATTTGCGCCAGAAGACAAATTTTCGCCAGCTGTTTTGTACTCATAACCTGCTGTTTTAAACATGTACCACGATTCAACACCGTTTAAATCTTCATGTTTAAAATAATCATTTTCGATCATATCAGCAACTTTTCTTTTAGCACTAATTTCAAGAGATTGGTTAATTTGCAAGGGACTAAGTTTATTTTCTTTACGATAAGAATTAATCAGTGAATAAAGTTTCTCTGTTTCAAAAACAATTTCTTTTGATGGTTTGGCAGTGTGATTGTTTAATTCAATTTCAGTTCTAGATTGTATTGCGCCTAAAACATTTTTTTCTAAATCTTTAGCAAAAATTAAGAAACTTGATAGAATTACGATAATAGCAATGCCACCAATAAAATATATTTTTTTCATCTTAACTCATTTTACACCAGTGTTTAGAATTAGCTTAATAGTAGGCTTGTTGCGAAATAAAAAGTTACTGCACTTTCGCAACAAGTCTAGTTATTCACAATAATGATCATCGAAGGTACAATATGCTTTGTTCTAACTGACTTATTGCGGGAGTAGCTCAGTGGTAGAGCGCTTCCTTGCCAAGGAAGAGGCCGCGGGTTCGAACCCCGTCTCCCGCTCCATATGGGAGTAGTTTTGTCGTGGCTTCAATTTTCCCCAAGTAATCAGTCTTTCCCCGAGTTCGAGTCTTAATTTTTATAGAAATTCAGTTAGCCTGAAAAGTTACAATACCGGTAACGGGAATCGAACCTGATTATGACAACTTACGTCAAAAGTATTTATTTTTGGGAAACCTTTGTTTCATTCTTCAAATAAGAGTCTAGTGCAAAAGAAATTCTACCTTTTTTTCTCAAAATGTCTTTAGCCTTGCTTATAGGCATAGAGTAATCAATTACGGCTTTAGCTAATTCAAAAAGACAACGAGTATCAATAAAAAGTATCTCGTTCAATTGATCTTGTTCATCAGAATTTGTATATGCATCAGATCTTTCGTTAGGATTTCTTTCACGATCATGGTTTAATATCAATCCGCCGAGAGCGTTAGGGAATTCATTCTTTCCTTTTAGAAGATTGCTAAATACTTGGGTTACATAAACGAAAGAGGGGTATGATTTTTTTGTGCCTTTGATTTCAGTTAGAACTGGTTCTGGAAATAAGTCTTTTATCAAAATATCTTCTTTGAAATTATTTTTTTTATTTTTATCCATATCCTCAACATTAATTTGAAATACTTGAGTTAATGTAGTAATAACTGATTGTTTTAATTTATCTCCACTTTCAGTCAAGAGATCGAGTAAAAAACCATAATCTTGCTTAAGTTTTGTTTTTTCTTCTCTTAGCTTTTGAATCTTGTCGTCTGCCTCAGCCTCCACTTGTTTTATTTGTTCTTCAATTTGAGAAATTTTTTTGGGAAAATATTCATCATCTTTTATCCACTCCCTGTCACTAATTTCTGAAAAGTATTTTGGCTCTATTTGAGCGAATGTCTTTAATAGCTTCGTAATAACTGTTTTGTAGTCTTTAAATCCAGGCAAAACTAAAAAACCAGGTGAATCTGCATCGGAAAAAGAATACCCCCAATTTAAATATGCTCCAACTTCATCTTCATTCCTGTTCCTATATGCACTAAAAATTGTCCAATTCTTGCCTGTTCCCTTAGATTCATCAGACTTAATCTTTAAATACTTTTGAGGGGGGATTGCAACCAGTGATTCTAACTCGCTTAATATATTCCTAAAAGGTCTATCTTTAACTTGCAAAGGAAAGAAAACAGTTTTGTCATTACCATTTGATGATGTTAAATCAATTTGTGGTATACCAAATACATCTAATGAATCAAAGCTGCAATCTTCTATGAAGATTGTCAAAACACCGATACTGTCATACCAGTACTTTATAAAATTAACCTTCTCTTTTTCTTCGATAAGCTTAGTCTGTTCCTTAGTTTTATTTGCCTTTTTCGAAAGTTTTATGAAAACTGCTTTATACTCGTATATTGCTAACGGAGAATAAAATGATGCTGTTTCTTCGGTTTTTCCATCAGGATTAATAAGATTCTGTCTGTCACTTACATAACCAAGATCAACATCTACTCCGAGTTCTTGAATTTTCCTTTGATCTGTGTCGCTGAAATTGATAAGCAATATTCTTGTTTTCATAAGATAATTTTATTTCGATCCCTGTGGCTAAGATGGATCACAAGCGTGCCATCAGTCCTCTAAAAGTAAGATACCTTCGCCAGAGAGATCATTCTGTGAGGCAAGTATATCAAAGCTATGCTGTTTTGGGCTTAGAAGATTTTATTACAGCTAGAAGATATATAGCTTGATACCCAGCAAAAGCAGCTAAGATATGCCAAAGAAAATGAGTACCTGTTGGTAACCAGGTACAAATCCAGGCATCAATGCTACGGAAAAATATTGCAAAAGCATAAAGACCAATTATTCCTGATAATGGCCTTACGACAGTATTTCCGTATTTCTTGACTGCAAACCAACCGATTAGTGTTATAAAAGTGACTGCGGCGATGTGCCTGATTGAGCCGTTAAGAAATTCCCTTGGAACATAAATCGATAAGATAACCTCCAAGCCAACAAACCCTGTTAAAACGAGAATTGATTTCATCCTACTTTTAAATATTTCACTGAGGGTTAAAAATAAAGCATACAGAATAAAAAAATAAATCGGCAGGGCATCAAAAACCAAAGTTGTTGAGTTTCTCGCAGTGTGATAAATAAAGCTTCCTAACCCAACTAAAGAAAGTATCCAAGGTAGTGCTCTCACCTCTTTTGACTCGATTTTCTTTTCTTTGAGAAGTTTGTAACCTAAATAACCGGCAATTGGGAAAGCTAAGTTTGTAAAGGCATTTATTGGTTCTGCAAACAATGCACTTAATGCACCTCGTTCACAATAAGTGGTTTGTGGCAAATTACAAAGTAAGCACATATGATTATTTTAACAGTTTTTGTTTTTGATAGTTCCCAAAAACTTCCTGAAATAAACAGAAATCAACAGACTTGAGATGGTTTTTATAACTAGTTAGTTGTAAAATTAATTCAGGAGTAATGGAAGACCGAAGTACGATTTTGATGAATGTGCTGAAAGATATGTCAGGATGCTTAAGTAGATATATTTTGATATAGCCATCCAGGCTAAATAGGTTCGAGAACCGTATCGTTACCCGCTCATAAAGTGATAGAAATGTACAGAAGGTTACTAGAAAATTACATAAAATGACTCAACTCATTGCACATCGTGGTGACACAGCTTCTTTTCCCGAAAACACACTAGAGGCATTTTTGTCAGCGTTTGAAAAAGGAGCAGATGGGATAGAGTTAGATATCCATCTTCATAATGGAGAAATTATTGTCGTTCACGACTACCTTTCTGATCGAAGTAAGGAATATCCTAAACTTAAAGATATTTTGGAGAAAATTCATTCAAAAGGAAGAATTGAGATTGAGATAAAAGAATTTAACACCAAGATTCTTCCACCTCTGAAAGTAGTCTTGAATAGGTTTCCTCAAGCAGATCTCGAGTTAACAACGAGTGAAATTCCATTGTCACTGTATATAAAAGAAGACTTTCCATAAATACCATTAGGGCTAATTTTTCATGACTTCTTTTTCCAAGATTGGATGACACAAGAAATCGTACAGAAAAAACTAATTGGTTGGGGAAAAATGACGAAAGCTGATAGGTTGCACGTTTCATTTAAAATATTGAACCAATTTGGGAAAGATGCTCTTGTGGAAGAATTACACAAAGCCGGATTTATTGTTCATTCTCATGTCTTCAATACCGAAGTGCAAACACAAGAATTTTCTGATCTTTCCCGATGGGAAGTTGATCAATGTACTTTTGACAATATTGAGCTACTTAAAAATACTTGAACATAGAGTTATTGGTAAGTGGCAAAAGAATCAATTTGCAAATGCTTTTTAAGAAGGTTTAGCTGTAAAGCTAGATCTGGTTTGACATAGTCATCCAGGCTAAATAGGTTCGAGCTGAGTACCGTTACCCGCTCAATGTTGTAAACATACCCCACCTGGGCTATTTTTTGTGTGCTGTTTAATCAACTTCACTAAATTGGTTCTCTCTGGTAAAATATAGTTCCTAGTTGCCCGATCGTCTAATGGCAGGACAGCGGCCTTTGAAGCCGTCAATTTTGGTTCGAATCCAAGTCGGGCAGCCAAGTAGGACGAGAGGGTCGCAAAGACCCCTTTTGGGTTGAATTATCGGGCAATTTCGCAGGTTCGAAAATCCTCTCTCCATTTTTTGCCAAATTCACCACTTTCGAACCGTTAGTCTCAACCACTGCATTGTGGATCAGCTTAAAGGCGTTGGAATACTCGTAAGCCAAGACTCCCTCGTTTAGGGTCATGTTGGTAAAAACCAAGCTGATAAGCCGTCTTTGTTCCTCTAAGAGGTGGCATTCTTTGGCTCGCAGGTAGATTTCTTTGGCTCTTTGGGAGAGTTCGTAAAGGTTAACGCCTAAATCAAAGTGATTGCTTTTGGCTTTGGTGTGCTTTTCGATGGCTGCCACAATGTCCGTTTTCTCTTGATTGTATTGCCTGAACTTCTGGTCGTAGAAGGCTTTGGTGATTTTTTCATCCAGTTTATCGTCATACAGGCGGTCTAAGCGCTTCTCAACCTGTGCTAGACGGTCTTGAAGCTCTTTAAGGCTGCTGGTTTCGTAAGTGATGGCATCTTGGTGGCTTTCTTTGAGGGCTTTTTTCAGCCATTCGGCAATACGGCTGTTTCTGAGCTGTAATCCTTCAAAACCATCAAGGAGTTGATTTTCAATATCGTCCTCTCTTGTCCATTTCTTTTGGGAGCAATTGCGGTAGTGGTTGCAGTGTCCGTAGATGATACCTTTGTGGATTTCCCAGGTGACTGTGCCTTTGCACTCAGCACATTTGAGTAATTGCTTGAATAGGAACATATGTCTGTTTATTTTAGGTGTATTTTTACCAGCCAACACTAACTGTATCTTATCAAAAATCTCTTGGCTAATTAAAGGCTCATGTTGACCCTGATAGGTTTGCCCTCCCCAGATGATCTTGCCGATGTAAAAGGGGTCTTTGAGGAGTTGATGGACTCGGCTCTTGTAGATTCTACCTCCAATTGAAGAGCGAAGCCCAGCCTCAAACATTAAATCAGCAAGTTTTTTAACTGAGCAGTCTCCCTCTGAATACTGTTCAAGAAATCTGCTCATCAGAGGAGCAGTGGTTTCATCTTGAACATGGGTTTTATGTCCTCTTTCTCCAACAGTCTTGTATCCTGGCTTGGGTCGACACGGCAACCAACCTTGTGCCAGTTTTTCCTTTTGCCCCTTTTTGACTTCCTCGGATAAGTTATCGATGTAGTTTTTAGCAAAGATAATGCGCACACCCCAGTTAAGTTTATCTTGAGAGCGGGAGTTTTTATGAAGAATGAGGGAGTCCTTAACCATATGAACTTGCCGTTCTTCATCCTCCTCCAACCAATCGTCAATCATAACGGCATCTTTGAAGTTTCTAGTAAAACGGTCAACTTTCTCACAGATGAGAATTTTGATGTTATTTTTTTGAACATAAGCCATCATGGAGGAGAAAATTTCCCGTTGTTTCCTCCCGCTTGCTGTTTCTGAGATGGTGAAGATTTTGGCGATTGGATAGCCTTGTTTCTGGGCATATCTCTTCAATAGCTTCTCCTGGGCTGGTAAGGAGTAGCCTGTTACTTCTTGTTCTCGACTTGATACTCGGCAGAGTAGGACAGTTTTCATATTAGTTGTTTCAGCAACACAACATAAATAAATACCTTGGCAATATCAAGTTGTGTCATCATTCTTTTTGTTTTCAAGTTGTTTTATGCTAAATTCCTTTTCCAGTTCTGTTATCGCCTTTGACAATTCCTCTTCTTCTGGGGTAAGTGGTCTTTGCTCGTCTTCGTTAATTCCTTGAACTATCTCTTGTTTGCCAATGCTTTCTCCCCATTCGATCCTCATCATTTCCCAGAGTGATTTGACTTCTGGGACAGTGGCTGGCTCACCTGCTTGCATCTGTTTTTTTAACGCCTGCAATTTACCCCAAAACGTTTCCGTAATCGTGTATGCCCTTTTTTGTCTGATCTGGGTTGACTTCTTTTTCAAGCCTTCCAAGTCCTCTGTCAGTTTCAAGTCTGCTCGTTCTACCCAGCGGTATTTTACTGACCATCTTTCAATCGTCCTTTCTGAGGGTAAATCCCCAAGTTTATTGCCAAAAACCACCGACAACTCTCCTACAGGATTCCGACATATTTGTTGCCATGCTTGGATCAGTTTGGAAACACTACCCACCTCGCAATACAGTAGGAAAGCGGTGTATTGGCTTTCTGTCTCTTTGGGCATTTTTGATGTGGTCAGTTGTGGTTTATTTTTACTCATATTTTTATTTTTCAACGATTTCACCCTTTTTTATGAACCATTTCTCATAAACAAGATTGAGCTGAGTATTAAAAAGTGAGAAGCGCTCATTGATAATCCTTTTACACTCTGGGCAGAAACCATAAACACCAATCAGCTCGTAGCCCCTGACATATGGCTGGTTTAGCTCGTAGTTAATCATCTGGTGGCTGGTATTCTTGTCTATTGAGTGGCTGGTTCTGCTCTTTTCGACCCCAACCTCATTTGGAAATGGCATCTTCTCAACATCCGCCTTTGCTTTTTCCCAGTCTCCAGGGATTCCATACTTTTTAATCCGCTCATCATGGGCTTCTTGGGCAAGTTTTTTGACTGTTGCCATATCTCCCTTTTTGAAAGCAGCCATTAGAAGAGTATGCCTCTGGGCTGAACTTGTGTTACCCATTTTGCCCACCTCCTTCATTCAATTCCGTTAATGTCTTTTCCAGTTCGTTCTGCTCTCTGTTAACTTGTGACGATGAGCCAATTTTTGGAAGGATTTCAGGGAGTTTCATCTTGACAGTGTTGATCGTCCACTCGCAGTAACCTCTCTTGGCAACATCACGCATAGCGGCAATGACTTGCTCAGGAGTCCTCCCTGACATAAACATGGTTTTAATTGCCTGACGGATAGGTTTGAATTCTTCGCCTTGTAGAGTTATGCCTTTTAGTTGTTGATATTCCTTTAAGACTTGGTCATGCCATTCCTTCTTAAAAGTCATATCTTTCCTTTTTGGTTGCTTCAACCTAATAGTATGTGAACCCTTCAAGTGGGGATCATTAGGAGGCAACTGTTGCCTGTGGTTTTGTTGTTTTTTGCCTGTGGATGAACCAGAGGCAGATTTTGCCTGTGGTCTTTTCCATTCGGACTTATCCAGTAAAAAATAAGTGTTATGCATCCACTTGCCTTTCTGCGACCTTGTCCGCTTAGATCTAATGATGTTCCAGTCTTTGAGAAGAGCAATTTTGCCCCTAACTGTTCTTTCGCCAATGCCATGCTCTTTTGCGATCGTGATTTCGGCGGGAAAACATGATTGTTCTTTGTCGGCATGCCTACAGAGAGACATGTAAACAGCCGTAGCCATAGGTCTGAGATATTTGGCATACCCATTAAGGTAGGTGTCGTCCATCCAATACTTTTCTTTTATTCTTAGGTCTCTGACCTTGAAACTTTCGTTAGTCATAGTTTTTATTTTTTTAGTTCTTGTCTTACAGATTCCTTTCCTTCCGATTGAGAAGTGGCTTTTGACTCAATTTTTATTAACGTTTCCACGAATCCCAGTAACCTCACCGCAATTTCTGTCGTTTCTTCCATAGACAGATTAAGGTTGTAATCTTCTTCAAGTATTGTTTTCAGCTCTCGTATTAAAGACAGTTGGATTGGCATATTTTTAGAATTTCTCCTGATAAAGTTTTTCTTTTAATGACTTTGTCGTGGCGACAACCTTCCTAAAATCAACAAGGACGCTAGGGGAGTTCTCTTTGGCAAAGTTCAACTCCCGCAAAAGGTCTTTGCGGTTGGGAATGTCTTTGAGGACAAAAACTGAACGATTGGGGTTATTAGAAGAGGGTTGGATACTTACCAGGATCATCCCATGGATCATCAAAAAGATGGTCGTGTGGAAACTTGAAGTGTAATACAGATCTTTATTTGTTTTTTGACTAGGCATAGATTCTTCTTTCTGCAGCCAATAAAAAAAGGGCTGCAACAACAGCCTCACTGCCAAACAGTGTTTGCTATCCGTGCAACCCTTTTAGGGCGTCATTCTATGTCTGTCGATGGGATTGGTCTCTGCAGGTGGAGACTCTTTGTCATGATTCGTTGGAGTCCTGCAATCCTAATCTTGTCTAGCTTTCGAGTGTCTCGCTATCCTAGTATCCTGATCAGTCTCAGGCAGTAATGCCTTGTAGATACATTTTTACAGAATTCTAGTGAAATAGTCAAGGGCTGGTATTAAAAGTAGCCCAAAATTGATAAAATAGAAGCATAAAGCCTAAACCCTTTGGGCATGGCTAAGAAAACCCGCTACAGGGAAGTAAGCTCCTCGTTTAGGAGACCTGTAGCGGGTCGCATCCCGAAAGGGGTGTGGGTAGCGAAAGCTATCGCCTAGCGGGGAGCTTACTTTTTTAATTTGACTTTACTCCCCAAGCGAAGTTAACATAGCGATCTGTATCAAAATATGACAATAAAAATGAAGGATTTAATCAAGAAATGGTGGTTCTGGGCAGGTGCAACCCTGCTTGTTTTAGTTGTTTCTTCCGTTGTTGTCTTCCAACTACTTTTTAGCGTTCCCCAAAGAAATGCTGAAACGGAGATATTCGTCGTTAGTGCTTCCCTTAACCAAGAAGGGTTAATTGGTAGGCTTAAAGACCAGGGTTTAATCAGGAGTGGCTGGGCATTTAGGTTGGTTTTGGGACGAAGTGGTAAAGATGAGATTTTGCCAGGTGGGTATCGTGTCAACAAGAGTATGAACGCCTGGAAGTTGGCTAAGGTGCTTTCTAATGAGCCAGAGCTTGTTTGGGTAACCATTCCTGAAGGTTATCGCAAGGAACAGATTGCGGAGCGTTTATCCGAGACTTTGGGTTGGGATGAGGAACAACTCCAAGACTTCATCCAAAAATACACCTCAATGGACTTTGAACATTTGGAAGGGGTTTTCTTTCCCGACACTTACCTTATTCCCAAAGACGAAGACGGCTTGTCCGTTGCCAAGCGCTTCAGGAACCGCTTTGAGGAACAGTTTGCCCCTTACTACAGTGAATTCCTTAAACAAGACATCAAGTGGACGACAGGGCTTACCCTTGCCTCAGTCGTGCAAAGGGAAGCTGCAGGAAAGGATGACATGCCCCTTATTGCAGGCATCCTGTGGAACAGGCTTCTTGACGACATGGAGATCGAGGTTGACGCCACAGTCCAGTATGTCCGTGATGATGTCCTGCATTATGGTGAGGCTCGCTACAATACTCAACCCCTTGGCGACTACAGCAGCGATGGCGGTTGGTGGACACCAATTACCCCAGAAGACAAAGACATTCCTTCCCCTTACAACACCTACCGTAATCAAGGTTTGCCTCCCCATCCCATTTGTAACCCTGGTATCGCTGCCATCGAAGCCGTCCTTAATCCAGAAGAGACCGACTGCCTGTATTACCTCCACGATTCCAACAGGCAAATCCTCTGTGCCGAGACTTACCAGGAACATTTAGCCAACATTGAAAAATACTTAAAGTAAAGGAGGTGAGAACATGAAGACCAAAAAACAAAGAATAACTAAGCTACTTTTACCCCTTTTTGCCCTTATTCTCCTGGGAGTGGTTGGGATAGGTTACTTTGTCGTTAAACCCAAAATCCAGGAAATTAGAAAGTTTGAGGAGGTTAAGGAGCTAACCGAGAAGACCTCCGATCCCGCCTATGCCCAACACGGCAGTCAGGAACGGAACGATGTCAGGAAGCGCTTGTGTCTATTGACGGCAAGACCAGCCAAAGAGAGGGAGGAAGCCATTGCCGTGATCCGCGATTTCCTTGACAAACCAACAGTCGAGATCGAATACTCCTGCAGCGACGCCTTCTACAGTTTAGATGAGGATAGGCTGATCCCTGCCAAGTCTGAGACCTACATCGTCGGGTTCGATTACTTCCTGGTTAATCCTGCTACCAACCATATTGTTGAATACGGAGAGCCAGGAGGAACTTGGGGATACAGAGAGGATGGCTCTCGTTGGTTTAGTGAACGAAAGCAGGTTGATTACACCAAGCGCTACTCCCAAAAGGAACTTGAAGAGATTGCTACTAAGTTCATCCAGGACAATCTTAGCCCTCTTGGGATAACCGAGTTTGGGCGTTACCAGTTGGAGTCGCAAACCAAAGACGGCACAAGTTATCTTTTCCGTTGGTTGCTTGACGGCTGCTCTTACGCCAAGGATTGTAAGTTTTTCGAGTTGGTCTATTCTGCTGGTGGGGACTTGGTGCGTTATGATTCTAACCTTGAAGGAGAAGGAGGCAGGGTAACCTCTCCTTAGGGGTAAAATGTAACTATGACAGGAGGAAAAAAGAAAGCCTTAACCAAACTTCCGTTGATTCTTCTTTTGGTGATCTTTGTCGTTATTGGTTTGGTTGCCTACTGGCTTCATCAAGACTACATTGATTCAAGTGGCAGGTTGTATCCCAGTAAGTCCAAAATGTGCGAGCAGTTTGCCAAAAGCTACCTGCGTACCATTAAGGAGGTTGAGGATATCGATGATTTTGGAGGAGATGCCTGGTTAAGGACAGTCGACATTGAGACCGAGATTCACAAGCTCTGCCAGCTGGAGTTAACCGATGAATCCATTAAAAACTACCAATCTACCGCTTTGGGAAAATATGCCGATGAAAGTCCCATCTTTTCCTCCTGGTTGGTTCAAGGTGATCCTCAATACACGGGAGTATCAGGGGAAGAAGCCCTGGAAGTAGGAAAGGTAATAGCAACTTTTGAAGGGCTTAAATAC
>PFJN01000036.1 GCA_002783105.1 Candidatus Pacebacteria bacterium CG_4_10_14_3_um_filter_34_15 | reverse complement strand
TAAATTCAATCTACCAACCCGAATAATAATAAAAAAAGATAACAAAAGTTATCTTTTTTTATTATGATCCCGGACTAGGATTCGAACCTAGGATAACAGCTCCAGAAACTGTTGTGATGCCACTTCACCATCCGGGATTGATGTCTAATACAACCGATATATATTTTACTACGATTTAAACAAATCGATGAATGAAAAACTGACGCAATGACTGACAGCCGACTTAGTTAACATGTAGTATATCAAACTATTTCATTTATCTCGATTCTTGTTTCTTTTTAAATGCTATGCGATATTTTCCAAAATTATTTATTATAAGAAAGGCTGAAATGCAAAATATTCTAATAGTCGAAAACGATATAACTCTTTCAAAAATGATTAAGGATTATTTTTCACACAAGAATTTTGAATGTAATACATGCAGTTCAGTTGACAAAGCATGCAGTCTAATAGAAGAAAATGATTTTGATATCGTAATACTAGATAGAGTGTTAGATGACGGTGATGGAATTGAAGTTGCTGAGTTTATCAATGATTTTAACTTTAAAACTAGGATTTTAATTCTTTCACAAAAATCAAGAACTGAAGATAAAATTGCGGGATTCGAAGTAGGAGCAGATGATTATTTATCAAAACCTTTTGCGATTTCAGAGCTTTCGTTAAGAGTAAATAGTTTACTTTCAAAACAAAAACTAAAAAATTCTCACTCTCTTTCTCTCGGACCTGTAAGCATATTTCCAAAAACTGGTGAAGTAATATTGAATAATATCACTTCTACAATGAGGAAAAAAGAAATTCAAATTCTTGCTTGTTTATTTAAGCACAAGAATCATGTTGTGAGTCGAACCATGATTATCAATGATGTTTGGTCCGGTGGTTCCGAAATACCCACTCACACAACCCTCGACGTATATATTAGAAGAATTAGAATATTTCTAGGCGATAACAAAAATATCATCAAGACGGTAAGAGGTTTTGGCTACATGGCTTCTGTAGCGGAATAATCCAAGTTATATGTGTTCCCAAGCCCACAGTACTTCTAATCATCATTTTGCCAGAAAAAATATTCTCAACTGTTTTCTTGGCAAAATGTAATCCTAGTCCCATTCCATTCTTTTTGGTAGTCATACCTTTAATTATAACTAATTTTTGAAAAATGAAATTCATGCCGGATCCATAGTCAATCTCATCAATTCTTAATTGATCGTTCACTTTCCTAACAATAAAACTTACTGGTTTTTGTTCAATATCTTTGTATGCTTCGATTGAATTATTAAAAATACATGTCAATGCTTCTTGAAAATATAACTTATTCCCAATCAAAAATAAATCATTATTTATTAAAAGTTTTGATTCAAAACATTTATAATCAATTTTACCACGCATCAAACAAAGAACTTCATTAATTGCTGTAGAAACTCTAAACTTTTCATTAAATTCATCGCTTTGATTGACTGATTGAATTATTTTGTAGAGTTTATTTACTGCTTCCAGCGAAGTTTTAGCCCTATTCTCACTTGTTTGATTGGATCCACACACATCAGCTTCTAAATTTGACATCAAAATTGTTAATGGAGTAGAACAAGCATGACTAAATACATTGTTTTGAGAAAAAATAAACTCAGGCGTTTTGTATAAAAAAAACCAAGCAATATTTTTTAGCATTTATTTTCATCTAGCTAAGTAATAAATTTCTGAGATTTTATGTCTAAATGAAAAATTCGTAAATGTATAACCTATATACATTTACTTCTTTAATAGAAAATGAGAATCTTAATCTTTTATATAATCCTGAAAGTTTTCTGTGATATTCCAAACCTGTAAACAGGGAGCATTAAATGGTCGACAATATTCTGCAACTAAATATTTGCTATCAATTTTTAAATTCATTCTGTGGGAATTTACAACTAATAATTTTTTCTCATAGTTTTTTGCTCTATCAGCAAATAATTTTGGTATTCCATTTATTGGATAACCTACTCCTTCTAAATATAAATTATCAACATTAGTCCTATGAAAATACATCAATAAACCATCGGGCAATGTGCCAAAAGTACCTTCTGTTGCCACGGCTACAGTTCCAATATCTGCCTGACTGCGAATGAGTTCGACAGCTTCTTTAATTCCATGTCCAGAAGACCATTCCGTTAAATACTGCGTCACATCGGAAGCAACAAAAGGAATATCGTTAGAATTTAAAACCGACAACTGCATATAATTTATTGAAGTAACAATGCTATTTGAGATCAACAATGCAACAGAAACTCCAACCAAGGAAGTTTTCCAAAGCTTATCAGACTTTCCATTTAGTTTTGGACTCTCAAAAATGCCAAAAATAATACTTTCAAGTCCCATCATGGCTGATAAAGTGAAAAATAATGAAGCTGGAAACAGATATCTTGGATAAACTGACTTACCCATCAAGGCTATCGGAAGTATAAAAAATAATCCAGACCAAAATAAAACGTGAGCAGTTATTTTGTGTTTTTTGGAAAATAATCCTAAAATTATAAAAACCATTATTCCCGGAGTCAAATATATAAAGAAATAATTAATATAATTTGGGAAGCTTGGAATGGTTTCTTTCCAAGTTCCTGTAATGATTTGCGAAACTGGAAACAAAAAATCTCCACCCCTGCTAAATAATTGACCAAAAACTGGATTTATTCTTAAAGCCGCAAACATTGATAAGCCAATTGCAATGCTAAAAGAAACTTTAAAAAATGATATTCTCAATCTCTTAAAATCTTTTTTTGTTCCCAAAAAAATCGAAAAATAAAACGCCGGAATAAATAGAACTGCAGGAATTTTTGTTAGTAAGCTCAGCCCAAAGAAAATTCCTGCCAAAATTATTGGCTTCAAACTATTTTTGTCAAACACTTTCTTTGGCTGATTTTTTGAAACCTTAGCTAGAAATAAAAATGTCACAGAAACTAGCAATGTTAGTAAACCATCCATCAATGCCATTCGATGATGAAAATACCAGAAGGGTAATATTATTGTAAATATTCCTGTGAGAATTTGTGTTTTTCTTTTACCACCAAGCACTTGAATAATTTTCATATTCATTAGAACCTGAGCTAGACCAACTAATACGGTAACAAATCTTCCGGCAAATAATTGATCCTTAAATAAAAATTGAAAAGGTACCAACAACCAAATGAATAATGGTGTTTTACCATCGTTCATTGGAAAAAATAAATATCGCTGCCAATCGTCTATAATTAATTGAGCCCATCTAATATAAATAGATTCATCTGCAAAAACAGGAAGGCTTGTTAAAGCCGATAAATGAGTAACTAAATAAAAAGCAATCAACCCAAAAATAATTAAATTCCCATGCTTATACTTTTTTGATTTTTCAAAAAATTTTTTCAACATAATTTTATTATCAACTTTTATCAGTTGTTTGTCCAATTCTTTTAAATCTTGAAAGAAGAAAAATTCCCGGAATAATCCAAGTAATTAGTTTTTGATTCCTAAGTACTTGATCGGTATATTCTAAATTATTAAATAACCAAGGTAAATATCTTAAACATGAACTAAGAGTAAATATAATAATTAGATTTCTAAATAATTTTAATTTCATAAAAGGAATCCAAACTATCACCCAAATCATATACCAAGGTAAGAAGTAATTTGACCTTGGAGTAAAAAGTAAGATCATCATTAATCCTGCGGCTAAATCTGGAATATATCCCACAAATTTACCAAAAAATGTAAAAATAAGTTTCTGGTAAACACCTTCATTAATTTTAATTCTAAATTTCGTTGCCATTTTTGTCGCAAATTTAAATGAAAAGTAGCTAACTCCAATTACTAACAGCCAAATAGGAAGCAATGCAATAGTTGCCAACTTAATTGAAATAGAAATTGACAACGCTATTAAAGAAAAAACTATATATTTCAGCTTTAGCTTGTTATCCGTAATTTTTGAGGTTATTGATTTTATCAACAAACTTACAGCCAACACCGCAAATGGTATCATCAAAATATCGTTGTGATAATTTGATATGGCTTCAATTAATAAAAGTGGATTTAAAAAGACCAAAGAAGCTTCGTATAAATTCATGTTTCTATTATTTAAAGTTCTGGAAAAATACTGCATTGAGAAATACAACAAAATCATGGCAAAAAAGTTCCAAAATCTAAAGGAAACAAGTGTTAATGAAAATTTTCCAAATCCCAATATATATGGAATTATCGAAGAATATGTCCAACCTCTTCCATAGACATCTGTCACATGTGTGTTATGCATAAATCTAATCCATAAGTCATTAGGAAAATCCAAAGGTATATGTGTTCGTGAATCAACTCCATATTTCACGATCATTCTGGCATAAAAAATATAATTAAAGACATCATGAGATAAAGCATTATACGAAAGAAAGATTGGAAATATTAAAACTAAAAATAATAATACGTATTTATTCTTAATAATCTTTTTTAAAGAAATTTTTTTAGTTTTTAATTTGTCCAAAATATGAAAATACAAAATGAAAAGGGAAATTATTATTCCAAAATATACATATGCCATTAAGTGACCGTTATGAAAAAATGTCGACCACATCCAATTTTGAAAACTCCAATAATATGCATTTGATGAAAGAACGAGGTTGGGATCAACAAGCGAATATGAGAAAACGGCGTAAACAAGCAAAGTTAAAAAAAATAATATAAAAACTGTCATCAAAATCTCACTTATATTTACCAAGTAAATCCATAATTCTAATAATCATTATGTCTCTAAACATTCTAATGGAATCCTTAATTGGACTAACTCTGTTCGATTTATTATGATGCCATATAATTGGCACTTCTTTGATTTTGAGGTTTTTCTTTTTGGCAATAAACAGCAATTCAACATCAAATGCCCCAGTAAAAGCATCTTTTCTTGTCTTTGAGCCACCATAAACACGCAACATATTAAAAAGGTTCTCAGTGATCTCTCCAGAAAATAATTTAAAACCACACTGTGTATCTAAAATTCCTGGAATCGCCAGTATTTGAACTAAAATATTAAATCCTCGACCCATTAAATGCCGGTGAAACGGCTCTTTATCTCTTAAAGCACCAATCATTTCTCTGGATCCAATTACAATCTGAGCATCTCTTTCTGCATACTTTAATAGTTTTTCAATTTCTTTTAGAGGGGTTGATTGATCAAAGTCAGTAAATAAACGCCACTTCCCAGTTGCTACAAGCATCCCTGCCTTTACTGTTGGAGCCTTACCAGAATGATTGTTGTGTAAAACTTGAATTCTAGAATCTTTTTTAGAAAATTCATCTAAAACACCAATGGTTCCGTCAGTAGAACCATCATCACTCAATATTAATTCCCACTCATATTTTTGATCATTTAAATACCTTAAAATATCATCTAAAACACCTCTTGATATATTGCTTTTTTCATTATATGAAGGAATAACTACCGATAGATATGGTTTCATCTGTTAATCATACACTTTTATTAATTTCTTCTCAAGACTGTGATCTCTGGACCATCATCAATTTGATAAACTTCACTTGGAGTTTTGTTTGGAAAAACAACAATTTCGTAGATAGGAGAATCAGCGACATTTTTTAAAACCTTATCATCATTAATTATAAAAAGCGTGTCTATTTTTCCTCTATCCTCCATTTCAACTGGAGGCTTGTCGGTCGTACTCAAAAAGTATCTATAATTTTGCCCATCAATGTCGCCCGTACCAGTCAGCAACACAATATTATATTTTTCACCGTCCATGACTCTGTCGGTAATTGTTTTTGAAGTAGACCAAATTTTATTCATCGTACTTCCGGTTGAAGAAAGTACCTTAGACATTTTGGAAACATTATAATTTGCAAAAAGTATCAAAAACAAACCAATCGCAAATTTTCCTGATATTCCTTTTTTATAAAGATACTCACCAATTAATCCTAATGCAAAAAAAGAAACTGGAAATAAATATGCAATATAATGATCAAATATAGTATGTTTATACAGAGCTGTTCCAAAAATTCCAGTAATTAAAAAAGTAATTATAATAATTTTCCCAAAATAGTGATCTTTACTCTTGCCATTTATGGCTAAAATTTGAGAATCTCTTAGGCTTAAAAATAAAATTACAATTGAAAATAAAAATAAATAATTATTTAAATTTTTCTGATCGCTAATTGATAATTCGAGCAGTATTTGGCTTCCTCTATTCTTTGTATTTACCAAATATTTATTAATTTTTTCTACAGATGTTAATGATTGTTGCTCAAAACTATTTTCTCCAGAAATAATTTTTTTGAATGCTTGGAAATTTAGTCCATCATGTTTTATATCAAACAAAATTAATGGTGTTAATGAAATTATAAAAATTAATCCACCAATGACCGTTAAAACTATCATCTTTTTGATCGATTTTTTGTTTTTGTGTTTTTGATAAAGTTGCCACAACCACAAACTACCAAAACCCAAGCCAGACAATAAAGTTAAATAATGAAGTTGAATCAAAACGCTAAAACACAAAACAACTAAGACCCAGTATTTTTCATTTTTTCTTAGTGCTTTAAAGACAAAATAAATCATTACCAACGAAGCCAAAGGAGCGGGATTTGGATTCCAACTAAACCTGGTGCCTGCAACAACAGTTGCTGAGAACGCCATTAAAGTTGTGGCTGCTAAGGCAACTTTTTCACCCATTAATTCTTTGCCAAGAGCATACATTAAATAGATGGTAAGAACTCCCAAAAAAGCAACTGCATAAACTGGACCCAACGGGCTTGGATATGAAATCATTAAAAAAGGAACCATGAAATAATAATAAAGTGGACCCAAATACATATTACCAACGCTGGTAACTGGACCAATAAATACCAAATCTTTTTCTTTAAAAATCTTTGACACAATCAAAGAGTCGCGTCCTTGATCACCCAAAAATTGTACTGTATTGGAAATATTCCAAAATCTCAAAAAGACTGCAAATAATAAAACAACAATAAGAAAATAATGTTTTTTCTGAAGCAAACTACTGATCATATTTGGTTATTTTTTCTTCCAGATAAATTTGTTATAAGCAAAGAAATTCCAAAATAAACCAATTAATATTCCTGTTATAGCAAAAAATAATCCCGTATCAACATTGAAATTTATTATTGGCAAAACAAACAAATCTTTAAGACCTATTAAATTTTCCCCCAAAGAATTGATAACTAACTGAATTAAAATTGACCCCATTGAAGCAAAATTAAATTGTATAAACTTTCCAGGTATTTGCGATGTCTTTAATTTTCTATCAGCAAAGGTCCATAAATTATTAAGTGTAAAGTTTGAAATAATAGCTAACTCAATGCTCATTAATGTTGCCACTAAAAAACTAGTAAAAACTATAAACTGAAAGTCAGGTAATAACAATCTAAGAACTGCTAATGAAACCAATTGAACCAAAGTTCCAACTCCTCCAACAAAGGCAAATTTAAAAATTCTATTTTTAAGCAAATCATCTAGGCGCAACTTAAATATATACAGCAAAGTATTTTTCATATATTCAACTCCTAGTTTCGATTTGCCGATAGTTCTATCAACAAACATAAATGGTACTTCTTTTACTTTAAAACCCTGTCTTAAAGCGCTATTGAGAAAACCAATCTGATAGGTATAACCCATAAATCTAGCATCACTAACATAGGGGCGCACTTTATCAAAAACTTTTTTTCTAACTGCTCTAAATCCAGTAGTCCAATCATGGATGTTGAAATTAGTTAGAACAGTAGCAATCGTAATATTTCCCACAACACTTAAAAATTTTCGGTGCAAACCCCAATTTGCTGGAATACCACCGCCTTTTACGTATCTCGAACCTAAAACCAAATCTGCCCCTTCGTCTATTTCTTGCATAAATTGAGGAATTTTGAGGTGATCATGAGAAAGATCGGCATCAAACTGAAAAATAACACTTGCCCCAAGTTCTCCAAAAGCATAATCCATGCCTTTTAAATATGCTCCACCCAATCCTTCTTTTTTAGCATTAAGCAGAAGTTTAACTGCTTTATTTTCTTTAGTTATTTTTTCTACTACCTCATAGGTTTTATCTGGAGAAGTATCATCAACAACCAAAATACTCATTTCCCAGTTTTTAATTTGTTTGAAAACTTCTAAAAGCAACGGAATTAACTTTTGTATATTCTCTCTTTCATTAAAAGTTGGAACTATAACAACAGCTTTTTGCATTTATTTACTTTCTAATTCTAGCTCAGCGTCCATCATTAATTTTACCAACCCTTCAAAATCTACCGTTGGCTTCCAACCAAATTTTTCTCGTGCTTTTGTAGAATCTCCAATTAGCAAATCAACTTCTGCGGGACGATCAAACTCTGGATTATGTTTCCAAATAGATTTCCAATTTTCAATTCCTGCACATTTACAACTTAGTTGTAAAAAATCTTCAACCGAGTGAGTTTCTCCTGTTGCAATCACATAGTCATCAGGCTTATCTTGCTGAAGCATTAACCACATTGCCTCTACATAATCTTTAGCATAGCCCCAATCTCTCTTAGAATCTAAGTTTCCTAACTCAACATAATCTTGTTTACCTAATTTAATTCTAGCAACAGCATTGGCAATTTTTCGAGTAACAAACTCCAAACCTCTTCTTGGTGATTCGTGGTTAAAAAGAATCCCAGAAGTAGCAAACATATCAAATGATTCTCGATAATTAACCGTGATCCAATGACCATAAACCTTGGCTACTCCATATGGAGACCTTGGATAGAAAGGTGTGGTTTCTTTTTGTGGTACTTCTTGAACTTTTCCAAACATTTCACTTGAACTTGCTTGATAAAACTTTGCGGTTGGACATGCTAAACGCATTGCTTCTAGAACTCTAATAACTCCAAGTGCTGTAAACTCACCTGTTAAAACTGGCTGATCCCAACTGGCTTTAACAAATGATTGAGCTGCTAAGTTATAAACTTCGTCTGGCTGGATATCTTTTAGAGCGTAAGTTAAAGAATGCTGGTCAATTAAATCTCCAGAAATTAATTTTAGATTTTCATTATGGATTACACCTTGAATTCGAGCAAAATTTTGGGTACTAGTTCTTCTAGTTAAGCCATAAACCTTATAGCCCTTTTCCAAAAGAAATTCAGCTAAATAAGATCCATCTTGTCCAGTTATTCCCGTAATAAATGCTTTTTTCATAAAAATTTATCCTTTAATAGTTTTTCCTGATGAGCGAGCAAATTCAATAATTCTAGCCAAAGAATCATCCAAAGAAATTTTTGGACTCCATCCTAACGATTTAATTTTATCATTATTTACAATCATTTTTGGAATATCATGTGGTCTAAGTCTAGATTTATCCTCTTCAATTATTATCTCTTTTGTTGAAAGTGAAACCAATTTTTGAACAACATCAGACATTCGAACACCAATTCCACTGCCTATGTTGTAAACCTCACCTTTTTGGCCATTATTCATCACAACAATGTACGCCTCAACCATATCTTTCACATCTGTAAAATCTCTAATTGCATCAAGATCTCCGACTAGTAGTTTCTCTTGTTCACCTCTCTCAATTGCTACTACTTGATTTGTAAAAGCAGGAATTGCAAAATCAGAAGTTTGTCTCTCTCCAATATGATTAAATGGTCTAACAGTGACTATATCTAAATTGAATGAAATGTAATAAACATAAGCCAGCATATCTTGAGTAATTTTTGAAACCGCATACGGATTGATTGGTCTAAACTTGTGGTCTTCATCACAAGGAATTTCGTCATCACTCAAACTTACGCCATATTCTTCAGCAGAACCAATCACTAATAATCTGGCATTTGGAGCAAATTCTTTGACTGCTTTCAATAAATTTAATTGTAAAGAAATGTTATTGTTTAATAATTCTTCTGCTTTCTCAAAACTTTTTCCCACGTAAGCAAAAGAGGCCAAATGATAAATCTGAGTAGGTTGCAACTCTTTGATAAGTGATTCTGTATCTTGTCTGTTTGTTAAATCAAGTTGATGAATATTATCTTTATTTATTAGCTTTTCCATAAACTCAGAACTACCGCTAAACGAAGTGACGTGAATATCCTCGTACCCATGTGCCAGGAGCGCTTCTACCAGATGAGATCCAGCAAATCCTGTTCCGCCTGTAATTAAAATTTTTGGCTGATCCATACTTATTCCTATTTATTTCCCTACACCAAGATATTTATATCCCAATCCAACAACTTTTTCTGGATTAAATTGATTTCTAGCATCAATAAACCACTGCTCTTTTAATTCATCTCTAACACTTGAAAAATCAAAGTTAACAATTTCATCCCACTCAATCAATGAAATAATTACGTCTGCACCTGAAACTGCTTTAGCAATCGAGTCATAATATGTAACTTTTTCATCATCTTGAATAAAATGTTTAACAACTTCCAAAGCTTTCGGGTCATAACCTTTAACAATCGCGCCCATACTCGATAAGTAAGGAATAACCTTAACACTTGGCGCTTCTCTCATGTCATCTGTGTTTGGTTTGAATGACAAACCTAATATAGCCACGGTTTTGCCCTCAAAGCCACCAATTTTTTGTGAATAATTATTTAATAATTTAGATATTCGATTTTCATTAATCTCAGCAATTTTATTAAATAAATTGCCATCTTCTCCAATTTTTCTTGAATAATGAGCTAATTCTTTAACATCTTTTGGGAAACATGAACCTCCATAACCAAAACCAGGATACCAATAATGTTTGCCTATTCTTTTATCTATGCCAATTGCTTGCACAACTTCATTAATATTTGCGCCATTTTTTTCGCATAAATCAGCAATTTGATTAATAAAAGTAATCCGCGTTGCTAAGTATGCATTGGCACTATATTTAGCCATCTGAGCAGATTCTGGAGATACTTTTATTATTGTTGTGTTAAAAGGTTGATGCAAATCCTCTAGGATTTTGAATGAATAATCATCTCTTGCTCCAATCACAATTCGATCGGGATTAAGGGTGTCATCAACAGCCGTTCCTTCTTTTAAAAATTCTGGCACTGATGCGGTAAAGTATTTAACTGTTGCTGTCTTATTAATGATCTCCTCAACTTGATTTAAAGTTCCAGGCGGGACGGTTGATTTAACGACTACAATTGCATTTTCTTTCAAATACGGAGCCAATGATTCAGCAGACGCAAATACATACTTAAGATCAGCGTTACCATCAGCCAATGAAGGAGTTCCTACAACAATAAAAATCACGTCTGAGTTAGTAATTGCTTCTTCATATGAAGTGGTAAAAGTAAGTTTTCCCTCTTTTTGAGTCGTCACCAAAAGCTCTTCAAGCCCGGGCTCATAAAAAGGAACCTTACTATCTCTGAGTGAATTTATTTTTTCTTGGTCAATATCTAAGCCCACCACCTCATTTCCAAATGATGCGTAAACTGCAGCTGAAACTACTCCAACAAAACCAGTACCTATTATAGTAATTTTCATATCCTAACTATATCAGCTTTTTTCGATAATTTGTTCAGGAGTTAACCAAATAAACTCATCAAAAACCCAGTCAATTAGTTGAGAAGTTTCTTCATATCTATCATCACTTCCCATCACAATAATTAAGATGTTTCTACCTTCTCTATTAAATTGGGTAATGAGTACCTGGTGAGCACCCTCGGTCGTTCCTGTTTTAATACCTACTACAGATTGATCAATTCCCAAAAGCTCATGAGTGTTATATAAATAATGCTTATAAATTCCACTTTCGTCTGTAATAACGTCTTTTTTTGCTCCAACAACCAATCTTAAAAAATCATCCTTCATAAACTCTTTGCTGATGATTGCTAAATCGTGAGCTGAACTTCTTTGAGAATCATTGTCAAAACCGGCTGGATTTTCAAAATAAGTACTTTTTAAATTAAAATCGGTTGCTTTCTGATTCATTAATTTTACAAATCCATCTAATCCTCCCGGGTGATTTAGTGCTAGAGCATAAGCGGCATCATTGCTTGACTGAATTAACATCGCCTTTAATAATTGGTCCACTCTCATTTTTTCACCTTTAAACAAGCCTACACTAAACCCATCAATTTTAGTGATATCTGGGATTATAAGAGCATCGTCAAGTTTGTATTCTTGCCTCGCAACCAGAGCAGTCATAATTTTTGTAGTTGAAGCTGGAAGAAGCACTCTCTCGCCATTTTTTTCAAAAAGTTGAGTTGCTGTATCGACATCTTCTATGTAAACAGATTTTGAGGATAAGTGATTAATATCGAAATCTAATATTGCGGATTTTGTTGCATCTTCAGATTGCAAATTAAATTTTGATTTGAGGACTGGAATTTCTGAAACTTGCTTGGTATAAACATCATATTTTTTTTCAGTTGAATTTTTAGCCATGATAATTAAATCTGCAGATTTATAAAGAAAAATCGCGATAACTAAAATTACGATTCCAAATAATTTGTATTTATTATTACTAAAAATTCTCTTCATGAGCAAGATAGAAGACTATTTCTTCTTTTCAACTACTTTTAAGCCTAATTCATCCAATTGAGTTTTGTCGACTGCTGCAGGAGCGTCCATAACCGCTGTTCTTCCCGATGAAGTCATTGGAAAAGCAATTACTTCTTTGATCGAAGTTTCGCCTGCTAAGATCATTGCCAAACGATCTAGACCCATAGCAATACCACCGTGCGGAGGAGTTCCAACTTCAAATGCTTCCAACATGTGTCCTATACTGGCTTGAATTTCTGCTTCTGAGTAACCCATATTTTTGAAAGTTGCTTTCAAAACCTCTGGTTTATGAGCTCTTATGGAACCACCACCGGCTTCGTAACCATTGCAAACTAGATCATACTGAGCGGCAATAATTTTATCCAAATCCTTACCCTCTAAATGTTGATCAACATATTCTTCTAGGGGTGTACTGAATGGATTGTGCGTAAATGTCCAGCCACTTTTGCCATCAGCTACTTCTGCTAAGTCTTCTTTATCGACTTTTTTGAAAAAAGGAAATCTAACCACCCAAGCAAACGCTAACAATCCTGTTTTTTTATCTTCTTGCGTCCTCAAATCAAATTTGTCTGAACCAAATTTCTTGATAGCTTCCTCGTATGTAAACACTGGAAACTTCTCGTCTTTAATTTTGGCACCAACTGCCTTCACTGCATACTTTGTCATTTCTTCAACCATACTCATCACTTCATCCTGAGATGCAAAACTGGTCTCAATGTCTAATTGAGTAAACTCAAAACCTCTATCGGCTCTAAGATCTTCATCTCTAACACATTTAGCAATTTGAAAATAATTTTCTAAGCCCGCTGTCATCAATAATTGTTTATATTGTTGAGGACTTTGAGGTAAAGCATAAAATTTTCCTGGATTAAACCTAGATGGAACAATGAAATCACGAGCACCTTCTTTGGTAGCTAATGAAAGAAGGGGTGTCTCGACCTCAATAAAATTATGATCAAATAAATACTCTCGAAAACTTTGAATCATTTTTGATCTTAGCTTGAGATTTTTTCTCATCCTATTTCTTCTTAAATCCAAATATCGATACTTCAAACGAGCTTCCTCTTTAACATCATAGGCATCTCCTTCGACTTGAATTGGTAATTCTTTTGCTAAATTTAAAATTTCATACTCTTTTACATCAATTTCAACCATCCCCGTTGGCAAATCTTTATTAACCATTCTTTCAGGTCTTGATTTAACTTCTCCAATAATGGAAATAACAGACTCCGTTGTGAGTTCGCCCATCATTTTGAAACCAACACATTGAATAATTCCAGATCTATCCCTCAAATCAATAAAGATAATTTTTCCATGATCTCTTTTCGTTTCAACCCAACCTTTGAGTAGAATAGTTTTACCTACAAGCTCTGGGGTTTCTCCCACTAAAGTTCTTGGTAATTCAGTTTTGTTCGACATAATTTATTTTCTTTTATGAGGTACATTGTACCTTAATGAGAGTTTTCTGTTAAGCTTTAGACTGCTTTTTAATATCCTTTAAAATTAACTGTAAATATTTCCTGCCATTCCAATCATTAAACTCCAAACTGCCAATCACAGAAACTTTGTCCCCTGGTTCATATTCGTCTACCAAAGAGCCCATTCGCCAACCTATTGCTTTAATTGATTTTAAGCGCGCATTTGAACTGCCACCTTTTGAATCTCCATTTCCAGATTCCCCATCGCCCAAACTTCTTAATGAAATTCTCAAATGACCGCCCTCATTTCCCATAGAAACAATTTCGATGATTTCTAAATCTCTAAATTCAAAAAGTGGTCTTCTGTTTCCTTGTCCAAATGGCTCAAAACTTTCTACCAACTCTGCTGTCATGTCATTGAACAACTCAGGTGGTAAAATACACTCAGATTCTATTTCCTTAACCAGCATCTCAACAGAAATTTCTTTTTTTGCTAAAGCAAAAAGTCTTGTTTTAATTTTTTCAAGCTTGTTTGGATCAAAACCAAATCCAGCCGCCATAGGATGTCCGCCAACTTCAATGAGATCATCTCTAATAGTGCGTAAAAATTCAACTATGTTTACTCCTGGTACAGATCTCACCGAAGCTTTGGCAAATTTCTTGCCCATACTTATAGCAATTGATGGCTTGCTATGTTTTTCTAACATCGCTCCTGCGATTAAACCAAGAATTCCTTCATGATAAAGCTCTGAATGAACAATGAGAATGTTTTCTTCTTTGATGAGTTCAATTTGTTTTTCTGCATGATTTAAAAGTTCGTATGTAAGGCTTTTCCGTTCGTCGTTTGTTTCTATCAAAATATCGACTAATTTTTCTGCTTGTGATTTACTTTTAGTGCATAAGAATCGAAGTGCAACAATGCCATCGCCCATTCTACCCATAGCATTTATTCTTGGTGCGATTGCATAGCCAACGGTGTCAGAGTTAATTGCAGCAATATCTTTTATGGTTTTGTCAAAAAGCAATTTTAGTCCAACTCTCTTGGTCTTTCTCATTGCTTCAATGCCAAATTTCGCAAAACTTCTATTTGCACCAAGTAATTTTACTTGATCAGCGATGGTCGCCAACCCACATAAATCTAGTGACTCTGTTGCTAATTTTTTCTTAGAATTATCGGTTGCCTCAATTTCTCTAGCTAACATCCATGAAACGGTTGCGCCACAAAGTTTGGATGTATGCAAAATATAATCAGCTTTGGGAAAAATTGGTTTCCCATCCTTCATTTCTGGTTGATGATGGTCTGTAATTATTACATCTACATTTTTACTTTTAAGATATTCAATTGGTTCAAGCGCTACGATGCCGTTATCAACTGTAATTACTAAATCAGGTTTTTTATCAGCTAAAATAGCATCAATTGCCTTAACTGAGACTCCATAGCCATGATTTTTTCTATGAGGTATAAATGGCTTAACGTTGCAACCCATTTCATATAAGGTTTGCCATAAAATAGCGGTCGCACAAACTCCATCAGCATCATAATCACCAAAAATTACAATGTATTCCTGGTTTTTTTTGGCTTTTAGAATTCTCTTAATTACCAATTTTAAATTTTTTTCGTCAATTCCGACATCTTTTAATGAAAGTTCTAATGGATGAGTGGGATTAAAAAATTCCTTTTCATCAACTTTTTTTACTCTATTATCAAAAATAATTGTTTTAAGTTCATCAATATGTTTTGGAATTTTTTTATTTTTCAGAGACCACTTCATACAGGTACTATACTATAAAATTTTGCGATCCAAGTAGAGAAACTATTATTTTCTTCTTTTGAAAAAAACATTAGATTTGCCTTACTTCTTCCCACTTGATAAAATCAAATCATCTTAATAATTTATCTATGAAAAAAATAATTTTAAAAAACCTTGATACTTACGTGTACTTAGACTCTAGCAACATCAAAAATGCACTTAAATCTACAGGAATAAAATTAGATTTTATCAAACTGTATAAATATCTGAGAATAACATACAAAAAACTTAAAACCGTGAAGTATTTTGAAGGAGCAGATAACAAAGATACAAGAACTTTAGAACAATTTAAAATTCTAGAAAAAAACTGGCTATGAGATGCATACTCTTGTAAGAAAATCATATTCTAACTATGCTAAGTATAGATCATTTAAATGTTCAGGTTGTGATAAGAAAAACAAAGTTGAGATTTTAAAAAAATCAAAAACACTTAAATCAAATGTTGACGTATATTTATGCAGTGAATTATTAGGCGATTTGTTAAATGTAGAAAAACCATTTCATATTATTATTTTTTCTTGCGATGGTGATTTTTCAGAAATGATTGAGAATATGTTGAGAAAAAACAAATATGCCTATATTACCGTATTTGCTACACCATTCACAAAATATAATAACTATTTATCTATAAGATTGAAGCAATTAGAAAGAGTTAACAGATATTATTTGTCTAATATATTAAATATTAAAGACAAAGTAAAAAAATGAGAGCTACACCTAAGTGGAGCTCTCGAACGGTAAACCATCTCACCGAAGTGTGACGGTTGATTAAAGATATTATATATTGTAAACAACAGATAGTCAATTAAAAATAAGTTTAAATGAAAAACACCCCAATCATAAAAATACCTCCAGAGCCACTTTTTATCCTTAACAAACTACAAGAGAGTGGTTTTGAAGCCTACATTGTTGGTGGAGCGGTTCGCGATACTTTAGTCGATGCTGATAGTAAGGCATATAACCTAACTGCATCAGATTATGACTTCGCAACGTCTGCAAAACCAGAAGAAATTCAAAAGATTTTTCCAGAAAATTTTTATGAAAATGAGTTTGGAACAATTAGCGTCACTAAAACTCATCTACAAGAACAAATGGGGATTTTAGTAAAAGATGATGAGACTAAAGGAACTGAATCAGAAAAAACTGAGCCAAACTTTGAAGCGAGTCCTGCAACCAATGATAAAACTATAAATCTTAACGAAGCAACCAAAATTCACTCATCTCTGATGGATTCTGAAAAAGTTAAAATTGCTGAAAAACAAGGCTCTGTTAAAAAAACCACCGATCCAAAAGAAGAAGTTTTTGAAATTACCACTTTTAGATCTGATGGTGAATATAAAAACCACAGAAAACCTGAGGATGTAGTTTGGGGCGAAACCCTAGAAAGTGATCTTGGTAGACGCGACTTTACTATCAATTCAATGGCGATAAAGTTTTCAACAAAATTTCTAGCAACTCTAGATTTTTCTAAAACTAATGAACTTATGAAGGTAGACTCAAATAATTTTGAAATTATCGATCTTTATGGCGGTATTAATGATCTTAAATATCAAATTATCAAAACTGTTGGCGATCCCAACAAAAGATTTAATGAAGACGCTCTCAGATTACTACGAGCAGTCAGATTTTCTGTGCAACTAAACATGCAAATTGATGAAAAAACATACGCGGCGATACTCAAAAATGCTAATCTGATTGAACATATAAGTTGGGAAAGAATTAGAGATGAGTTTTTAAAGATGATTAAAAGTGATTATCCCAAGGAAGCAATTGAAATTCTAGATAAAACTGGATTATTAAAAATCATTATTCCTGAGCTTTTAGAAGGAAAAATGGTTATGCAGGGAGGTCACCACTTTGCAGATGTTTGGACTCATAGTTTAGACGCTCTAAATGAATGTCCTTCTAAAGATCCAATTATTCGGCTTGCTACCTTGCTACACGATATTGCTAAACCTCGCACTCTTAAAATTATAGATGGCAAACCGACTTTTTATAATCACGAAATTATTGGTTCTAGAATGGCAAAGAATATTGCTAAAAGATTAAGACTCTCTAGTGAAGAAATCGAAAGAATTTTTATTCTGGTGAGATACCACATGTTTCATTACCAACCAGAGAACAGTGACGCGTCTATCAGAAGATTTATGAAGAAAGTAGGACTGGAAAATATCAATGATATCTTAGACGTTAGAGAAGCAGACAGACTTGGAAGTGGTGCTAGAAAAACAAGTTGGCGACTTGAAGAAATGAAACAGAGAATGATCGAACAGCTTCATCAGCCATTTTCTGTCAGAGATTTAAAAATTGATGGCAATGATTTAATGAAAGAATTAAATTTAAACCCTGGCAAAATAATTGGTGAAATTTTAAATGATTTATTTGAAAAAGTCTTAGACAATCCAGAACTAAATACCAAAGAGCAGTTATTGGAAATTGCCAAAAATTTTACTTCCGCTTCTTGAGATTACTTCTTTTTAACTTTATTTCATCCCAAAGCAATAACAACGGCGCTGCTGTAAAAGTAGATGAATATGTTCCTGTTACAGCTCCTACAAGCAAAGTAACCGCAAACCACTTAATACTATCGCCTCCTAATAACGCCAAAGAAAATAACATTAAGATAATAGTAATAGAGTTATTAATAGATCTACTAAGCGTCTCAGTTACTGACATATTTACTATCTCAGTATAATCAACTGCTCGTCTTTTTCGCTTGAGTTCTCTAATACGATCATAAACAACTATGGTGTCGTGAACTGAAAATGAAAGAGTTGTAAGCAGAGCAGTCACAAATAAAACGTCTACCTGAACCCCAAAGAAATAGCCCAAAATACTAAAAGTTCCCAATAAGATTATCGAGTCATGAAGCATCGCTAAGATTGCGCATACCCCATACTTTAATTCATCAAATTGCTTCCATACGTAAATTGCAATAATTGTTGCAACCAAAAATAACGCCGTAAGTGTTTTTGATAAGAGTTCTTTACTTAGAATTGCACCTACTGTCTCAAATTTTAGTTCAGTTACCTCTTGATATTTTTCTCGAAGTTTTAGTAAACCTTGTTGTTTGATTTCGTTATTTATATTTTCGCCACTAATCACATATTTATGATCATCTGCAGATTTTACGTTATCAATTTTAAATAATTCTGATAAAACGCTGGATATTTCTGTCACGCTAGCGGTTTCATCATTGATCCTAACTTCTAATTGCGAGCCACCAACAAAGTCAATTGAAGGTTTAAGCCCGACTAACATTAAAGAAACAAAGCCTGGGATTAAAAAAAACAACGAAATTGCAAAAAATAGTTTTCTATATCTCATTAAGTTCATTACTTTGCTCCTTTGAGAAATAATCTCATTAAAGTTCGAGTCACAACAACGCCCGTAAAAAGTGATAGAAGCACACCAATTAGAAGAGTGATTCCAAAACCTCTGACCATTCCGCCACTATTTAAAAAAGATAGATCCATCGGGTTAATTAAAATCAGAGCTGTAATAATTGTAGCTAAGTTGGCATCTTTGATACTATCCCAAGCCCTTCCAAATCCTAATTCTAAAGCTACTGCAAATGGTTTCTCTAATCTAAGTTCTTCCTTCATTCTTTCAAAAATCAAAATATTTGAGTCCACAGCCATACCAACGGACAACAGCAGACCTGCGACTCCAGGAAGTGTCATAGTTACACCAATGATCTTGTATGTTGCCAAGGTTAAAATTGCATAGATAATTAGTGCAATACTAGCTAAAAAACCTTTAACACCATAATAAATAATCATGAATAACATAACCAAAGCGATTCCGACTAAGCCAGCAAAGGTGCTTTTTTGAATAGATTCTGCACCCAAGGTAGCATCAATATTCCTTTGCTCTAGAACAGTGATTGGCACAGGTAAAGCCCCAGCATTAAGTTGAATACTTAATTTTTGCGCTTCTTCCAATGAAAATTTACCAGTAATCGTGGCCTGACCATTTATGATAGGGGATTGAATCACCGGTGCCATTAAAACCTGCTTATCAATCACAATTGCCAGTGACTCTCCAGTATTTTCAGTTGTTAAATTTGCAAATAATTCTCTGCCTTCATCATTAAATTGAAGCAAAACCGTTGGCTCTCCGGTAGTTTGATCGAATTGCATATTCGATCGCTTGAGTTGACTTCCAGACAGACCAGTTGGTTCAAGCGTTACTGAAGAAACTGTTTGTGGCTGAGCTTCATCAGATGCAACTTCAAAGTTTGGCTCAACTAGAGCAGGCACCTCGATATATCTTACCAATTGAAATTCTAATAATGCAGTCTGACCAACCAACTCTAATGCTTGCTGAGGATCGTTAAGCCCAGGCAACTCCACAACTATTCTGTAATCATTTTCAGTAATTAAAGTTTTTACCACAGGCTCAGCTAAGCCATATAAATCGACTCTTCTTAAAATTATTTCTTTAGCAGATTCAAGTGCTGTTACTCTGTCAGCCTCCTCAATTTGAGACATATCAGCCTGAAGAACCACTTGAATTCCTCCTTGAACATCTAAACCTTTTTTAAGTTCAAATTTTTTATAATATTGTTTGCCAAAAAAATTAAAATCAATTATGGGAGCACTCAAATTAAATGATAAATTTCTTCCAAAAACATTCAGAGAAACTGGCCAACTTTCTGGCAACGCCACAAAACCAGCCAAAAAAGTTAAAAAAATAATAAAAATAAAAACTTTAACTGGATTTTTCATTTATACTCCAGGCAAGTTTCGCTCTACAAAATCGTCTTCGTTTCCTACGACCATGATTCTGCTACCATATAAAACATCCATCACAAATGGATCTCTTCTGGTTTTTCTAAATTCAAACTCATCATCAGAAAAAATGGCGTAATTAATTTCTCTACCAAGGTTTTTTTCTTCATATTTGACAATCAGTTCAAGTTCTGGAAGAACTACATCACCAATCACAAGCATATCAATCTCTCCCTGACGGGGGATCAAACCTCTGACAAATCTGCCTGAAAACATCACGAAACTCACAGATCCTAATTTTCTTCTTAGTTTTCGGAGTTTTTTTCCTAAGCCGGTGCTTTTTACCACCATTTGATGAATTTCTTGAAAATATGGGTACTTTTTGTTCAAAAAATAATAAAGCCTGTTACCTCTTTGTTCGCTTTTTAGAATTCCTGCAGCCAACATTCTGTCTAGCTCTCTTCTTACAGCATTAATCTCTTCTTTAACTTCACGGGTAATTTCACGAACATAATACATTTCTTCAATATGAGTATAGAACAACTCCATCATCTCAACTCTAACTTTAGAAATCATGAAATCTTGCAAGTTGTTCATATTTTAGTAAGTCACTTTGGTTGATAAGTCGACTACTGAGATCCATGTAAGCCCGCGAGCGAACTCAATCTCGTCGCCCTTACGATCAAAGAATTTTAGTTCAGATTCTCTTGTTGCTTTAGACCATGTAGCCTTAATAGCATCACCATTTTTAAAGATTAGAGCATTTCCTTTGCCTATAGTTGTATAAAGCATGTGCCTAAGCTCATCTATAGGACCCTTCTCGGCTGTTAATAGTACTATAACATTAGATGCTTTGATTTGTTCTTCAATATTTAAATCAATATGAGGTGCACCTGCCATGAGACGATTGTATGAGTTTGAATCTTTATCATATTGCCACTCGACACCAAAATCACTAAACCCATTCCAAAATTCATATTTAATGTTTGTTGTAGCACCAATTACACCAGCCTCATCTTGAAATGACCAACTCTTGTAGGTATCTTTCCAATCGTCTCCACCTATTGTTGTTCTACCATACTTTCTTTTTGGGGCAATATTTGTCCAGTCTCTTTTTGCAGCCACCCTCCATAAATCTTCAGTTGTTGCCTGCATTGTGTGCTCAGTTGCAACTTCTCTATCTAACCTATCATTATTTCTTACAAAAGTTGGAAAACCAATCGAAAATTGATTTAGATCATTCTCCAGTGACCAACCATAGTCTGCAATTTGACCAAGTGCGTTAGCTGGTCCAGGTATATTTGCACCACCCACATGAACATATAGAGGATAATTAAATCCTGATGCGTATTCAACAAAATATGTTCTTGCTGATCTAACTGGGGCAATAATAGTGTTATATCTTTGAACACCACAATAAAAAAGACCCATAAATCTTGTTACGCCACCTTCTGCCATAGCTTCAAAAACAATATCTGCATCTCCCAATCCGGATTGAGGTCTAGCATCTACAGAATTCTCGATCATGATTGCTAAAGGACGCTTCATTTCCCAGGCATCTTTCTCTTGTTTTGTAAATAATTTTCCATTTAAAGGACAAGCTTCTGTTTTTGCTTCCGATGGATCTATTTCCAGTAAAGCTGTAAGCAAGGTATCTACTTTATTTGCTGGAGTACCGTCTTCATTTAATACTGCGTTGTCGGTCATTTTATTGCCATCGCTCGAACCTAAAAAATATGAAAATGTGGAATAAGAAAGCACCGATGACAAAACATAAATCATCAGGGTCATTATTAGTATTTTTTTGCTTGTAAATTTCATATTATTCAATTTCCTTTCAAGTATAGAAAGCTGAGTATAGTTCAAATATTCAACCGAGTAAACTAGCTTCTATTTAGAGTACAAATAAATCAAAATCAAAACAGTAAAGACTATTATAGTAGTAATTAATGTTTTTAATAAGTCCTTATGTAATAAGCTTACCTGAGATTCAGAAAAAGTGGTAGATTTAGTTTTTTTTGTCATAATTATTTTCCAAAAATTCTTAAAACATCTTTAATAGTAATAATAACTATTAAGCTTAATAAAAAAATATATCCGCCATAATTCAAGTAATATTCAATCTTTTCAGTCCTTTTTTTCTTGAATATCAATTCAAGTACTACGAATAGAGCTCTTCCTCCATCTAAAGGTGGAAATGGAAGCACGTTCATAACAGCTAAGTTTATGGATAACATACCTGCAAATGATAAAATTGTTAGAAATCCTTCCTCAAATAACCCTATTTCTTTGGCTTGATGAATAATTCCAACCGGCCCAGCGACATCTCCAGTTACTTTTGCGTGTAGGAATAAGTCCTGTACTATCTGCGAAAATGCCTGAACGATTTGAACTCCTAAATACATTGCCTGCTCTATTCCAAAGGCGACACTTTTAAATGGCATTTGTAAAGGTGGGTAAAATCGATAGATTACTTGATCAAAAACCACTCCAAGCGAACCCTGATCTTCGGGGGTTGAGTCGACTGGTCTTAAATATACTTCATATTCTTTTTCAATCTTCTCGCAAGTTAGATTTTCGCAATGGCCAGACGTAAAAATTTTAACAGTCTCACCCTTGTGCGTTGAGATTTGTCCCACTAAGTCATTGGGAGACGATATAAGTACTTTTTCTTGATCTAGAGCTTGAAAACCAATGATATTTGTATTAGCCTCAATACCAACTTCCTTAGCAGGAGAGCCAACGCTAATTTTACCAATTCTGGCCTCAGAAATTACTTCCGGAATTCCAATATTTGAAAAAACAATTGTAAAAGCAATAATTCCAAAAATAAAATTAACAGAGGCGCCAGCTAAAAGTATTATTAATTTCCTTAGCGTTGGAGCTTGGTAAAATTGGCCCGATAATTTTGATGCTCCTTTTACTCCCTCTTCTCCCTGAAGTTTTACAAAACCTCCAAACGAAATCCAGTTTACTGTGAAATCAGTGCCTTTCCATCTAAAAAGTCTAAATGCTTTTGGAGGATAACCGATGCCAAACTCTTCAACTTTAACCTTTGACCACAACGCAACAAAATAATGTCCAAGTTCATGAATTATGACCAAGAAAGATAGAATTATGATAAAAAGAACTACGCTCATACTAAATTGTCAGCAACTCTTTTTCTTTATTAACAGTTAAGGTATCGAGTTTTTCCATATGTTGTTTTAATAAATCGTCTAATTCTTTTACTTCATTTTTTATATCATCCTCGCTAATTCCATCGTTCCCTTTTTGTTTTTCAATCTCTCGCTTTGTATCGGAACGCAAATTTCTAAACATCACTCTTCCCGATTCAATTTTTTTGTGAAGAATTTTCACCATTTCAAATCTTTTTTCTTCTGTAAGAGATGCTATTTTAATTCTAATAATATCTCCATCGACAACAGGATTTAAATTTAATTCTGCAGAAGAAATAGCCTTCTCAATATTTGGAAGTAAAGACCTATCCCAAGGTGTGACTAGCAACATAGTAGGATCGGGAGTTTGAATTGAAGCAACTTCTACTAACCTCATCTTAGATCCATATGCTTCTACAATCACTGGATCAAGAATTTGAACAGTTGCACGACCAGTTCTCAAGGAAGCAATATCATTAAGAACAAAATCATACGATTTACTAAGCTTGGATTTAAATTCTATAAAATCGAATGACATAATAACTTTCTTTTATTAAAGGTAACTAATTGTACCAAAATTTCCCTGAAGGTGATAGTCGCGCTATGGTCTCGCGCTATAATCTAGTTCAAGCTATACTAACAACATGATTTTAATAAAATATTTTCAAAAAATTAAATCCAGCATCACCTCTGCAGAATATTATCTTGAGGTTTTAAAAAAACCCCTGAAGACCTCACTTTTATTTTTTGCTTCAACAATCTTAATCCTTGGATTAGTTAATGGCGCGAACATAGCACTAAAAAAACTTCCCAAAATTAAAGATGATGTAAATCTTGCACTCAATGATTTGAATAATCACTTTGACAAAAATTTGGAAATCATATGGGCAGACAATCAATTAGAGCTTAACCAAGATTATGTAAATATTTATTGGCCTTCAACAATAGATTACAAAAAGCATCATTTACCAAAATTATTTGGAATAATTAGCAACACTCAAGAACCACCCTATGAATCTAATTTAATATTCCAGAATAGCTCTTTAATTTACATAAACAAAAATTATTTATATAGTCTACAAAGTGCTACTCAAGATCAAACCCAAGACAATCAAAATTCTAAAGAAGATTGGGTCGAGTATCCTCTCACAACAATTTTTGATGGTCTGGGCTCTTACAGCCTCAACAAACAAATTTTACTAAAAATTACTGCTACTATCTCAGAATCGATTGATAAGTCTTTTCCTAAAATTCAAATAATCATGGCGATTATTTCTAGTATTTTATATTTATTATCAAAAAGCTGGTTTTTGTTTATTGAATCAATTTTGGTGTATTTCCTTTTTAAAATTTATAGTTTTAGTTTTAACTTTAAGAAAGTTCTAAAGTTGTGTTCAAACATCATGATTCCCACAGCAATAATCGAGACTGCTAGTAATATACTTTACAGCGATCTAACACTTCCAATGGCAACAATAGCTTTTTGGACAATTCTTACTTTCATAAGTTTTAATTTGAAAAATGTAATGAGTAAGAAAAAAACTGATTAGTTATCTCTTCTCTTTCTGATCAATACGAAGTTCCATATTAACTGGAGGATAAGTCAGATCTTGATTAGACGGATCTGCAATTTCTAAATCAATTCTTGCATTTTTAATTCGTTCCTCAAATGGTCCTAAATTTTTTGTAATTACCTCGGATTCTTTATCTTTAGTTATTTCAACCGGAGATTTTTTTAATTTAATGATAACTATTACAAGTACTAGAATCAAGAAAAAAATTGCTAATCCAATGATAATAAACTTTTTCTTTTTACTATTTTTTATTTCCGGTACTACTGGCTTTGGCTCAACTGGCAACTCAACATTAAAATCAGAAAAGATTGGCTCCTCATACGAAAAATCAGTTTGGTTTGTTTGCTCAAGTTTATTCATATTAAAGTTTTAATAACTCCTCCAAATGATCCAGAGATTTTGACATTTGAATATAGATTGGTTCAAGATTGACTAAAGTATCTTCATAAAAGTTTCTACCAAAGTCCTCAGCTTCGCGAGAAATTACCTTATCATTAAGCTTAATTAAGCCCTCATTTGTAATAGTAAAGTTTCTTTGAATTTCTTGAAATGCTCTCACTCTTTTTGATTCTACAACTGCGCCGACATCTTCTCCCTCTTTGCTCTTTTTTATATCGGCATCTATTATAGTTGCTGCATCATAAACAGCTTGAATCTGACCAATTCTTATTAAAGATAAAGCTCTATAACTAACTTGCTCATATGACTCAACAAATAATGAAAAATCATCAGCTAAAAGATTGAAGGTAGCTCTGTCTTTGGCTAGAGCGATGTCTTCTTGATGAAGTTTCAAAGCTATAATTGTAGCACGAATTTGTTTAAGACTTTCTTCTTTTAAAGCTAACTCTACTCCCGTGGTATCTTCAAGAGTGGCACTTAATAATTCTAGATAAGTTATTAAAACTTTCAGCCTATCGCTCATAGCAAGCTTAGTGGATCCTACAAGTTCTTCCAAAGATATTAAAGTTAAAACATTAAAATAATGAGTTTTTGCAATATTAAATTGTTTATCTGAATTTCTGTATGCTTCTATTTGATCTCTATAAAGCACCTTTAAATCTAAAATTTTTTGAGTACTTCTAGATTTATTAAAAATCAGATCTGTCTTTTCATCTCCAGAAAAAGAAGTTTCTTCTTGAGTAACTTGAGCAACATCTTTGTTAGAATCTTGAGCGCCAACCTTTGAAATACCAGATCCGATTAAAAAAACTACAATTATGGCTAAAAAAAGTTTTTTTCGTTGGTTCATTTGATCTTCTTCTTTGCTAATTCTCTATTTCTAACAAAAATTATGGCTTCGTGCAAAGACTCAAAAGTTCCTGTATCAAACCACCGGCCATCAACAAAAGCTACGTCTAAGCTCTGCTCCTCTAAGTATAGATTATTTAAGTCGGTAATTTCAAGTTCACCCCTGTCAGATGATTGAAGCTTTTTTACTTTTTCAATTACGGTATTATCGTAAATATACATTCCTGTAACTGCATACTTTGACTTAGGTGTTTTAGGTTTTTCTTCAATTGAAGTTGCTCTATTGTTTTCGTCAAACTCGACAACACCAAATCTTTGAGGGTCTTTAACATCTTTAATAAAAATTCTTGCTCCAGTTTTAAAAGAAGCTATTTCATCCTTAAATGTGTCTTCATAAATATTATCACCAAGGATTAAGGTAGCACTATCATTGCCAATAAAATTTTGTCCAACAATAAAAGCTTGGGCAATCCCCTCTGGCTTATCTTGAATCTCATAAGTAAATTTACAGCCAAAATCTTTACCACTGCCCAAAAGTTTTAGAAAATCTCCGGCATGGTCAGGAGCTACAATAATTAAAATATCTCTAATTCCTCCGTCCAAAAGTGTTTTGAGAGGGTAATAGATCATTGGCTGATCATAAACAGGCAATAACTGCTTACTAGTAACTTTAGTAAGAGGTCTCAATCTGCTTCCAGAGCCACCGGCTAAAATAATTCCCTTCATATTTCTCCTTATATAAAATCATCCCTAGTTTATCACTTTTCTGTTTAAAAAGTGAGTAAAATCAAAATTGTACCAGACAATAATGAAACAGCTAGGTACTCAAAAATAACTTTTGAGTTAATGTGTTTTGAGTTTTTATGCACAATAATTCCCCAAAAAAAATAGAATAGTGACATCAAGACAGCGACTATTCTCTGCTTACTTCTATCGGGCCAAAAATGAAGAAACAATAGCACACAAATAAATAAAACTGTTGATAGAACTATGTACGCAATTTTGTGACTTTTAAATTCTGCAATCATTTAAACTACCCCTCCTTTAAAGAAGACAACTAAATATGCAATAAAAATAAATAATATTATATGAGCCAGGTTTTTGCCAACAAGTCGAACCGACTTTCTGTGACCAGCTACGAATCCATCATACAAAAGTACTGCTATCAATAAAAAGATAATACTCAAGAAAAATGCCTTTAATAAGTGAAGTGGAGACAACAAAATTCCTTGAGACAAATATCCTTGAGGGACCACTGAGGTTGCCAAAACTTCTTGTTGTTTGAAATTTTCCAAAGTTATTCCCGCAACTTCAACGCTTGGAGTGGTTGACGATTCTGTGTCAGTAGCCAGAGTTCCAAATATTTGAACAACTAAAGTTGTTTCAACACCATTAAGCTTCCCATCAACAACTGCAAGACCTATGTCTCGGTATCTTGGATTCATTATATTTGCTTTATGCGTAGGCGAATTCATCCAGGCTGTAATCATTGGAGTTGTTGAATCAAAATCTCGTGCCAAATTTTCACCGGCAACTTTGTAATTATAATTAACACTCTTAATAAAATCCCATGGCTCTTTGCCACCCGGAGAAGTATGAGCCCAATATTGATCGGTAAACATGTCTCTAGCTTTACCTGTAGCAGCTTCAGACAATGAGGTATTATAAGTCAATGCGACTAATCCCTGGCTCACTCTCTCTTTGTTTGTCCCCTCAATAATCTGAGAAATTGTAATATTAGATGCATATCCAAGTACATTGCCCTTAGGCAAATTCACAAATGAAAAAACACCAACTAGTTGATAAAATCCCAAAGCAATCAAGGTCATAAACATCAAAGGTTTGGGATGTAGAATCTTTGATCTATGATTATTAGATTTCTGGGGATGAAATAAATGGCTTATAGTTTTTAATAATTTCACTCCGTCATTATGATGAAAATCGTCATCTAAAACAAGAGGAAATCTCAGAAATGTTCCCAGCTTGATCAATTGATTTAATCGAAAAATAGTTTTTTTCAGGATTTATGTTTTGAAATAATAGATTTTCTAGTGCTCCGCCATTCGATGACAAATTTGAAACTCCAAATTTTTTAAAATTAACAGGATTAATTTGTTCTAATAAATTCCAATCTGTGCTTTCTAATACTTCAGTGCTAGAAATTGCGCTTTCATATAATATTGGTTGATTTGAAAAATCATCATGTGGTGCTGTAAAAGTAATACTCAACTCTTGATCTGATTCATTAAAGCAATTTAGCTCTTCAATTTTATTTGGTAATGTGAAATCTGTATAGATTGTTGCGTACTTTGAATTTTCTACATTTCCAAAGCTATCAACTGAATAGTACTCAACCTCATTGTTCAAAAATTGTTCCGAAACTAAAAATTCAAAGGGCTCTAATAATATTTGGTGCTTTGATACAATTGCTCCATTTTCATCTACAGAATATTTTAAGTGGAGTTTGGAATTACTTTTTGAAATATTAAATTTTAATAAATCATTTTTTTTAGCTAAGAATTTTGCTGTGCTAATTTCTTGTATATAAAGAGATGGTGGTTTAATTTCATCAAAAGTATTTTTTGTAATAAAATCAATTAAATATCGGCCGTCATTCGATTTGTAATCTTTTAAGTTAATAAAAGTTCTTTGCCAAATCCCTGGATTCACATTATCCGTAAAAACAGTGTCATTATTTATTGATAGTATGAAGTTTGGATCATCAAAACCCAACGCATCTTCATCAGATTCTATTTTATATTGAAATGATAAATATTGGTTTTCTTGTGTAGTTAAGTTTTGCAAAAATATTGTGGGGTTTTGATCGACGATATTTTCTTCGATTGAGTAAACCAAATCGTCTTTAATTATTTCTAATTTTGATTCAGCGGGTTTCCATTCTGTTAGTTTCATTATGTTATTTGCTCCTTTGACTGAATCAAAATAAAATGATGACGTTCTAGATATTAATAATCCTAAAAATATAATCATTGAAATAAATAATAGTAACTTAATTTTTATCATGCCTAATTTTCTCTATTAATAAAATTAAAATAATAATGATTAGTGCATAAATTGAATATTTTGATTGAATAAATAAAAATATAAAACCTAAAAAAGGAATAATGAAGCCTACCTTTCCAATTACATTATTAATTTTAACTAAACTAAAATCTGTATTTTTATTCGCGTCTCCTTTTGTTATAAATTTAATACTCTCATTTGAATCGCTATAATCAATATTGATAACTCTATGAGTTGCTATAAGTCCTTCATTCTGAAAACTAATAATGTCACCAATCTCATATTGATCGCCCTTAATTATTACAACCAAATCTCCCTTTTCAATTGATGGAGACATTGAGTTAGAAGTAACAATTAATGGTTTGGCTCCAACAAGATAGCTTATTACCGAAAAAATTAAAAATATAATAAGAAAAATATTAAAAATAATGTATTGAATGTATTTCATATTTTTTTATGGGGCGCGCAAATTTAATTTTGAGTGTATTAAAAAGTTTGTCTAACTTTTTTTGCGCGCCCCATAAATCTAATTAATAAATACTTGGCCAATCAGCACCATTAATTGATTGTCTGGCAGCCAAATGTAGGTTTGCTACGAATGTTTGATTTTGATATTCTTCCCCAACAGTCTCAATTAATTTAACACCAAGTCTAAAATCTTCTTTAGATCCTGGATTTAATTCAATTAATGTCTGAATTGTTCCATCGTTACTCAAGTAAAACTCGTCTCCAAGTTCTAGACCATTGCTCATGGTTAGCCATTCGTTATTTTCTTTGTGTTCAAGTTTTGAAATTTTAAAAACTGATGGATCTAACTCCTCATTATCCCAGCTTCCTCCTAAATATCCTTTGACATATTCATTAATAGTACCGTTGTTTAGCATAGAAAATTCTATTGTATGTTCACTCCCGGGAAACCATTCTTCAACTGTAAATAAATTATCCTGAATTACATCTATTGCTATGTCACCCGATATAAAAATATTATCATCTGACTCAGTTGTACCAGTGAAATATGCTGTTGTAGTTGATATAACCAAAACTACAAACATTGAAAGAATTAACAGTGGTTTATAAGTTTTTTTTGATGTATTTTGTATATTCATACATTCTCCTAATAATTAATATTAGATGGAGAATATATAAAGAATCTTACATTTAGCTTGAGTTTGAAGTAGGTTGTTACGCTTGGTATAATATCAGCTTAAGTCACGCCAAGGCCCCATCGTCTAGCGGTTAGGACACCAGGTTCTCATCCTGGCAGCCAGAGTTCGATTCTCTGTGGGGTCACAACAGTTGAATCATCAGCACCAAAATCATTAATTAGTTGGAACAATCCGCCTAATTGAGGGTTTGAAAAGAAATACTCTCCTCTGGTCTTTGTAATATAAACTCCTCCAGGCAAGACAAAATTCTGAATTTTCTTCTTAATCTCAAATGGTGCGTCATACCAAACCTTTTCAATGGTTTGAATAAAACTCTCTGCATAGGCCAACAGAAGCTGAACGTCAATCTCTTCTCCATGTGTTTCTCTTAGTGATAATTTAGCTAGACTGAGCTTTGATTCAGCTTCTTCAATAGCACTTTTGAAAGTATCACCTTTCAAGACTCCTTGTTTTCCTTGGTCAACAACAAATTTAAGCTCTTTTTCCAGTTTTTGGACATCTCCTAACTTTCTCAAGTATTCGCCTTTAAGGTCACGCTCACGAGCCTGGTAGCGGTCCAGGAATCTTTCCTGGAACCGCTTTACAAACTCTTGAGTTGGTTTAATTTGCCTCAAGTAGATGCCAAACTCGTTTTCTAGTTTTGACCGTCTATAGGTTTTGCGAAACAGTTTGCATTTATTGTTCTTACAGAAGTAGTGAGGATTTTTCTTACCTCTGGCAGAATTAGAAAACTGTGCCGTTAAAGGTTCTTTACACACCGCGCAACGCAAAGTGGGTTTTAAGGGAAACTCTGGATTATCATGCAATCTTTGACCACCACCAGTGCCATTAGACTTTTTGTGTAGGATGTATTGGCACTTTTCGAACAAACTTGGCTTAATGATTGCTTTGTGCTTGCCCTGAATGTGTCTGCCGTCTTCATGTACCAATATTCCCATATAGTAGCGGTTATTAAGGATATTATTGACCGACTGTGGCGAAAATTTGATGGTTCTGTCTTTGTAGTTTTTCAACTTTTTCTTGGCATATTCCTTTGATAAGTCAAACTGTGAAACTGTGCCAGTCGAAAAGGACGTGAAGAGGTCAACAATTGCTTGCTCAAGACCTGGGTCAGGTACGTGAGCTTTCACTTTTTCATCTTTCTGGCGAATCGACATATAGCCAAGTGGCGGATGCCACGGCCACATGCCTTCTTCAACTCTGCGCCAGAGAGCGGCTTTTACTCTCTCGGATTTGACAGCATTATCAAATTGAGCCAGTGCGGCAAGTATACCTTCGTTTAATTGTCCTTGGGCGCTCTCATCAATTGATTCGGTTGCTGAACGTAATAAAATTCCTAATTTCATCAGCTCTGCCCTCATGTAGTGGTGCATATGCTGGTCCCTAGCAAACCTGTCCAGCTTATACACTACCAAGACCTCAAACTTGCCTTTGTTTCTTTTACAAAATTCGACCAACTCTGCAACACGCTTGGTATTTGTCGTTTTGGCTGATACCGCTTCGTATTTTTCAACCAACACAGTTTTCCAGTCATGTGCCTTACAATAGTCTTTGCATGATTTCTCTTGAACTGCAATTGAGGTGCCACCCACTTGCTTGGGGTCACTGAACCTTAAATATAGGCAAGCTCGGTTAATATTGATTTCTTCTTTTTTATTTTTCATATATTCTTTGAATAATTATAAATTCTACTTTGGTATTGAATAGGCCTACTTTGACAACATAGACACCTCCTTCCTTTTTAGCTCAGCAATATCTAGCTGGCCAGAGCGATACTTCTCAATGAAGTCGTCAATAATCAGGTCGATAAAAGAATCGACAAGATTATCGAGTTCATCACTCGAAAATTTGTACTGTTGGGCAGGACTGTTTTGGGGGTTTGGTAAGCCAGTCGTCGCTTGTCGACCGCTAGAATGCCTTTTGGACATGATGAGTGCTTCCGCGCTTCATCAAGTCACACAGGTGGAGCTCAAAATTTGAAACTCAAAGGCGTGCCTAGATTATGCAGTTATTTATAAAAGATAAATGCTTGTGAGGTGTTTATAACACTGAGTGTGAAAAAAAGACATTCTTGACTTTTAAAAATCTCTTGTGAGGGCTTGTAGTTGCAGTTATAGTTAAAGGGGCTCATAGTAATTTTCATTTCAAGTAAGTTAACCTCCGCGTATTTTCTCTCTATGTTCATTTTTCATACTTGAAGTAATAATCTTATTTTGAAGGTTGGTCTGGATTCGGTCAGATAGAAAATGATGTATCCTATAATTTGTTTTTTCTCTAAAATCCTGAAGCAGGTAAAGCTCTATTAATACTTCAAATTCTTCATCCCATTCTTGCTCTAATTCCGACAGTTTCTCCCACAATTCATCATTTTCATAATCATCTGGCCAAGGATATGGTTTACCAAATCGCTTTTCCCAAGCCTCATAGAAATGAAGGTTGTAGCCATGCGCTATACTTAATCTTTTTCTAAGTGTTTGAGCTTCTTTGGCTAAACGCTTACTCATTGGGCGCTTTTTTACGCTACGGCTATCGCCGTTAAAACGCTCGCTCGAAGAGCTTCGCTCAGAACCAACAGAAAGAAAGTTGAGGTCATCTACCTTTATATGTACACTGGTTTGTCCCAAACCAGAATAATGTTTAATAGGTGGTTTATCTACTCTGTGTTTAGTATCTGGTATAGGTTCGACACTTCTGTCATTTGCATTAGAAAAAGAAGGTGAATCCATTAGACGTTTTTGATTGATGCCGTTACAAAGTGTGCAGGCATTCCGTTTACATCTAAGAGAGTACCATTTTGTTCGGTCGTACTTGTGTTTGTTGTAATTGCCAGAGATAAGGTAGCCTTTGGCTTCAAGTTTTCGCAAACATCGGCTAACTTTTTGTTCATCTACCCAGTCAAATATCTCTGCAAATCTCCTGGCACTATTATATGTCCAATAGTGTCCATCATAGTAGTTTGATTCTGTACTTTCTTCCTCTCGGCGAGTTACCCAATACTCAATGTTTTGTAGGATAATGGCTGCGTCAGTGCCAACAGCTTTTGCTATCTTGGGGTCAAAAAGCATTTTAACTCTATCCTTAGGAAGGGGAAATGAGGTGTTCATAGTTACTACAATCCTTCGGCTATTAAGCCGCTAGTTAATAGGATTGCATGTAACTAGAACTTGAAAGGCGTTCTACTGAACACAGGGGAAGTCTAGTAGGTCACATTCTAAATTTTTGGTGATTGTTCTGCAATAGCGAATCTAATTGGTGAATAAACGGCTTAATCGCTCCGCTTGTTGCCGATATTTCAAAAATTTCTTAAAACGCCTGGTAGGATTACCTTTATGCCAGATTTTGACCTTCTGTGACCCCTCAAAAACGGCTTCAGCTCGTTCATCGGCATCAAAGTATCTCATTAACATTCTGTTGCTTCCTCCAACTGCCTGAGAACGATAGCGAAGATTAGAACACTCTCGGCAAAACAAATGATTCCCATCTTCATTAAGGTAAAGCACTCCGACTCGTTTATTACAGAGAATACACTTGAACCACGGACGACTGCCACCAAAATAGCATTCAGTTCTCGCGGTATTTACTAAGTAAGGCGTTTGTCTGCCGTGACTACTAGTCAAGTTAAGCTGGATAATTGGATGGCGGTGACTGACGTACTCTTTCACGCTGGAAATAGAAATTTGTGGTGTTGTCTCAACCACTCTTTTGCTGGAGGTCATAATAGGTTCTGCCGAAATCAATAAGGATAAGCGATAGCTTTGAACTTATCACACTAAAGGGAAGTGGCTACTATCGGCAAGAACGAATGTCATACAAATAGTTGTATGCATCCTCATAATAACCAGAGTCAATTGCATCCATTGCATCATCAATGCCATTGCTTAACTCATCGTTGCAATCTTCAATATCGCTTAGCTCATCTTTAAGTCCTTCAATTTCAAGCTCAAGTTCGTCAATGGTATTGTAAGCATTTTCTAACCTAGAGTCAGCCTTATATAACTGAGAATCAAGGTCATATCTCACCAAGAAAACAACTAGAATGATGGGGATGAAAATCAAAAGAAATATTTTCATACTGGTCTTAAACTCCTGCATTCGTTTGCGAGTTAACTATGAGCAAAACTAAAAACAACCAGACTATAACCAGCACCCAGCCAAAAACTTTTGTTCGTTTAGGTACAGTTTTATCGTTCCTTCGCTTAACAAGAAGGTAAACTGCTGTAAGTCCACAAACATTTGCAATAGGTTGAAATATAAACATGCCAATTACGGCAACAGAGGCAATCCCGACAATGCCAAGCCTTTCGTCAAGCGTTTTCCTCTTCGATGGTTGAGAGTTTTTTTTCATGTAGCCCTTTCTGCAAGGGCTTTACAACAAAAAGCCCTCGCCTGAGTTATCGGGATTGCTCCCTATGAAGGTTTCCCAACATAACCACGAAAGTCTTCCCCAAGCGAGGGGTTTTTACTTTCGTGGTTTTTGCGACCATACCCAATTCCGAGGAACTGGGGTTAGGTTTTTAATTTTCTGTTCTGAATTATATCAATAACTGCTTACTTACGAAAATGTAGAATGAACTTGGACATAACTTACTAAAGAATTATTGTGACTTTTGGGTATAATTTGGCTTAGAAAGCAAAAATAGTATGAGTGGAAAGCTAAAACTGAAATTTATTAAAGACGCTCCTGTTTCTAGTAGAAACGGTGAGTATTTTAGTTTCTACCATGAATACGTTGCTCCAGCACTTGAAAATATTGTTAGTCAAGGTGTCTATACAATCGGCTTGTTTGGAAGATGGGGTACTGGTAAAAGCTCAATAATTGAAATTCTCACAGATGAATCCAAGTACCCAGTTTATGTGTTTGACACTTGGAAATATCAAAATGACCCCCTTAGAAGAACTTTCTTATTAAGCTTCTTTCAGTTCGTAAACGACAAAAAATTATGGAAAAAAGGTGAAGAATTGACACCTGAAATACTTGATGACCTTTACCATTCAACTTCAACTCAAAGCAAAACAAAGATGGTCCCAAATAAGGTAGTTAATAAGGGGTGGCAGGCTGGGGTTCAAAAACTATGGCAAATAATTAAGAATAACTCCTTGCTTTTTGGTCTGTGTATTTTTGGATTAGCATGGCTTTTGTTACAAATTAGCTTGGGGGAAAGTAATCCAATTGTAAAATCAATCCTACTTATATCTGGTTATGTTGCCCAATCAGCTTCTGTCGCTATCCTTCTAGGATGGGGAATCAAGAAAGTTTTCGAAAAATTAGTAGAGCAACTAATGAAGGACCTCACTAAGGATACAAAAACTGCAACCGTAATTAAAAGTCGAGAATTTTTGAATTCTCCTGAACAGTTTGAGGAAAAATTCAAGCTTATCCTCAGTAAAATTGAGGGCAAGGTTGTAATCGTGTTTGATAATGTAGATAGAGTTCAAGGTAAAGCTGCAGTTGATGTCTTAGCTTCAATTAAAACGTTCTTTGAACCAAAGGAAGTTTCTAATGCTATTTTCATAGTTCCCTGTGACTATGTAGCAATTAGTAGGCAAATATCAGAGTCATATAAAGAAAAACCAGCAGAGTTTTTAAGCAAGCTTTTTAGCGTTGTATTGCGAACTCCTGAATTTATTGGAGCAGACCTAGAAGATTATACCCGAGGATTAATTAAGGCTACAGGTAAGGGACATGAACTTCTCCTTGATGAGGATGTCATTTATGTAATCAAACAAGCTTATGGTCAGAACCCTAGGCAAATTAAACAATTTATTAACAACTTGGTTGCTGAACTATATTTAGTCTCTGAAACCGAAGTATGGGAGATAGTCAAAAATGAAGTAGGTTATCTTGCCAAAGTTTTAGTATTAAAACAAGAGTTTCCAGAGGCATTTGAACGGTTGAAAACCAGCTGGTCTAAACCTGAAGACATCCAAAGCGATAAAGATAACAATAGACAGCACCTTCGAGACTTCATGGAGAATACACGTCTAATTACAACTAAAAATGCTACTCCTTTCGTATATTTTAAAAAACCAGTTCGTGCCAAAAATGTAACAAGTTCAGAGGATATTGAGCAAAAATTGCTTGCTGGCGATTATGTTGCCGCACAAAAGCTCATAGGTGATAATTCCTCTTTTGAGGCAGTGGTTAGATTACTACTCGCTTTGTTTGGACAATATCAATTCTTGCCAGACCAGCTACGCTTGCTAGTAATCGGCAGCATAGAAGTTTTCACCGGATTAGAGAAAAAACCAGAAACAAATGAATACCATAATGAAGTCGCTCAAATCCTTAATAGGGACTTGTGGAAAGATTATTTAACTTTTCCAACCCTAAAAGTTTTTTCTTACTTAATTGATAGTAACCAGCTCAAAATTGGGTTAAAGCGCGTGTTAATCAGTCGCTATATCTCTATTCTGGGCTCTGAAGAAATTACTAAAGGCACTAAAAGAGAAAGTAAAAAAGTTTTACTTGATGTCCTTCGGTCATTTGCTCAATACAAGAAACGCTTAAATCAAAATGATAAAGCAGACATCACTAAGGCAATTCAACAACACTTTTCCAAAGACCACGAAGTTCTTGATATTTATAAAACTGAGGGTGACATCAAAGACTTCATTTCCGACCAAACTATTCTTGACGTTGTAAACGGTATCACTCTTGAAAACTTTTCATCATTCATGCCACTCCTAATTCGTTATAAGGCAAGAATCTTAGAAAACGAAATGGCTAATATAGTATTTCAAAATTTTGCATCCTTAATAAAAGAAGAGACCGCTCTTTCATCTGACCATCGCCCCGAAAAAGAAAAATTATTTGAAGTTATGGTTGAGACTTTTGAAGGTTTGGGTGACCTACCTGACTATGTTAATGGTAGTTATGCTGATGAACTTGCTACCCAACTCGTTAATGCAGCTAAACATATAAGTCAGCCAGACAATTCAAGAATGATTATATCAACATTACAGTTTGTGGACCGAGTCTCATCAGGAGCTGCTTATGAAGCTGCTATCGCTGCACGAAACAGGTATCTTACACACGCAACACCACAATCTTTGAAAAAGTTTTTTGACTATGAAAAAACTCAGGAGAGGTCTACTGAGATTATTAAGGAAGATTTACCTTATTTGCTTCCAATTTTTAGAGATAAACTCGAATACCGAGAAGTGGTTTATGGGGCATCAAATGAAGAAGAACAAATCAAATTTCTTAAGGATATTGTAAGTAATACGCCAAACTTAGGTTTAGATTTTCTACAACATAAAGAAAAGATACCTGGTAGAACACAAATTATTGAGTT
>PFJN01000043.1:506-12408 GCA_002783105.1 Candidatus Pacebacteria bacterium CG_4_10_14_3_um_filter_34_15 | reverse complement strand
CTTTTGAAATTTTTTTTAAATTATCTAGATCAAAATATTGATTAAGACGAGGCACAAGCAATCTGTCTAAAATCTGGATTGCAAGCTTTGAAGTGCTCGTCTCACCATTGATAAAAGAAAGTGCTGTAAAAGACATCAAACAGAGTTGCTCAATTTTAGCCAGATTAAAAAAATCTGAACCAAACATTTCTTTGATAAGCAAAACTTCATCACCTGAATGAGTTAAAATTTGAATCATTGATTTAACAATTTCGTCCATAGCCAAATCAAATTTGTTATCATCGTTTTTTGATTCATTTAGAGAAGCAAAACCTAAAACTAATTTTTGTAAAATTGTCTCTGCCACTATTTTATAAAGTGACCATTTTTCTGTAACTTGACCACCATTATGAAAAGCTTCTCGATTATTACCTTGATAAAGACGCAAGGTATCTCTCATATGCATAGTTGCTGATTCTCGAAGTTGCGCCGCGTCCATATTAAGATGTAACTCTTCTCTAGTTTGAGCAGCCTCATTAGATTGCAAACTAGTATTTTGGCTTGGAAGTAAATTATTACCCTTAAACGCCATTTTTGCTTTGGCAAATCGGTCCATTTTTCTTGCTACTGCTAAATTTTCCGCCGGTCTTCTATCGATTGGTAGAAGAATTTCTGCTTGTTTTTTAGTTGCTGGACTTAATGCATCGGGTGAGGCTTCATCTACTCTAGACATCATTAACCAACGACGAGCAAGTTGTTTTTTCCAATGACTCTTCAAATGATCTAATCTAGGAGAAGTTTGTGTTGACGGGTCTATTTCTACTAATTTCCTTAAAAAAACTGGATATGACTTTAGTTTTTTTTCTGCGCCATTACTTTTTCTAATAGAATTAACTAAAAATAATTTAGCTGTATCTGAATCTTGATTGCTGTCACTAAAAACCCCGTGCAAGTATCCAAGAATAAAAATATTGCGAATTATATTAGTCTGTTCTTCTTCTAAAATAGAATCGTCTTGTATTAATTCATCAAATAAATTAAAAAAACCTGGTAAGTTTTGAAAAATTTGTTCAACTGCCCAAGATACTTGAGGTGTAATCACATCTGGGTCATATAAAGAAAAATCAGAATGATGTGCATTTGTGAAACTTCTAAAATCTAGATGTGCGATATTCTTCAAAATCATTTCAAAAACTGGTCTACTTAGTTTTTCACTTGCAATAGGAAAATCAGTATGCTGCAACGCTACTTCTTCAGTCAAATAAATAACTAATTCTTCTGGCAAAACATCATCAATTTGCGATGGTAAAGGATGTTCTTCGCTACTTTTTAATTTTTGACCAATGCGCCGTTTAATAAGACTATGTAATAGCGGATCATCTTCTAATAGCAATCCATTATACAAACCGATTGGTCTAAGTCTCGTCTCCGCCACTTTATTGCCAACTCTCGCACTTATTTTTTCTTTCATTATCACCCACTAGTATAACTAGATTGACCAAATAAAACTACAGTGTGTATCTAGTTATTAGTAGTTTTTCAAAACTTAAAATGCTATCATAAATATAAATATGATTATGAGACCACATGTAGAACAGCAAATAACGAGTATCGGAGAGACAATAAAGATAGAGTCATTGCAAGTCGAAGATACAGAAAGTATTTTACGTCTAATTAAAGTACTTGAAGAAAAGATTTTTGTCAAAAATGTCAAGGACTTTGTGCCAGCACTAAATTTAAATGTAAATGTAAAAAAAGGAATTGGTAAAGCAGAAGTTGCAAGAGATAGAAAAAAAATAGAATTATTTGAAAAAATAATTCACAATGCTATAGATAAAGTTGAGAAGCTAATTGAGACTGCAGATTTGGCAAATCTTTTTAATAAGAAATTGGACGAAAACTTCCCTAAGAAAAAAGATAACACTTCAGAAGTCATTGACAAATTAACACAGCTACTTTCAATCCTGCAATCTTACCTAGATTTATTTGAAGAATTAGAGAATGGTTCAGGCAATGAGATATCACTAAACTTTGAAGAGGCTTCTGAAGAAATAGCTACTATTGAAAAAGAATTAAATGAAATCCTAATAGGACAAGAAGAAGCTGTGCGTCTGGTACTCATTGCTTTATTCACAGGAGGGCATGTACTTTTAGAAAGCAGTTCTGGACTAGGTAAAACAAAACTAGCTAAATCTTTAGGAGATATTTTGGGACTAAGATTTGCTCGTATACAGTGCACTCCAGATTTAATGGCTTCAGATATAGTCGGTTATTATAATAATGGTCTTGATGGTAGTTACATTTTTAAAAAGGGACCAATATTTGCAAACGTTGTGCTCGCTGACGAGATTAATCGCGCAACACCAAAAACTCAATCTGCGCTACTCGAGGCAATGGAAGAAAAACAAGCAACAAATGGTAGGACACGCTCTTTACCAAAAATATCTTTTGTCATCGCTACTCAAAATAGTGCTAGTAGTGTTGGTACATTCCCTTTACCAGAGGCACAATTGGATAGATTTAGCTTCGTAGTTGATATGGACTTGCCAGATCAGGCTGCTCTGGCAAAAATAATTGGAACAACACTCGTCGGAGATAATAATAAAAAACATCGAAATCTAACCGACTTCGAGACTGTAATGGCTATTCAAGAAACTATTGGGAGAGTCGCAGTTCCCTCAAAGGTAATTGAGTATATAAATAAAATTTTATACAATACTCACCCTAAAAAATCAGATATTCCCAATGTGCGAAAATACGTTCAAATAGGTAGCACAATACGTGGAAACCAAGCAATTATTCGTGGAGCAAAAGCACATGCTCTGCTTGATGGTAGAACGACTGTTTCTATTGAAGATGTCAAAGTTTTTATTCGCCCTGCCCTGCTTCATCGCATTTCACTTAGCCTTGATGGAATGGCCAATCCCGATGTCTCTGTAGATACAATTATTGATGAAATCATTGCTAAAACCACCGTTGATTAACACTAGATACTCAAAAAGAAAAAATTGATTTGTCAAAGCTTCTACATGTTGTGGACTGGCAGTATAGGATGCACTTATAATCTTACTCTGTCAAGACAAGTTTTTTCCTAGGTCTTATTTAAAACAATCCTTTGCTTTAAGAAAAGGCAAAATAAATTTTTCTTGAAGAATGCTTAATAGTAAAGTTTTACGATCTGAAGAGATTTTCCCAGGAATCTCAAAACAAAACGCTCGTTCAATTTTTAAAATATTTTTTAGACCTAAAGCTACCATGGCGGTTTCATATGTTCCATCAACTTTATCCATCTGATCATCTTTATTTATAATTGGTGCATTAATATATCCATTTTCAGCTGACAATCCCAAATCAGGATCATTCGGATCATCGATTCCATTTTTGATATGAAACCCCTCTTTTTTTAGAGCGTCTATAAGTTCTTCTTTGAGTCTAAAAACTAAGTCTCTGTCTGGATCATCATTAAAAAAGTAGTGAGTGTCGTAAAAATAAAAACCTTGATATGAATCAGGCTCCTCATCGCTGCCATCTTTATAATTTTCTGGATCTTCATGCAAAGAAAAAATATATTTAGCGTTGGGCAAATCAGCTGTAGCAGTAACCAAAAGCTTTGCTTCAGGCCAGGTTAACACTTTTCTAGAGTTTTCAAAGTTATTAGATCTTTCATCAACTGGAAATTGACGATTTAAATTTATTTTTCTTGCAAGTATAAAATTTTTAGATTCGTTAATTTTTTTTAGCAATGGCTTAATTAAGTTAAAATACCTTCTTGCCCTATTAATCTTTTTTTGTTTAATCTCGCCCTTATCTTTGTTATTCAATAAGTCTCTAATTGTAAAAAGCAATTTTTGCAATTTCAATTCATAGCTGTAATCAATGCTTTTATCATCTCCGTCACGTAAAATATCCATCGCTTGCCTAAATTGAGTTCGTTCCTCTTCAGTCCATGCCTCAGCTATCACATCCAAGCCTAACAATTTTTCATTATTTACAAGCTGACCATTCTTTGGCAAAATCACTAAATTTAGAGCATCCTCTGCCATAAGGGCATCTACTTCTTCATTTTTTATTGGAACTAAGTTGTCTCGTCTTCCCAACATAGCTGCAGTATCATTAGGTTCAATGATTTCAGCTCTAGGCAAACTAGACATATCCCCAGTATTACTAGTATTTATCTCATAAATTTTCGACGTTTGCACTTCATCTGCGTGAATACCACTAATAAAAATAACTTCTACATCATCTGGATTTCTCGTATTAACCAAAGTTACGTCAACTCTGCTAAGCCTTGCTTCTTCAGGCAAACCAACTTCTGCCAAACTAGCGGTGCGATCATTACGCAAAGCTCGTAACTTATTCACCTTTGTTGGATCATTAATACGAACTTTAATTGGAACATCATTACCATCAACATCATCACTATAAAAATAGCTAATGGTTGGACCTACCCCTCTACTTCTATCATGATCAACTTGATTGAATCGCTCTTCGTGCATAATGAGATCATTGTTAATTTTTTTTGAAAATTAGTCAATGATAGATAAAGCTGAGAAAATATCGCCTTGCTAATATTAAAAAAGTTGCAACGGCCTAAAAATATCCATTCACGACTTGTTTTGAGTGATGTCAAACAATATCTGTTAGATATTTCGAATTTTAAAATAGTTTGTCTTTATGTTGCTGGGATTTATTTTTTGTAAACCAAATGGACACTATCTTCAGATTCATTATCTGTTGATGACGTAATTATATCCGACGTATTTGCACCATTGCTACCAATATTTAAATATAATACATCAGTTAAAAACAGAGTAATTTCTTCTGTCCTTCTTTGTCCTGTTCTCGCTGCGTAAATAAATGTATTTTCACTTTCTTCACCAAATACGGATTGCATTAAAGTCCAAAAATAATTTAATCCATTTTCATCAACTCCAACTAATTCAATTCGTCCTCCATCAACTTTTATAATTTTTGAATTTATCATTTCATTCAATATAATCCTCAATCTTGCTTGGTATGAACCATTTGATTGAAATTCTTTACCTCTTATTGTTGTCACTGGACTAACCCCATCAAATACTCTTAAGGCATTGTGCAAAGAAACATCTAATACATCTTTTGTAACATTTAAGTTTTCTGGGTCGTTTGTTGATTCTTTATTTTGCATCATATTAGTAATATATCATAATGAATTTAAAAAATATGTTCGAATATTTCCCAATTGGCGGGCAGTATGGGACGCACTTGGAACTTTGCTATAGAGGGAAAAACTTTATATAGCATTATAGTTCATTCTATTAACAATTTTAATGTTTGAGTATTTTTGCTGGACAAAGCGGGCTAGTAGGAAGATCTAGTGTTAATCTAACACTTGGACAACCACCTCCCTGACAAGCATCTACATTTGCGCAATCTTTACATGAATTTTCAGCATTTTCTTTTTGCAAATATTCTCTTACTTCTAAGAAGGCCTCTCCATTTTGCCAAACTTCAAGCAATTTTTGGCTACCTTTAAGGATGTCGTGAGATTTTGTAAAAAATCCATCCAAGAATACGCATGTTGTTACTTTACCCCCAGCATCAACATACATTGCTCTTGTACCCGCACCACAATCTAATCCAGTTTTCATACTGGCAACAGTGTCGAATTTCAAAAATTCTTCTAAATTAATATAAGGATTATTTTGTGCCATCTTCCTTAATTTCTCAATTATATTAATTGTCATTGCATCTGGTTTTAGAATAGCTACATTATTTATTATTGCTCCTCCAGCTGGTCTTGCCAATCTAATTCTAGTTCTAATTTTAAAACTAGTTGCTAATTGATCAAGATACTCAAGTTGATTAACAGATTCTTCTGTATGAAGAATCGTAGATCTAAACTCAATTTTATTTCTGTTTATTCCATTTCCTAATAAACGCTCTATACCAACAGACAAAATATCAGCTAATAAACCCTCTTTTTTTCTTAGTCTGTCATGATAATCAGGGTTCCCATCAACACTTAGAGAAATTTTTACATTTTTATTTTTCAAAAGTTCTATTTCTCTTGAAGAAAGTGCTCTCTCATTAGATAAAGTGACTCCAGAGGTACTGGTCGATATGCTGATACCAGCATTACCAAGCTCTTCAACGGCATCCCAAAACGGCTTGTAAATAAATGGCTCTCCTCCTCCCAATTTAGTTTCCATTGTTCCAGAACTTATTATCTGGTTTACAATCTCGCGAACTTCATCTCTTCTAAGAGTTGGAATTATCATTTTAGATTCTTTAATCGCTGGAACATTTGCAAGACAGTGATCGCATCCAAGAGGACATATTTTTGTAGGATCAAAATATACCTTGACTGGCGCACTCATAGCATGTTCAACAGGAGGATTTTTAATTACCCTAGTAAGCCCCCCCCCACGGGTTCTTGGAAAATCATCAAGAGAGTTAGCCGTTATTATCTCGCCATTTGTAGTTACTCCAATGGCATTAATTCCAGCATATCCATGTTCTTGTCTTATAATTGTAAATTCTTTTCCACTTCTCATTTGATGATTATATCAAAATAGAATATAAATTTCAATACTATGGGATGTTTATTAGAACAGTTTGTGGAGGGAGGGGGATTTACCCTCGTCATGCTCAAATTTTTATTTTCTTAGCGAGTTCGCTTGATCGGGTAGAAGGTGAATTGCGTAGCAAGAGAAGCTAGTCTGGGCTACAAATGGAACATTGCTTAGTAGTAAGAAAGTTGTCTACTAGGTCTTTTCTTTGATTATGAGTAAGTTTTTTGATCTATAATTTAAGCAATAACACCAATGCTAGTAGAATTAGGTCAAGGAGAATCGGAGTACTTTTGTATTTTTAATTAGTGCTTTCAGTCGACCAATCGTTAACAGCTTTTAATAAATTCTCTAATTTTTTCGTCTCTAAATAAATTTGTGGCGTACTGAGAGAGGTATTTAATCCTTTAAATATTCCTTGCTCATCGATGTCAAAAGTGATTGCAAAAGCGACTACTTGAAAATTGATTTGGCTATTAATTATAAGTCTAATAGCTAAACGATGGAGCACATTTTTATCGGAAAGACTTTCATATTCTTGAGTAATAAGTAAAACTTCTCCTTTTTCTGGTTGAGGACTAATTAAAATTACTTTTCTAGAAATAACTGAATTCCTATTTTGTTCTGGAAATTGATATTGTTGATTTAGTTTAGACCAAGCAACTTCAGCTATCTGCTGGCAGAGTTGACCTCTAGCGAGTATTTCTTCTTGACGTTTTTCTTTTTCTCCTCCGACTACTAACATTTTATTTCCTTAATTTAATTAATATTGATCTTGGCGGAGCATCGTGAACGATGTTAGAACTATTATCAGAAATACTAAAGCACAAATTATTATTCCTGATCTTGCTTATCTAAATACTCTGCAATGAGTTTTCCGTCTCTTACAGAACGCACATGAGCTAAATGGCAACCTGTACCACAATTAATATAAATAATAAACTCGTTATTATTTTTCCATTCCCAATTGGAAACTTTTAGATCAGCTTCGCTCATTTCATTAAAGTTCCTTTTTGCAGTATCCATAATTACCAGAGACATTTTATTTAATACCACTTCATCCTGAGGCACATGTATATAAAAACCTATTTTTCTTTTATCTGGAGACAATTGTAAGTGTGTGATTTTTTTATCATGGTAAACAATTTCATATTGACTTCCATCTCTTTCGAAAATCGGGAAGTTATAGTCATTTGTGGCAAACAGTTCCAATTGCTCAAATGGAACAGTAGATATTTCAACAGGATGAACAATTTCTTGTTTAGTTTCTGACCCAGGAGTACTGGTTTGAATAAAAGGCGCTACTTCTGGTTGATTTGATCTTATATAATCAAGATAGAATATCTTAGTTCCTTGATATAAAAAGAAAATGAAAATAAGTAAAAGACAGATTAATCTTAATATTTTATTTTTTCGAAGTTTTTCCCCAGAATAATTCATTTTAATTAGGACTCCAATAAAAGTATGTATCATCAATCTGTTTGAGAAATTTTCCTTGAGGTACAAGATGCTCAAGAAACCACTCTTTAGTGACACCAATGCCATGAAAATGAGTAGCAATAGTTGGGTTAGTTATTTCCTCTGAAAGCAATTTCTGTGCTATCTCATAGCATTCTTGCCAATTTTTCAATCTTAACTGACTTTTATCCTCATTTAATGGGTCAGTAATTTTAGGAAAGTTTATATTTGATGATTTAAAAGTATCATACTGATCCTTTTGCAAGATTACCTCGTGTATTGAGTTTTGCCACGCTTTAGCTTTCACTCTATTAAAGACTGCTCCGCCAACCCAAATCTTAGCTTCTCTTGATTGATTTTCAGCCTCTCCTAGGATGAGACGAGCTAAGAGCATTTCATTTGTATCATCGGCGAAATTCGCTGTCCATTCGGGATTTTCAACTGTAGGTATTCGCTTTAGCAGATAGTCACCCAGATCAAAGGTTATAGTATGAAAAATAGGAGTTTTATCTACCCAAAACTCTATATAATGAATGTCAGTAGTTAAATGTGTTGTTAGAGTTTTCGATTCTCTGATTGCTCCAAAAAACACTTGCCATGGTCTGGCAGACCATAACCAATACTTCCACAGCTTTGAGTTGGTATTTTTTTCTATTCGATTATCGATAATGAGTTTTACGTCGTCACCATCCAGAAAATGCCAAGAAACAGATATGTCTGCAGTGAGTGACAGCAAGGGTAAATTTAAGAATGCAAATGTGTACCAAGGTCTTCCATCACCATCCTCAGCCTGATCATTTAACCTAAAAACAACTTTTCTTAAATCCTCAATTGGTCTTACTTCAAACGATTCAACGTGAGCACCTTTTGTTGGAATGAACTTTAAAGTATGAAAGCCCTTATTAAGAGGAAGAATGAAAAAAACCGTTTTTGTTAAACCTTTAAGCTCTGTGCCATTCCAAGAAGGTGGAATATTGTTATATTGTGGCTTATCCTTCTGGGGAATTTCACGCAGTTTAATATCATCTATTTCGACTCTGAGATCCTGACCCCCTCGAAGTCCTAGTAAGTCTCCAGATTGACAACGAGCCACAATTCTTAAGGCATAAAGACCAAACTTGGCGGCAGAAAAAGGAATCTCAAGGGTTTGTGCTATATCTTTAGAAAGTTCTTCTGACATGCGTTCATTTTAACCAAAATGTTTGATCAAAACAACAGTAGTTGACAGGACTCACTAATATGGTATAGCATAATTTTATTAACAAACCATATTAGTATTATGCCTTACCTTCAACCAGCATTAGCCAATCGCATCGACCAGAAACTGAAAAAATTACAATCATTGCGTCCTTTGCCACCATCAGCAGTAAGAAAACTTAAAGAGCAGTTCGAAATTGAGATGACCTATAACTCAAACGCCATTGAGGGTAATAGCTTAACTTTAAAAGAAACCTATTTAGTCATTCATGAAGGCCTAACAATTAAAGGCAAACCGTTAAAAGATCATTTGGAAGCCAAGGATCACCACGAAGCGCTAGAGTTTTTATACGAAATAGTCCAACACGATTCACATCCAACTCTTTCTGAACATTTAATTAGAACACTGCACCAGTTAGTGATGAAAAAAACCGATGAAGAATTTGCTGGCAAATATAGAAATAGTAATGTTTTTATTGGTGGAGCTGATCATATTCCCCCCGATGCCTTACTAGTTCCTGCAGAAATGAAAAAACTCATGAATTGGTTTGTAAGAGAAATAAAACACCTTCATTCCATTGAGCTAGCATCCCTACTTCACCATAAATTGGTCTATATTCATCCTTTTTTTGATGGAAATGGAAGGACTTCACGGCTGTCGATGAACATTGTTTTAATGAAGTCTGGCTATCCTTTAGTTCTTATTTTAAAAAATGATCGTAAAAAGTACTATCAAGCGTTAGAGAAAGCAGATAAAGGCAACTACATAGCATTGGTTAAATTCATTGCCCAAGCAGTAGAAAGATCATTGGATATCTACTTAAAAACGCTCACGCCATCTTCCGAAAAAAGAGAAAAGTTTCTACTTTTATCTGAAATTAGCAGTAAAACCCCTTATTCTACAAAATATCTCAATCTTTTGGCCAGACAAGGTAAGCTAGAAGCACACAAGCAAGGAAGGAACTGGCTCACAACCACGGAAGCTGTTGAAAGGTATATTGAAAGAAGAGAACGAATAAGGAAACTAAATTAGATAATCTTTATAATGTAGTTTTGTGTTTGATTATGTAATTTTCTGTCAGTTTTGGCGGTGTTTGTTGGACAAAGTTCGAAACTATTTCGAGCAAAATCCAAATGATTAAAAATACTAATGCGGACTGGGGGTTTTCGGAAAAAAATCGGCGACTAATTAAACTACCAAATATTTCTTTTTAAGCGAAATAGACATATATCCTACACCAATCATCGCAAGCCCAACGATAACGAGTGCGAGAGGCCAACCCAAACCACTTGAGAAATATTCCGAAGTGATTTTGAGAATATAAGCCATGAGGAACAGAGTTCCCCATGTAAGAAACGATTTGCTCTTGATATGGACACTAAGAAATAGTGCTCCAAAGATGAGGCCAGGATAAATCAATTCCCAAAATACATTTTGGTTTGGCTCCCAACCACCTAGTGATAGAGCTGAACCAAGAAATCCGAGGATACCAAAACCATAGAGAAAATTAGAAAGTGAGGCACGCTCATTTTTTGAGAAGGCATAGCCAATCAACATATAAGTTATACCTACGACAAGAACACGATATTCGTAGAATTTCCAATTGTCAAAATACGCTCCACCACCGATCATAAAACTGGTAAGACTGAAGAAAAGCCATGTCCCGAAAAGAATACTGAACAATGTAAATACATTTTTTCGGAAAACTACATATGACAAAAGATACATACCAAAAAGTATTCCCGAAATTAAACTTTGAGACCCATAACTGCTGGCGTCAAAACCTGCGTTATCAAAAACAACATAAAGACCCATAGGAATAACGAGAGCCGAGATAAGGTAAAAAGCAGAACCAACAGTTTCTGTTCGTTCGTCTCTACTAAATAGAACCCCGACAAAATACGCGGCGACACCTGCACCAAGAGTTGCCAAAACTTTCGTTCCAAAACCAAGGGTTGACCAATTTTGTGCTAGCAAAATTGCAATACCCAAAAATACAATTGCTCCACCGATATAATATAAAATTTCAGCAATGCCGAGTTTTTTTGTGAGGACGACATCTGTTTTAACCCCACTCCCTGAATCATACGCCGAATCTATCTCGTTTTTTGTAACAATTTTTTGTTCGGCGAGTGTCTTAATGTATTGTAGAACTTCTTCTTTTGTTGCCATATTATTTTATTTTATCCAGCCAAGAAAACGGAAATTATAATAATATGAGCTTCCGTTTAGCTGGAGATTTAATTTTTTGCTCACGTTATGACCTTTTAAATATCTAGCGTTATAATCTGTTCCTCCACCCCAGAAAAATGGGAAGAAGCCACTATCGCGACTTCCATAAACGACCTCAAAATCATCGGGGGATTTTAGATTGGAGTCCAAGTTTAAATTTTGCGCTTCGGAAAAAGAAATTTCTTTGCTCTCATTTTTTGTGACATCGTAAAGATACAATTTTGACTCAACTCGTGGCGGAGTATAGTTTGAATTTTCTGGTTGCTTAATTTCATTTTTTATCAACTTATCGTTTTGAATAGAATACTGCTGTCCATTGTTGTAATAATAAGAATCATCTCCACTTACATACAAAAAATTAAAATGTGGTTTTATGAAAAGTCCGGGCAAATAGATACTTCCCGCCACGAACAAAATCATCAAAATTGGGATTGATATACCAATGACCAAAGTTATATTTTTCTTAATCATTTCCATATTTGTA
>PFJN01000043.1:0-488 GCA_002783105.1 Candidatus Pacebacteria bacterium CG_4_10_14_3_um_filter_34_15 | reverse complement strand
GAAAATCAACCCAGTTAAATCAAAGCAGTTTTTTAAATTTTTCATCGGTAAGTCCGGCATCACGAATAATACCCTTTAAAGTATAGGGGTTTAATCTGCGCTGGCGAGGGATAATAATTCTCCTCATACCATTAGTCATACCAATATGTTTGCCCCTCTTTTTTGAAATCCAAAAACCAGTCTTTTTATAAACATTTACTGCTCGTTCAGAAGATACATCCGTGAAAAGCATAAAAAAATAATTGAAACAGTTGCAAAAATTAAGCAAAAGCGACTTCAACTTCTCTTACTTTTGCTCCTTTAAGCTCATTTTCTTCCATCTCAAGATAAGTTAAAATGGCATCTTGAATATTTTCTAATGCTTCTTTTTCGGTGGCTCCTTGGCTATGACACCCGGGAATAGCCGGCGCATGAACATCGTAGCCATATTTACTTTTATGTATAATTACTAGATATTTCATATGCGAATTAGCTTAACATAACCATAA
>PFJN01000063.1 GCA_002783105.1 Candidatus Pacebacteria bacterium CG_4_10_14_3_um_filter_34_15 | reverse complement strand
AAGACTTCCAGTATTTGTAATAAAATTTGATACTTGTCCAGTTTTTCTAGCTACGTCAATAAATCCAAGGATCTCAGAAACTTTTTGCTTTCCTTTAGATCCTTCAATCTCATCATAACTACTTAATAACTTAATTACTTCATCAACATTTTGTGCTCCCAAAAAATAACCACCGGCTGATTCTCTTTCCAAAATTCTAGAATTTTGCTTTTCAGTTTCGTACATATTTTTTGATTTATCTATTGATACAGAATTATCAAATCATATATTAATCAAAAGCAGATATCAAATTTCTACTTCAACGGAAACACCAATAGAAACATCAAACCAACAAAGCCAGCAACTAACGAGTACTCAACAAAAGTTCTCATAAACAATCTGCCCTTAATAAAGCTTTGCATCAGGCCAATTCCAATGTAGAAAAATGACATCACAAACAGCGAGTTAAACCAAACTGAGATTGGGAAAAATGACAAAATTAAGGCCAATTCTGCCAAAATAAAACTTAAAATTAATGAAAAGCTTGCATGCTCTTTATTGATCTTGTCCTCAAGTGTGACCGACCATAAAAGCATAAATATTAATGGAAAATGTACTAAACCGACAAATAAACCATTTAAATAAAAGGGTAACTTTAAAGAAAATATTGTATTCGAAAATAAAAGTGAGATTAAGACACCAAAGATTGAACCAATCGCATGCGCAGCATGCAATAACTGAATTGTTCTGCCCTTTGCAACCGAGAAAATATTAGCTGTCAAAAATAATGCGTACATTCCAACTCCAAATAATGCGAGGATTACTAATTGGTTTAAAAAATTATCTGGCAATAGAAAGTAAAAGAGAGCAACTGATCCTGCATAAAGAACCGGAAATGGAACAACCGTAAGCCTTTCATGTATTTGCAAATCGTCTGCCAATGCCCAAGTTGAAACTATATATGTAAAAACTGTAAACAACCCAATTGCAAGATACCTAATGTCTAGTGGGACATACTGCACCGCTAGCAAACCTAATGTTAGAATTATTGATCCAATCACAAATTTTTCTCGTCTTCTCATTCATGCCCCTCAAGTTATAGATTTTACTCCTCTTCAATCTCCACTGCCATGTAAATGTCTTCGACATCTTCGCTTTCTCTAAGTTTTTCAACCATATTTCGAATGTTGTTGATTGCTTGTTTATCTTCAAGTTCCATTGGCATAGTACACTCATATCCCCCATCATTACTGCGCTTGAACATGTACATAGCGCTTCCTGGACTTCCAAGTGAACCATCGTTCCTTGAAAAAGCATACTTTATTTCTGCAGCTGTTCGATTTGGATTATCTGTCATAGCAACGACAATTATAGGAACTCCACCGGCTGCAAAACCTTCATAGGCAATTTCTTGGATAGAAGCACCAGCAGCAGTTTTGCCCAAACCCCTCTCGATGGCTTTTTGGATGTTGGTCTTAGGCATATTTGCTGTTCTAGCCTTCTCAAGAGCTACTCTGAGCGTTGGATTAAACTTAGGGTCCCCTGATTTACCTTCTCTGACTGCAATTCTGATTAACTTAGAAATACTGCTAAATACCTTGCCTTTTATGGCATCTGCTGCACCTTTTTTATTCTTAATATTATTCCATTTGCTATGTCCAGACATAAGTTGATTATACACTTTTGACTCAATTTTGAATGTTGACATCAATGATTTCTAAATGTATTCTTCCACAGATATGAGCGCACAAGAAAATTTAAAAAATTTAGCCATAAAAAACGCAAAAGATGGCGACTGGGAAGCAGCAATAAAAAACAACTTAGAACTGTTTGAGTTAAATCCTGAAAACATTAATCCTCTTAACAGAATTGGCGTCGCATACATTCAACTCAACAAAATTCCCAAAGCAAAAAAATATTTCAAGCAAGTTTTAGAGATTGATGCTAATAACAGAATTGCACAAAAACATCTAGAAAAACTTAATAATAACAAGGTAATTGCTGCTCCATCATTTATCAAACAACATTTTATTGAAGAACCAGGAAAAACAAAAACTATTCAGCTTCTTCGTTTAGCAGGAAAACAGATACTTGAAAATATTTCCATTGGCCGAATCTGTGAACTAAAAATTAAAAACAGATTTATTTCAATTGAAAGTAATGGTCAATATTTAGGAACATTGCCTGAAGATCTTTCTTTCAGACTTTCAAAACTTATTAAAAATGGCAATACCTATTCTTGTCAAGTTCGGTCATGTACAACTAAACAATGTTTTGTCTATTTAAAAGAAACTTTTCAATCAGAAAATAATGAAGGAACTCACTCATTTCCTCCAAAAGACATCGCCCTTAGCCCTATGAGTGAGATTGATGAATCAATCATTCTTGAAGAGAATATACCTGTCGAAATTATTCAAACTGATGAAGATTTTGAGAGAACACTTGATGACGTCAACACTGACGATATTTTAAAACTTCAATAATCTTTTCCAACCATAACAACTACATTTGATCTAAACTGCAATGTTGAAGAAATTTCTGTATTTGATTCTATCTTAGGAATCTCAGAAAAAACTCCTAGTATTCTATCAACAAGATCCTTACATTCTGATTTATCTGTTGGATAATAAATAGTAGTTTTATCAATGCCAGAATTAATACTTTCTAATTGTACAACCTGAGCTCCAGTGTTCTCAAGCAATTCTCCAATATTTTTTGCTAAATCAGTTTTTTCGGTTGTGTTGACTACTGCTACTGAACAATTTTGGGAAGATTTTTTTTCGATCGTCACTAATTTATGAAAACTTTTTTTAATATCTGAAACCAGATCTAATTTGATAATTTTCAATGAATTTGCTAATGAAAAAAGTTTGAAAGTGTTGATTTTATTTCCTACCGAACCGCCAACTTTTTTAGTCAAGTTTTTAGCAAAAATATTTTTCAAATCATGATTTTCCAAGTCACCACTGATTCCATCAACAACAACAACCTCATCTATTGCGATTTTAAACACATTACTAAAAATTGATTTAATTTTTTGATCACTTCTTTTATCGATTTTTAAAAGTTGATAAATTGAGTTTAAATTATAATCTCCATAATCATCATTAATTCTTACCATTTGATTGCCATCAAAAAATAAAATAAGATTTTCATCCGTATTTGGTGACAAATGTACCAATGCAATATAATTGCTTTGTTCATCTAAATTATCTGAAACGAGTAAGATATTTTTAATTTCTTTGTCGTTCATATATACCGAAGGCAAAACGAAACTATAAATAAAAACCAACATTAATAATAAAGAAAACAAGCCTATCAACAAAGTGAAGACCATTTTTTTGAAAGGATTAACTCTCTTAAGTTTCTTGGGCATTGAAAATCATTATACGCAAATTCTCAGCTAATCTCACCATGAACCTTACATTATGAATTGAGGCTAATCTGTAGTAAGCCAATTCTTTAGTTCTATATAAATGATTTAGATATCCTCTAGAATATCTATTTTCACAAGTATAACAATCACAACCTTCTTGAATTACTTTTTCATCAGTGAAAAATTTTTGATTGCCGATGTTTAATCTCCCGTTCTTATATTCTGATTTAAACTCAGGCTTACCGTTTTTTTCAACTAACTGTCCATAATACAAAGCGCCATTTCTAGCTAGTCTTGTTGGACCCACACAATCAAACATGTCAAAGCCAACCGAGACAGCATCTAAAAGATCTTGCGGATCTCTACCAAGTCCCATCGCGTATCGAGGTTTGTCTGCAGGAAGAATTTTTTCAATCCAGCCCATCATCTCTCTAGTTCCACTCATATTGTAGCCGGTGGTTTCCCCACCAACTGCAATACCATCAAAATCTAAACTGGAAATAAACTCAGCCGACTCCTTACGCAAATCCTCATACATAGCACCCTGAATAATTCCAAAAAGGGCTTGATACTCACCATAAACACTCAGCCTCTTATTTTTAATCCAATAGTCATAGCAACGCTTAGCCCAACGATGAGTTCTATCAATGGAATTTTTTACATACTCTTTTGATTCGCTATCCGAAACGCACTCGTCTAAAGCCATTACAATATCTGCGCCAATTTGTCGTTGAATTTCAATTGATATCTCTGGACTAAAAAAATGTTTACTGCCATCGAGATGAGAAACGAACTCAGCCCCTTTTTCGCTAATTCTCACACCCAAGCTTCTAGTGATCTGTTTTGGTTGTTTTTGAGGAGCTGTATCAAACTTACTTGAATATCCTGCTTTATTTAACCTACTAGCTTTTTTATTTGCAGTGAATTCACCTTGAGCAGTAAATTCTTTCTTCACGGCAAGTTCATCTTGTTCTGATTTTTTCTTGGCACGAGAGTGAAGTTGTTGTCTTCCCAATGAAAATACTTGAAAACCTCCTGAATCTGAAAGCATCGGTCTGTTCCAGCCCATAAATTTATGAACACCACCCATTGCTTGGAGTCGCTCCATTCCTGGTCTTAAATACAAATGATAAGTATTTGCCAAGATAATAGGAGCTTGTAGATCTTTTATGTCTTTTGTATCCAACGATTTGACGGTCGCCAAAGTTCCAACCGGCATAAACATAGGTGTTTTAATCTCACCCCGTTGGGTTTTGATAACACCAGCGCGCATTTTTCCCTTGGTTGCTTCGAGTGTAAAAGAAAAGTTTTTTTTAGTCATTCCCGCTGCTCCAATCGAGTAAGGGATTTACTCCTGACCAACCTCAAATCGAACAAGCTTGTTAACTAAAAGTTTTTCTCCAGTTTTTCCAGAAATGCCTTTAACTAATTCTTCTATTGTCTTTGAAGGATCTTTGACAAATGGTTCTTTTAAAAGTTCTTCAACTGATTTGGAGTTCATTGCGGTGACATGCATTGCAACATCTTTTGCCATTCTTTGAAATTCTTCATTTCGTGCAACAAAATCAGTTTCACAAAGAATCTCGACTAAAGCAGCAACTTTGTTATTAGAGTGAACATAAGAAGCAATATATCCCTCTTTTGTTTCTCTATCAGCTTTTTTGTCGGCTCTATCTAATCCTTTTTTTCTAACCACTTCTTTGGCAGCTTCAAAATTTCCTTTGGTTTCTTCTAGTGCTTTTTTGCAATCAAGCATTCCAGCGCCAGTTTCTTCTCTTAGTTTTTTAACGTCTGCGACTGTGTATGACATGCGGCTCCTTTATTTTTTGGTTGCTTTGGTAACTGATTTCTTGGCTACGGTTTTTTTAGTTGTTTTTATAACAGATTTGGTAGCGACTTTTTTGGTTGCTTTTACAGCTGGCTCTGCAACTACTTTAGCAACAGGTTTCTCAGCTTTCTTTTCTGAAACAACTTCTATTGGAGCAACTTCTGCTATCTCTGTTTTAGCAGCAACAGCTAGTTTTGCAGTAGCTTTACTAGTAGATTTTTTGCCTACAGCATATGCAGCGGCAATTTCACTAACAATAAATTTGATACTTCTTAAAGCATCATCATTTGCTGGAATTGCGATATCAACATCTTCTGGATTTGCGTTCGAATCAATTAAAGCAACAATAGGCACGCCCATTAATTTAGCTTCTCTAACTGCATTCTTTTCCCTTTTAACATCAACTATAAACAAAAAGTCTGGAATTGCTTTTAATTCTCTAATTCCACCAAAAAATCTTTCAAATCTGGTTTTCTCTTTTTCTAATTGAACTTTTTCGAATTTGGTATAGCCATCATATTTTTCAGATTTTAAGCCAGCGTCAATTTCAATCATTCTTTTTAATGAACCTTTAACTTGATTCCAATTGGTAATTAATCCACCTAACCATCTGGAAATAATATACATTATGCCATTTGCTTCAGCTTCTTCTTGGATAATTATTTTAGCTTGCTTCTTAGTACCAACCATAACCATAGTTTTTCCCTTTGAAGCCATATCGTAAACAAAATTGTATGCTACTTGAAGTTGGCTGGCAGTTTTTTCTAAATCAAAAATGTGAACTCCATCTTTTTCCATGTAAATAAACTCGGACATTTTTGGGTTCCATTTAGATTTTTGATGACCAAAATGACATCCAGCCTCTAATAGGTCGGTTAAATCATATTCAGGTGCAACTTGAGGAAGTTTTGAATAATCTTTCATATTGTGTCCTTATTTCTATTCTGAATATTAAGCAAAAGCTTATAGCCAAAATGTTTGCGATTGAGTGGGATAAATTCAGGACTGACCCACTCGCTCGTTTTTATAATACTTACTAGGGGTGAATTATACCCCAGGGTACTCTCTCTGGCTAGCGCCACAACCCGGGTTGGCCTCTTTTTGCTTCGCAATTTATTTTATGTACACCCTTGTGGTGCACCTTCTTCACCTTGTACCACAAGACTGACACAGTTCTCAAGTAAACTTATAACAGTCATTGGACCAACACCACCGGGCACTGGAGTAATAAAGGATGCCTTTGATGAAACCGAATTAAACTCAACGTCTGGCCTTGGTTCTCCAACATCAATAATTGTAATTCCAGACGAAATCATATCCCCAGTTATAAGGTTTTTAATACCTGTAGCAGAAACAATCACAGTGGCATCAAACAATTTTTTTCCAGACGACATTCTTTCTTTGAGCTCTAAACTAGCTATTAACTCGACATTTTTACCTTGTCTGAGTAGTTCATAGTAAAGTGGAATTCCCAATAAATCTGATTTTCCCAAAATAATTATTTTTTCTTCTTTTGATAATTGTGATTTATTTTCAGTTTTTTCCAACTCCCCTGCCCTAGCTAAAATAGTCAAGACAGCTCGACAAGTCGCTGGCAGAACTTTGCCATTTTCTGGAAAATTGCCATTTTGAATAAATTTAATTGTATTTGGATGCAAGCCATCCACATCTTTATTCTCTGAAATTTGAGAGGTCAGCCCATTCCACCAGTAATTGTACTCATCTTTTTGTTGAGACTCCGATAATTCTGAAACTGTATTTCTAGCCTTAATCCAAGTTTTTCTCCATGGTTTCTGGATAATAATGCCTGTAACACTTTGGTCTACGTTTAGTTCTTTAATTTTAGCGATAATTTTTTCATTTGGTAGATTTTCGCTTTCTTCTCGTAAATCTGAATCGGCAAGCGAAAATTCATGAACTTCATATTTAATTCCAACTCGAGCAGCAGCTTCGCTTTTCAATTGTGTGTAAATTCGACTTCCAGAATCTTCTGCAAACAAAACAGCAGCAATTTTCAATTTGCTAGCAAAATCACGAACAATTTTCTCCTTAAGAAGAATTTCTCTTTTGGCAGCTAGTTTTATTCCATCAAATACATACATGAAAGAATATTATACCAGGGAATATCGTGCTGTGGTGGTTTTTAAATTATTCAAAGATTAAGTTATTCACCAGGACGACTATGTCTAGAAGATTCTCTAAACGAAACTTTTCTTGCACCAGCTAAAGATTCTCCACATGATATGCAAGTGCTGTTGCCAGTACAAGGGTTATAATCAAAACACCTAGGACATTTTCTTTCATAGTCAGATTCAGTTTCTATATTATTAGAGCCAGCCCCATGGTCTCTCCACCATTGAGCAAGTGCCTCTCCTTGTAAATTCGAAGGGGGCATATCGATATTATTATTATCGTAATTTTTGATCATATATATAATAATTTACCATAGTTTATACTTTTAGAACAATCTACTTACAATAATCTTTTAGAATAGCGATATTATGGGCATCGGGACCATTTTTATCAAGTCCCGGCACCTCAAGTAATAATGGTATTTCCAAAACTTCCTTGTAATTTAAAAAATATTTGAAGTCTTCGGTTGGGATATTTCCAAAACCTATATTTTCGTGTCTGTCTCTTCCTGAACCAAAATCATCTCGACTATCATTGACATGAACACACTTTAAATCATCCCAAAGTTTTAGCCGAGTGATTTCTTCAAGAACACTTTTAAAATATAGTGATTTAGGTTCTTTTCCCAAGGCGTAGCCAGCAGCATAAGCATGACAGGTATCAAAACACCAACCCAATCGAGACTTATTTAATTCCACCGAAAAAGTATCCGAGGAAACATCAATTTTCTCCTTACTCAATTCATCTACTCTATTAATTAGCCATCTAATTTCCTCAAGTTTGCTACATAGTTTTCCATTTTGTCCAGCTGAATTTTCAATCAAAAAAGTCGAATCTTTTGGAGTAGCCTCTAGTAACGAAATTATTTGTTGCGCAACTTGCTCACGTACCGCCTCCCAACCACGACCTAAGTGGCTTCCCAAATGAACAATAATTCCCGAACCTTTTATCAAACTATCGAACTCAAGATCATATTTTAGAGCATTAAAACTCTTCTCTAAAAGTTCGGGTTTCTCGGAAGCTAGATTAATTAGATACATAGAATGAGTAAAGATTGGATCTACCGATAATTCTTTTTGTTTTGAAAACAACATAGTAGTGTCAAACTCCGACAAATCCTTCCTTTTCCAAACCCGAGGACTTCCCGAAAATAGCTGCACACAGTTTGCCCCGATTTCATTAGCTCTTTCAATTGCCTTATATAATCCACCACTCGCTGAAACGTGAGCTCCAATTTTTCTATTTTGCATCTAATAATCCTTAATATATGTTTATTTATGAAATTTTGATCCTCTAACAACCTTACTATACTATAAAATATAATCATGAATTCAAGTAAGCTTCAAAAATATACCATTTTCTATAATAATTCGCAGGAGTATCATCGTCTCAAAAATGAGATTTTTACTCAAGATTTATATCATTTTGAATCTGAAACAGCTACTCCTTTTATTATCGATGCAGGCGCTCATATCGGATTGTCTGTTTTATATTTTAAACAACTTTACCATGGTTCACAAATAGTTGCACTCGAACCGAATCCTGAAAGCTTTAGAATTTTAGAAAGAAACATTTTTGAAAATCAAATTGAAGGCGTTACTTTAATTCAGACTGCACTTTCTGATAAATCAGGGATAGAAACCTTATATTTAGACGAGACAAGTGAACAATGGCATTCAGTTGCAAGCTTTCATAAGGGTTCTTGGGTTGGCTCTCAACAATCAGAGGCGATAGAAGTTGAAGCTCATTCCTTAAGTGAATTTGTTACCAAGCCGATAGATTTTCTTAAAATGGATATCGAAGGAGTTGAACAACGGGTGTTGGAATCTTCAGCAGAAAGCCTACCACTTATCAAACAATTAATTATTGAATTTCACACTCACAAAACGCAATCACTCCAAAAAATGGTTGATTTACTCGAGAGAACTCATAAGGTAAGTCTTTTCCAAAGAACAAAAGAAATTCTTTCTATCAAAAAAGCCAAAGGATTGGTAATTATAGTTGCTACTAAAAGATAATCCAAACTAGTCAAATACCAATATTAATCGACTGACACCAATTTCTACCGTCTACCAAGCAAAAAGCTTAAATTTCTTGGTGAAATTTGTTACTTCTTTTCTAATTTTCAACAAGTTTTTATTCTTTAGGGCGTCAATTCTAAATTGTTTGATAAAGATTCTGCGTTCTTTCATATCCTCAGGCAATTGATAAGCTCTTACTTCCTCGATTGCTCTAAACATCCAGTTAGCAATCTTTTCCATATCTGCTTCTTTCATGCCGCGAGTGGTAACGAGCGGCGTGCCAATTCTCAATCCAGATGGATAAAATGGTGAGCCTTTTTCAGTCGGCACAGTGTTTCTATTTGCGTAAATTCCAGCTACATCCATTGCAAAAGCGGCTTGAGTGCCGAAACTGATGCCGTAGTTCGTTAGATCTATTAAAATCAGATGAGTTTCGGTTCCATCGCCAACTAATGTAAATCCTCGTTTCTTAAGAGCATTCGCTAGAGCGGTTGCATTTTTCTTAATTTGACGCGCATAGTTTTTGAACTCTGGCTTTAATGCCTCTCCAGCTGCAATCGCAATTCCGGCCGTTGTAGCGTTGTGTGGTCCACCCTGTAACCCTGGAATAATTGCTGAATCAATCTTTGAGCCTAATTTTGGATCTCGCTCTAAGCCTTTATCTGTCACTAAAATCATTGCTCCTCTTGGACCTCTGAAAGTCTTATGGGTGGTCGACATAATTACATCTGCATAAGGCACTGGCGACATATGTTCTCCAGTTATAACTAGCCCAGTCACATGAGAAATATCTGCCATTAACCAAGCACCAACTTCATCAGCAATTTCTCTAAATTTTTTAAAATCTAATTCAAATGGATATGAAGTATTTCCCGCCACAATAATTTTAGGCTTATGTTTAAGTGCTAACTCTCTAACCTCGTCAAAATCAATTCTGGCGTTTTTATTCAAACCATATTGCACAGAATTATAGAAAGTTCCAGAAGCAGTCACTTTTGGATGTCCATGAGTTAAATGCCCTCCCATTGAAAGTTTTAAACCTAAAATTGTGTCTCCTGGCTTAATTAAAGCAAAATAAATTGCTAAATTTGCTGGAGAACCAGAATATGGTTGAACATTTACAAATGGCACACCAAAAAGTTTTTTGACTCGCTCAATTGCTAATAATTCAATTTGGTCAATAAACTGATTGCCTTCATAGTATCGTCTGTTCGAGTATCCTTCAGAATATTTATTTGATAAACAACTTGATAATACTTCTGAGACATCTGGAGAAACGATATTTTCTGATGGAATTAGACCAATCATTTCGGTTTGGCGTTCTAACTCTTTTTCTATTATTTTAAAAACTTGATCTTTCATTTTAATCCTTTTATTCATTAATTAGTAAAAATCGAGTGGCCTAAACACTTCTGAAAGCCACTACAATCCAATCCAAAAAGAATCATAAAGTGGAATAATTGATCTGGTGGTGAAGTTTTGATTTAATCATAACCTCTACATATTATCACAATCACTTAAATCTAGATGTAGTAGAATGGGAACTATGAAACATCAGCAAAACAAAATGATGATTAAATCGCAAATTGAACGAGTTTTGAAACAAATTATTTTAAAAGATTTGAGTAAAGGTAGAAAAAACTTTGATAAACCTCATACTGAAGCAATTGTTTACTGGATGAAGCATCTTTTAAAAATGCTTGAAGAAAAAAAAGTACCAAAAACAAATGATCAACCTAGATTAGATTCTCAAGTTTTAATAACTGCTGCTTACGCACATGATTGGAGATATGTTGGCTTATTTTCCAACTCAAATTCAAATTTTAATAGTCTCACATTTAGTTCTCTTCCACGACAAAGTCAGAAAACTAATTGATGAAGATGAGATCTTGCTCATGGAAGCTGACACACTTGGAATGTTAGATATTAGTTTTGTAAAATCAACATTCTCTAAAAACAACAACAATACGTTTATGAAAAAAGGGATCAAAGGTCTGAGACTACCAAAATTTATTCATGAAGAAGCAAAACAAATTGCCAAAGAATTAATTGAGAAACGAAACAAACTTATCCAATAGCTTTTACATTATCAAAATTTTCTCCAGGCCAATTTGGCTTATCAGTTGTTAAATCTTTTAGAAAAGCGTTTGGCATAGTCGTTGAAATATCCAAAATAGCTAATTGCAATAAAGCTTGATTAGGTTCTCTAACCATTCTCTTCAAATTCCCATCCTTCTCTAAGAATGCCATCTCTTTAACTTTGCCAGAAACTGCCAGCATCTCGATCATTGCCATTCTTGAATTGTATTTATGTATTAATCCATTATTCACGGCCTCCCAGAAAAAAGCCTCAAATAACTCTTTATCAATTGGAGAATACTTAATATAAATTCTCTCATTAAAAGTATCAACTTTCCCATTTGTAATAGCCAATGAAACATCCCAAATCATTTTTCCCTCTCCTCCATCTGGGTTGCACAAAACTTGGTAGAGTTGATCGTATTGATCTACTGTTTCTTCAGCAGTTAACTCTCTCCCCAACCTCTCTAACTTCCTCCAGTTTTCCCATTGAATACCACGCTTAATTCTAAAAACAGTATCAGCGCCAGCCGTAACAAATTCAGTACCCAATTTTTCTTGAAAATATAGTGATTTTTGGCTTGCAACTAATTCAGAATTTGGAATATCGGTTTCTCTATATTGTTCTGCTAAAGTTCTTAACAACTGAACAGATACTATTCCCTGACCAAAAACATCATCTAAAATTCTTTGTAACTCAGCCGACTTTAAATAGCTTGACGAATTTTGGAAAACGGAAGGATCATTTTCCTTAGAAATAGCCTTAGCAATTAGTGTTTTATTTAATATTTCTTTTTTTGCCATTTTTATAAAAACAAAAAAGACACCTATCGTTATGCTTCAAGCTCTGCCTGGTTTCCATTCTGTTTTAAGATGAAATTTTGGATTTCAATTCTTATAACAAAATTGCTATGTCTTGGGAGCGAAAACCTAATTACAAGTGTCTTTCGCAACTATTTATAAATTTTTAAGTATAAGTATTCCTATTCCCACTCCATTGTTGCCGGAGGTTTTGTAGTAATATCGT
>PFJN01000016.1 GCA_002783105.1 Candidatus Pacebacteria bacterium CG_4_10_14_3_um_filter_34_15 | reverse complement strand
CTTCTAGTAAGTGAGATTTAATTAAGTATTCAGTTTCAAACTCACGCAAGGTAGCAAACTGGGCTGGAGGAATATACTCATAATCAAGATTATCTTTTAGATATTTGATAATGTATTTTTCGATGGTGGCTATTTCGTTGAATTTCATAAATTTATTTTTTGTGTAAATTCCAAATATATATTGTTGTATGTAGGATAAACTCCGCCTCTTGTTTCGTCGGTTTTCTACCTTTTCCTTTTGTATGTTGACCCCTAATATTACTCGCTTCTCTTAAAAGACTTGTTAAATTACTTTTTGGAACAACAATGCTCTCTCCTTTATAGGTTAATTTTTCTGGATTACTTTCAAAAGCATAAACAAATTTTGTGAGCTGGGGTTTCGGATCTTTTGGAAAATATAATTTTCCTAAGAATCCCTCAAGGAAATCACAACTCCTTGATACAGTTTTCTCATAATCTGGATTTTGGGAATAGCAATAAACCCAAGCACTTTGTAATATTTCATTCTCACTAAGAGCTTTTTCAGATTCCTTTTTAACTATTGGGCTAACTCTTTCTGCAAGATCATGCCCACCTTTTTCGTATTCACTTGTTTTTTTGTCAACTTGAATTACCTCATAAGCAGATCCGCCTTCTGATAGAATTTTTTCAAGTTCAAGTGCTTGGTAGGAATTAGAAAAATTTTGTAAACAAAATGCTAGAAAATTAGTCGTGCGATCTTGTTCTTGAATTATAAAAGAAACCAACTCATCAAATTTTTGTGGAAACAACTCTCTAAAAGTGATTTGAAATTTATCAATAAATTTTGAATTTGCATAATATACTCCATAAGATCCATATCTATTACTTTGGAAAATAACATTTCCAGACTCAAGTACTCCAAACAACCAATTACTTATTGGTTTATAAAAATAAGAAGGAAAATTGCTAATAAGAACATCCTGCTTAAATTTGTATTTTTTTCCAAATGGATTAAATTTCATACTAATGAATTATCTTCTTTCCACTCAACAAATCTTGCATTAAGCCTTTTTTAAGTTGTAGTAATTGCATTTTTATTTTTTGATTTATCTTAATTTTATCATTTACGCCAGATAAAATTGATGCAATCTGAATTTGTTCATGAAAATTTGGAAGCCTGAGTTTTATATTCTTTAATTTAATAATTGTTAGCGCTGGTTGAGATGAGCCAATAGTGCACTTCTTAAACTCATTTTTTGCCATATTACTAGTTAGCCAGCTGTATAAGAAATCTGGTGAAACTCGACTACTTATTTTTCTAAACCATGTTAAATTACCATCCTTAAAATAGAATTTTTCATTTGCTCCCACTTTATAGGGGATTCCTAAAGTGCCCACAGATGTAAGCAATATGTCATTTTCTTTTGGAGATCCAAATCTTTGATCTAATTCTAAAAATTTCTCATTGGAGATATATAGATCAATCGTAACATCTTTATTTTTATGTTTTTCAATTACTTCTTTACTTCTATAAAATGGTATTCCATTTTGTACATAATCTGATCTATAGATTCTTTTACTTGAAGTAATATCTGCTATCTTATACATCTTAACAATTTCCCACTTCTCAGGAATTTCACCAAGTTCTGTTTTCTTAAATTTAGTATGCCTAAGACCTTTGCTGAAAAGTTGTTGCATCAGACCTATCTTCAATTCCTCTGTTCTTTCAATTATTTTTTCAGTTTTTTCAATTTCATCATCAACTGTAGATAGTATCTGAGCGATTTTCTTTTGTTGAGATATAGAAGGTAATCTAATTTCTAAATCTTTTAATTCTCTACTGTTTATAGCTGAAAATGTTGAACCCTGAGAATATTCCTTTATTTTTTCCTTTTTGTTTGTTAAATAAAAATATAAATAATTTTGAGAGATACCTTCTTTTGATTTTATTGAAGCTAAACCTCTGCCTATGCATGCCTTATGCTTATTAAAGATTACATCTCCAACAGGCGCTCTAACACTCATTAAAATAGACCCTGGTTCTGTAATCTTTGTTGGAGAATCTGTCCAATTATCAATAGGATCAATTCCAAGAGCCTCGTTGAAGTCTGCTTTTCCCTGAAATAAAGGTAGTCCAACTCTATTTTTATTATATGAAGAAGATGAGGGTGATTGTCCCATTACAACAGTTGAGACCTCACTCAATTTTTTATTTCCCCATCCATTTGGTAGTTTATTAGTCATCCAACTCTTTTCTTTCTACCTTCTTTAATCTCGTTTTAGATTTACTGATGTTTTCGCTTGCCAATAGATTTTCTGGCATAGTACCACCGAGTTCTTTAATAGTTTGTCTCACTTTTTTGCCAACTTCAAAATGTGCGTAATTGGCTTTAGCTTCACCCATAATATTTTCTCTTTTTAACTTTGCATCGGCTTGAGTAGCTCTAAAAAGATTGGCAGCTAACTCTTCACTACCCATGTGATCAAGAATTTTTTGACTCTTCTTTAATTTTTTCTTTTTAGCAATTTCTTTAGATTTAAGTCCACCATACAATCCCATGTATCCATAATTAGTAAAAACACCATAGTTTTTTACACCTGCTTGACTAGCAGTTTGCGCTAAATGCTTGTTGTGAGCAGTAACTTCTTCGCGCAAATAAACTCTTTTTTGATCTTCTACTAACTGATCTTGAACTTCTTGCTTCCTAGTTTGAATAGCAAAATAAGTTTGACCCAAAGCTACTACTTCTTTACTTGGGTCTGCATTTTGCATGATTAGGTAGCAAGCATATCTAGATAAAGAGAAATCCTTGATCTGCCTTGATGTATTACTACCTATTTCGACCATTTCGAGGATCTCCTCGATATGGTTTTTAATTGATTGACCGGCATTTTTACATGATTCCTTAGCTCTATTTATTACAGGAATAAAATGTCTATACTCAGAATACTCCAGTATTTTAGCCAGCTCCCTAGCAGACCAATACTCGCTTTGATGTTCATTAATTTTTTTAATTTGTTCAAAAATAGTAATTGCTTTATTACTCATACTTTAACTCCTTGATATAGGCAGTTACTTTATCATCAATTTCTTCTCTTTCTTTTTCCAACTTTTGTAAATTTTGCCATGTCGCTTTCACATCCACAATTTCTTCATCCTCACTACTGTCAACATAACGCTTAATATTAAGATTAAAATCATTTTCTTCGATTTCTTTAAGCTCGACTACTCTGGCATATTTCTCAATATCCTCAAATTTGTCGTAGGTAGAAACTATTTTTTCGATATCTTTATCTCTGAGAGAGTTTTGGTTTCTTTCTTTCTTAAACTCTTTTTCAGCATCAATAAATAAAATTTTATTTTTCTTTTCAAGTGGCTTGTTTTTGTTGAAAATTACAATTGCTACTGAAATACCAACTCCATAAAAAAGTTTTGATGGCATACCAATAACTGCTTCAATCAAATCATTTTTTATTATTTGTTTTCTAATCATTCCCTCAACCCCTGATTTGAACAATATTCCATGAGGCAGAACTACTCCTGCCTTACCATTGGCATTAAGAGATTTGAGAATGTGCAAAATAAAAGCATAATCGGCATTAGATTTTGGTGGTACTTCATAGCCACTTACTCTACCAAATCTATCAGCTTGAAAAACATCTCTGCTCCAAGATTTAATTGAATATGGAGGATTAGCCACCACAATATCAAATGTTTTAAGATTACCAATTTCATCCAAAAATTGAGGATTAGCTAGAGTATCGCCTTTTCTAATATCAGCACTATCTAGTCCATGTAAAAACATATTTATCTTAGCAATAGCAAAAGTAGAGATATTGATTTCTTGTCCATGAAGATATAAAGACCTTGCAATATTTTCATCCTTTTTATCTCTTAGATAATTAAAAGCTTCAAGCAAAAATCCACCAGATCCAACAGTTGGATCGTACATTTTATCTTTAGCATGAGGTTTGATAATTTGAATAATTATTCTTTCAACTTCTCTAGGAGTGTAAAATTCTCCACCTTTTTTACCAGCATCGGCAGCAAACTGCTTAATGAGATATTCATAAGCATCTCCCAAAAGATCAGAACTAATGTAGTTGCCTCCAAAATTATGAGTTGAAAAATGGTTGATTAGTTTTTGTAATGTTTCATTGGGGAATCTGTCCTTATTCGCAAAATCTAAATCATCAAAAATTTTATCTAGCTTAGGACTGTTAACATTGGTTAACTTTTCAAAAATTTCATTAAGTTTTACACCTATACCTTGACTGGTTTCTTGAATAACTTGCCAACGACAATCCTTTGGCACTTGAAAGCGATGATTGTAATCTGCAACTGCTAAATCTTTGTCTCCATACTCAGTTAAGACCTTTTGATATTCTTCATCATATATATCACTCATGCGCTTGTAAAAAAGGAGACCGAAAATGTATTTCTTGTAATCAGAGCTGTCGATTTTACCTCGTAATATGTCTGCACTTTTCCATAAAAATTGTTCTAAATCTGAAAGTGTTATTTGTTTTACCATGTCTCTAATCATAACATATTTTCGCCTGGAAAAACACAATAAAAGATTAAGATTTTGCCAATTTTTTAACCCCTTGCTCAATTGCTGTATTTCTAAAGTTTTCTAAACCATTTTTCAAAATATCATCCTCAACAGTTTCGAATAGATCATGATCTTTGATTATCATTTCTATCATTAATTTTCCATTTGCATCACCATATTTTTTTTGATAAAGAAAACCAAAATATTTATGAGTCAAGTCTTCCCAAAAGCCTTCCTCATCATATTCATCAACAAGTTCGGATACCTCTCCTTCATCATCAAAATCTCTAGTGGGAAAATACATCTTAAATTCTGAAGAATACTCAACCTGATCCTTAAACCCTTGATCATAAGCAATCTTTAAAATTTTCTGAAAAAAGTTGAAGTATTCTGGAACTTCAATCTCTGGCTTAACATGAATACCACAAATTACTCTATCTGCCACCAGCATCATTTTTAAAAAGGTGAGAAAATCTTTTTTTGATAAATCTATTGTCTTTGACATAAACTCCTTTATTTTTAATTAGATACTTATTCCCGTTATTCTTCAATTTGTTTTGATGTATTGCCAGCAATCACACTTTCACCTATTTGTTTTTCAATTTCAAGTCTAGCCTTTTTAGCTACGCCACCGCCCTGTTTTGCAACTTTTCTATTTGCTGGCAGACCACTTGGTTTCTTTTTCTTTGAAATTTCTGTTGTTGAAGCTTCTGCCAACATATTTAAAACAAGCTCAAGATTGCTCATATTATCTCTAAGGTTTTGTTTTTGCAGACCTTTAAGTTTTTTATAACTTTTAACATTCTGTCCAGACCATGCTTTAGTAATATCATCAGTTAAAATCCCAAACTCAAATCCTTTAACTCCGCGAGTATCCCACTCATCAGTGAGCGCTTTTCGTACTTCTATAGTTTTGAGTCGTTGATTTATCCATTCTTTAGAATAACCCTTTTTAAGATATGTTTGCATTGCACGATCAAAGGCTATCTCAGGATCTGCGATTTCTTCAATTCGTTGATAGCCAACTTGGGCCAACCAAACTTTGAAAGGCTCGGCTTTAGGAGATGGAATTGATTGAATTACTCGAAGTAAATTTTTTGTGGAAAAACAATCAGTTGCATATTTTTTACCATCAGTAGCTTTAAATTTCAGTTGTACGATTTTTTCGTACACCTCACTTCCCTCTTTTCTTAGCCTTAGCTTAAGATCGCTCCAATATCTCTTTGGGATACTCGAATTTGTCAGTATAGAAATCACATCAACAATAGAAAAATACCACAGCTCTTTATCTTCATCCCAATGTCGACGTACTTGCTTTTGGTTAAATAAAATAATTGATTTTTTCATATCTTGAAATTTAACAAAATGTTCTTGCAATAAACTTACAAATAAGTATCGACCAAAGAAAACACGAAGTCAAGATTTAGAAAACCTCAATCCCATTAAAATCCACCCCCACATTCTTCTGCAAGACTTCTTCCATCTTCAAACCATCCCTCTTTAATTCTTCAAGCTCACTCTCTCCATAATATCTCAACTTCAAATCATTTATTCTGTCTGCCAATGACATAATCCCATATGGAGAAATTCTCATGTCACAATAAATAGGGATTAAGGATTCTAGATCATTACTTTCCAAAAACTTAGAAACATTTTCCCACTCAAGATTATCGACCAACCTTATCGCCTCTGTCAAACAGCCAACTACCAGACAAATCTTCAACACCGCCTCGTGCTCAATTGGACTATAGTCTGTAATTAATCTTTTTTGTAAATCAGCCAACGCCTTAACTTCTACTTCAGTCATGCCAAACTGTGCTTGTTTGGTTAAATCAAAATGTAAAGGTTTGGCAATATCGTGTATTAAACAAGTTTGAATGATTGCTTTTTTGTTAATTTCGGCGCCCGTCCAGTTTTTGGTAATTATTTTGGCCAAACTCGCTACTCGCAGCATATGCTGTTGAAGATTTTTTGGGGTTTGGAAATCGGCGTAGATTTGGTGGATGTTCTGCATAAGTAATATTCTAACATTCTCTTTGTATTCTAATCTTTCAGCTTATCTAAAATCTTCAAAGCATTTTTATTAAACTTAGAAAAAGCAAACCATTTCTTGCCTAAATCCTTTAGAGATGCCCCTATATGAAAAACCTCTTTGTTATCTAGTATCAAAAAATGATCATGAGAATTCCTAAAAACTTTTATTTCTATAGGTGGGTATTGAGCATTATGTTTCTCTAAATCAAGTTTTAACTGCCTAGATAAGCTATTTGTATAAATAGTAACAGTGCAGTTTTTAGCTCTTTTGGAAAACAAAGTTAGAATACTTTCATCAATGTAGTTATCAACTAAAACAACTGAATTTTTAGCCTGTTTAACTAAGTTTGAAATAAACACATAAGCATCAAATACTTGCCCATCAAAAAAGATACCTTTCTTAGGCTTAATCTCTCTTGATTCAATAAGCTCAAAAACTTTATCTAATTTTGTGTTAGTAAAATATTGTCTTTTCTCAACAGTGTCTAATCGCTGAAAAATACTTGCATTAGTTGAAATAAAATTACGCATTTTTATGAAAACATTCATAATTTGAATGCTAACTTGAATAGCAGTTTTACTGTGTAGAACAGAAGAGAGCATCGCCACTCCTTGCTCTGTAAAAGCAAATGGGGTTTTTCTAATCCCCATTTTTTCTTTATTGGATATCGCAATTTGCGACATCCAATCTTCCATTTCTTCTTTTGTTAACTGAAACATAAATTCAGAAGGGAATCTTGTAATATTTCTTCTAACCTGTTCATTTAATCTTCTTGTTTCAACGTTATATATTTCTGCTAGATCTCGATCAATTATTACCTGAACACCTCTAATAGTATAAATTCTATGCTGAATATTATTTACTACTAAACCAGGCCCATTACTACTTTTCATTCATAGAGTCTACAAACTAATTCCTACATTAAATGTAGTATTTAATAAAAATACTCTCTGCATTTGCGTGATCTGTTTTTTATTTTTCCCCGTCATTTGCTGACAAATTGTCAATAAATAAAATTTTTCCTTTAGCTAATATCTTAAACTCATCGAATTTGATGGGTTTAAATCAGAAGCAGAGCTTAATTCTTTAGCAAACACTACAGTTAGCGAAAGGATTCAATCATAAAATCCATGCATGGACAGTGTTAACATTAAAATTTTTGAAAAGATCAAAAAAAATAGTAAAAATAAACAAGAATTTTGGTCTGCTAGACAGCTTTCTAAAACCTTAGAATATGCTGACTTTTGTAATTTCAAAAAAGTAATAAATGATGCACAAAAATCATGCTAAAACTCTGGTTTATCAATTAAAAACCATTTCGTTGAACTCAACGAAATGGTCGTAATAGGTAGCAATACATCAAGACAAATCAAAGATATACACTTATCTCGCTATGCTTGCTACTTAATAATGCAAAATGCCGATCCAAATAAAAAAGAAGAACTTAGAAACCTTTTCATAAAACTTCAAATAATTTTAAAGTCTTGTGAAAAGGACACACTGGTAAAACCAGTGTGTCCAGTTCTGAAGAGATTTTTCTACCGGGGAATTGTGAACAGCGGTTCACCTCCTCCCATGTAGCTTGGCCACTCGCCCAACCATTCTGTCCAGATTGTGTACTGAATCAAAAGATCGGTGAGGGTTTGAGACACGACCGTGTTTGCCTGCGCTTGCGCATTGGCTTCGGTAATTGTGGTGTAGGCGGTTGCATCAGCCGTAATTCTGGCAGCATCAGCCTCACCTTTCGCTCTGGTTGTTGCTACCAAGGCTTGAGCAATAGCGGCGTTGGTAGCCACTGTGTTCTTGCCTATTTCGGTTTCAACATTCGCGAGCGCAGTTTGCTTCGCAACTTCGACTTTATTTTTTTCAGTCAAAGCCTGCTGCTCAGTAGCAGCAGTTAAGTTCCTCTCATCACCCCAGGTGCCCATATCGGGGCGGCTGAATGCGAAATCAATGCATGTCAACCCACCATTTTTGGCACCTGCGCAAAGAGGAGTCATAACCTCATCATTGTATGAATCGATGAGGGTGTCGACTTCCGTGGCGGTCAAGCCACGGAGAACATTGCGAACCAACGGAATTGCTGGCGTCTTGATCAACTGCACGATGCCATTCTCAAGAGTGCCGTAGTCTCGATAGAACTGAGGGGCAGCTTGAGGATCGAGACTTGCCTGAACTAAATAGGCAGCCTGACCTTTAACACCATTTGATGTCGTAAACTTCTGGTAGAAGGATCTGTATTGCTCAGATCCTCTTTCCTGAGGAGTACTCGTTTCTCCGTCAGAAGTGAGAGAGAAAGTGAAGGGCCGAGTTGAAAACACGCGCACTTTTTGAACGAAAGGCGTGATCCAGTGCAGACCTTCCACTAACGGAGTGTCTAGGGCTAAGCCCTGTTCGACCACCACTCCAACTTTGCCTGGATCAATAACGATGTATGACGCTCGGGCTGCAGGAATTGCAAAAACAAGTAGTGCCACAACCAGAAAAACTGGAACTGCTGCGAACACTGCTTTTGCACCTTGAATGCCTCTCCAAACGAAAAAAGCAACAGCTACGACCAAGCCAATTACAAAAGCCAAAACTGCCCAACCAATGCCGGCGCCAAGATTGCTACCAAGTTCAACGGTAGCTAATGCTTGAGCGACATAGTCGCCAGACACCGTCTCAGAAGGGACGACGATTGAACCGCAGGCTGTTAACGCAAGCGCCAACAAAACTACTGCGAAAAACGGACCGAACACTTTCAATATCTTTTTCATTACAACGTACTCCTTTTTAGAACAAGATGTGTGATGGCACAAACTTTTTCAAATGAGCGCTTCCATTCAATTAACATATATTAATTGAATGGAAGCGCCCATCTCATTAGAGCTCATATATAAATCTCTTCAACTGTTAAGGAGCCTATAAATTATAATAAATCGCATTTGATAAATTAAAATTTAGTAGGTTCATTGCGCCAATAAAGTCACAACAAACAGGCTTATAATATATATTATTTAGTATGAAAAGTCAATATTGGTGGATATTCATAGTAATTTAAAACTATTTATTGAATCGGTTACCCCTAGCAGATTCTTTTGAAAAATTACCGACACCAAGCCCAGCGCTACCAGAATTAGTAATTTTTTCCTGCAAAGATTCAATTTCAGCATCAAGTTGTTCTATCTCTTGAAACCTCGCATTGGTCCATTCTTTTGTTTGAGCAGCTGAAATTTTTGTTCTCCGTCTTTGAAGCGCGATTAATTGCTGATTAAAATTATCTTTTCCTGCTTCTTGCATAATTATTCTCCTAATTTATCTAAATCTGCCAACCCATCACCTCCGCCCAACTCCAATTGTTTAATTTCGGGCAAACTACCACCAATAATCCCTTGCAAATCACCATACATATTGCTCGTACTTAAAATTACTTTTTCAATTTCTTTCTCACGCTTACTCCAAATTCTGTTAAAAGAGCGTTTCTCAGTGTCCAAGTCTGCCTTCATATTCACAAACGCCATCACAATATTTTCCACTCGATTTTTGAATTGAGGCCCACTTAAATATTTATACAACAAGCCCATTTTTTCATCACGCCCCACTAGTGACAACTTCACCTTAGCCACTTCAATCAATTGAATTCTCAAGGCATTAACCAATGGAATCACATGAGCGTAAGAAACCACCCAAACTCCGTTGACCAATCCAAATCCATTAACATCTTTGGGTAAAACTTGAGTCACTAAAATCGCAATATCTGCCTTCACCAATCCCTGATCACTTTTTAATTTCGAAATCCAACTCTCACTGAAAGCCTTAGTATTTTTTGATTCCCAAATAATTGTCCCTGTGTTGGCGCCCATCTTGGCATTAATTTTCTGAACGATGTCAGCACCCTTGGCACCTGTAGCTACATCTGAAATTTCATCGGTAGCAAAAGTAATTGCCAACAAATCTTTCAAACCATCTTCCTGAACTTCTCCTTGAATTTGTTGCGAACCCTGTTCTGATTTACGTTTCAGCTCACCAATCGTTTTATTCAAAATCTCCATCTGTTTATCTTTTTCTTGAATTTTCAGTCGATACTGCTCTTCTTCTTGTTTCTGGGTGGACTCAATAATTTTCTTGCGTTCGTCATCCATCTTTCGCACCATCTCTAATTCAATACTTTTTTCTCGCTCCTCTAATTCGCGCGATTTTTTACGCAATTCTAGTTCGTGCTTTTCTGACTCTTCAAGTTTCTTTGCGTTAAACATCAATTCTTCACGTAATTCTTTCAGTTCTTTGTCTTGTTGAAGTTTTTCCTTTTCCTGCTGAGCCGTTTGCTTTTTCTGTTCAAGCTTTTGCTCTCCAGTTTCTTTCTCAATTTTTTCTCGAGCTTTTTCTTGAGCTACTTCCCAAAGTTCTTTCTTAAGCTCTTTTTCTCTTAAAATTAACTCTTTTTCGAGAGTCTGTTTCATTTGCTCACCAAGGGCTTTATCTAGAGGAATTTTTTTACCACATTCAGGACATTGAATGACTTGATCTGACATAAGTTTTTGCCTTAAACTATCTTAACCCGTTATCCTTCATTTCGTCTTCCATTCTACTAATTTTTCTATCAAGAAGATTACTTTTAATTTTGAATGTTTCTTTCAGTGAGTCATCATTGACTGCATATTGAGCTCTCGCAATTTTTTTTCTTTCTTTCAAAGCTTTGTTATAACTATCGCTAACATCTTGAGACCTTTTTTCACCAAAAGAGCTTTGTCTAGAACTATTATTTGCACCAGAACTTTGTCCAGCGCCATTGTTACCCATCGAAGAACTGCTATTAAACTTAGATCTAGAGGAAAATGGACGCATTAACTTCATAATAATTCGAGTATATCAAAAACGAGTAAGATTGGTATGGGCTCCTACGGTTAATGTAATAATTACTTAGTATTATTTTTTCAACTTATGGTTTACTATAAATTATAGCAAAAACCCAAAGCGATTTTCGTTACTTAAAGGTATTAATTGCAAACAACTGTAAATAATTATATTAAAAAAGGGAAAAATGACTAAAAAACCTAAAACTGCTAAACCAATTGAAAAGTCTCCAGAAAGCTTGGCTAAATTTCAAGCCGTCTCAATTGCTATGCAACAAATTGAAAAAGATTTTGGCAAAGGTTCTATTATGAAAATGGGTAATTCTCTAAAAAATATGGCAACTGTGCCTGTTCTCTCTACTGGTTCTCTTTCATTAAATCTTGCCTTAGGTATTGGAGGTTTTCCTAGAGGTAGAATCGTTGAGGTCTACGGACCCGAAGCTTCTGGAAAAACTACGCTTTGTCTGCACGCAATTGCTGATGCTCAAGAAAAAGGTGGCATTGCTGTTTTTATTGACGTTGAGCACGCTCTCGACCCAATTAGAGCGAGAAAAATAGGCGTAAATCTAGAAGATATGCTTATTTCACAACCAGATTACGGTGAACAAGCACTAGAAATAGCAGAAACCTTAATTAGATCCGGTGGTGTTGACGTAGTCGTCATCGACTCCGTTGCAGCTTTAGTACCAAAATCAGAAATTGAAGGTGAGATGGGCGATCATCAAATGGGAACTCAAGCTAGATTGATGTCTCAAGCAATGAGAAAACTTACAGCAGCAATTAGCAAAACCAACACCTTAGTTATTTTTACCAACCAAATTAGATACAAAATTGGCGTTATGTTTGGAAGTCCAGAAACAACTACTGGTGGAAATGCACTAAAGTTCTATGCCTCGGTAAGACTTGATATTAGAAAAATCGGTAACATCCAAGAAGGCGACAATGTTGTTGGCAGTAGACATAGAGTTAAAGTTAAGAAAAATAAACTTGCTCCACCTTTCCAAACAGCTGAGTTTGATATGGATGAAAACGGCATTTCTATGACTGGAGATATTGTTGATCTCGCCACTAGAGAGAATGTAATCCAAAAAGCTGGAAGTTTCTATAAATACAATGGTGAAGTTCTTGCACAAGGCAGAGAAGCAACCAAAGAATATTTAAAAGAAAATCCTCAATTTATGAAAAAAATTAGAAAAGAAATTTGGGACGCAATTAGAACTCCGGTCACAGAATAGTATCTAAAATCATTGACTACAAATCTATCTCAGAGTACAATGTTTAGTGTGAGTGTTCTAATTTACAAAAGAACATAAACTAGTTATTTAAACTAATCGAAGTAAACTAAATGTATAAATTAGAAATTAAGAGAATTATTCAGGCGAGACGATAAAAAAACAGTCTAAATTTTTTGTATCCTTATTATTTCTAACTGCCTCATTTTAAACAACTTCCTGTTTTAATATTTCTACACTCACAGACTGTTAAAGTTAATGAAGGAGAAATATGTCATTTTTTGGAAATTTATCAACATTATTTGGTAACCAATCTAATACTCGCCAGCCAGGCAATAACCTGAGTAAAAAGCCAGTACTAAGAAAAAATCTTAAAAGATCACAAAAGACAAGTGGTCAGGATTCGAAAAAGAGTGCTCAAAAAAATCAGGCGGAGAATACCAAAGCACAACAAGCTCAAAGTGCCCATGACAAGGCAATGCAAGCTCAAAATCTAGAACAGATTAATAGGGAAGCAGTGGCAAAAGCCAGAGAAATCGTGGTTGAAGCCAAAGCTGAAGCTCTAAACATCAGAAGCAAAGCTGAAAATGAATCAAGAGAATTAGCTCAAAAGGCTGAACAGTCTCAAAGAAACCTAGAAAAACAACTTGATAGAGTTGAGATTAAGTTAGATTGGATCTCAAAAAGAGAAGAAAGTCTCACTGAACAAAGAGAAAACATTCAGAAACTAAAAGTTGATGTAGAGGAACAAAAGACCAAGGTCATTAAAAAACTTGAGGAAGCATCTAGACTTACAACTGAAGAAGCCAAAAATATTCTTTTTGAAAGATTAGAAGGCAAACTCAGTACAGAGATGGCTCAATTTATTAGACAAAAAGAGGAAGAAGCCGAGGCCGATGCTGATGACAAAGTAAAAGAAATTCTCATTGACGCAATGAAACATGGTGCAACTGACTATGTCTCAGAATATACAGTCTCTGTGGTGACACTTCCATCAGAGGACACCAAAGGAAAAATCATTGGTAAATCAGGTAGAAATATTAATGCCTTTGAAAGAAGAACTGGCGTTGATATTGATCTTGATATGTCCCCTACTGAAGTTAGACTTTCATGTTTTGACCCAATCAGACGTGAAATTGCTAGAATTTCTTTAGAAAAATTAATCAAGGATGGCAGAATTCAACCAACTAGAATTGAAGAAATTGTCGATAAAGTCGAAAAAGATATTGCCAAAATTACTTTAGAAGCTGGAAAACAACTTTGTCAAGATATTGGAATATATAATCTTCCTATCGAATTAATGAGAACGATTGGAAAATTTAAATACCGATTCTCTTATGGACAAAATCTTATTGCTCATACTCTAGAAGAAACAAAAATTGGTATTAAAATTGCTCATGAATTAAATCTTGATGTCAGGGTTGTCAAACTTGGCTGTCTACTTCACGATATCGGAAAAGTTTCTGATGAAGTTGAGGGAAGTCACGTTGAACTTGGTATAAAAATTGCTAAGAAATTTGGCATAACACAAGATGTAATCGATTGTATTGCCCAACATCATGAAGACGAACCATTTTCAGGACCAGAACAAATGGCTGTTTATATTGCAGATGCAATCTCAGGTGCAAGACCTGGAGCCAGATATGAAAACCATGAAGAATACATACAACGCTTACAAAAATTAGAAGAAATTGCAATGAGCTATAAAGAAGTTAAACAAGCATATGCTATTCAAGCTGGCAGAGAAATCAGAGTTCTGCTTGAACCAGAAAAATCTAAAGATAGCGACGTTAAAGTTCTTGGTATAAAAATCAAAGACGAAATTAAAGCTTCTGTGACTTACCCTGGAACAGTAACAGTTACTGTTATTAGAGAATTAAGAGGACAGGAAGTAGCGAAATAATGATACAATTTAAGGACAAGAAGAGTCTATGAACAATAATATTTGGTTAATTATTCAATCAGTTTTATCAGTGTTAATTGTGGTTTCAATTCTACTTCAATCTCAAGGTAGCGGTTTAGGTTCTGCTTGGGGTGGAGGGGGTGAAACTTATCATACTAAAAGAGGCGTTGAAAAAGTACTTTTTAATTTAACGATAGTTTTTGTAGTACTTTTTGCAGTTACTTCAATTGCATCCTTACTAACAAAATAATCATTTAAAAATGAGAAAATTGTATTGGTACCTTACCGGCTTTGCCAAAAAACACGGGTTAGTTTTCGGACTTTCTATTGTTGGTGCGATTATAGTTTTCTCCATTTTCATTCCTACATTAGTTTCCAGTTTAGAATTAAAAAAAAGAAATTATGTGGGATTAGTTGGAAATTACACGATTGATAATTTACCTAGAGAGATCACAGAAAAGCTTAGTGCTGGATTAACAACTATTAATGAAGATGGATCAGTGTCCCCCTTATTGTCTCAAAGGTGGAGTGTTGAACAAGACGGAAAAACCTATAGATTTATTTTAAAAGAGGATATTTACTGGAGAGATGGTAAAAAACTCGAACCCCAAGATATTAAGTACAATTTTGAAAATGTCGAAACTATAATCACTCCCAATGATATCGTTTTTAAATTGCCCGATTCATATGCCCCATTTCCTACAGTGGTATCAGAACCAATAATTAGAAAAGAAGATGTTAAATATAATTTCTTTTTCTCTCGACCAATGCTTATAGGTATTGGAAAATATATAATGTCTGATTATGAGACAAAAGGTCAAAGAATAACTGAAGTGACGTTAGATAGTAAAACAGACAGATATATTTATAGATTTTATTTAACAGAAAATAATGCGGTGACTGCATTTAAACAGGGCGAAGTCGATATTTTGCCTAATCTATCAAAAAGACAAGATATTTTTGATTGGCCAAATGTCAGTCTCACGACAACACTAAAAACTAACAAATATTTAGCAGTTTTTTTTAATATTAGAAATTCATTTTTCTCAAAAAATGTTAGACAATCATTATCGTACGCAGTCGAAAAGCCAAGCGATGAAACTGGAACATCTGGACCCATTGATTCAAAATCTTGGGCTTATCTTCCAGCTGGCAAATCTTACGAACAAGACCTAGATAGAGCTGTAGAAAGACTTTTAGATGAAATCCCACAAACTAAAATGGATCTTGAATTAACAACCACATCTTTATTTGAGCCAGAAGCAGAAAAAATTAAAAGTGAGTGGGAAGAATTAGGAAAAAAAGCTTTTGAAACGTGTAAATCTTCAAGTAAAATTACTGAAAAAGACCTTTGTCAAAATGTTAATATAAACGTTACTTTAAGAATCACAAATTTCCCTGACACCAACAATTTTCAATTAATGTTGATTGGACAAGAATCACCACCCGATCCCGATCAATATTATCTATGGCACTCAGAACAAAGCTCGAATTTTACAGGATACAAAAATACTCGTATTGATAATTTGCTAGAAAAGGGAAGAAAGACTTTTGATCAAAAAGAAAGAATCGAGATCTATCAAGAGTTTCAACAGTTCTTTTTAGAAGATGCTCCAGCAATTTTTATCAAACACCTTTACTCTTATGAAGTGAGTAGAAAATAATTTATAATTTTCTCATTTTTTTTCTTAAAAATTCGAATGATGAAGTGAGATTATATTTTGCAGATAATGGCATATCGTGAGATGGCAAGTACTGAACTTCTTCACCCCCAAAACCTCTCTTAAAAATAGATACACCAGCAAAACGATGGTTTTTTTCTTCTTCAGGAGCAATTCCCCAAAAATTATATTTTGTAATTCCACGTTTTTTTGCTTCCTTAATCGCTGCCCACTGACAAGCATAACTTCCAGGAAGTTTGCCATTTTCTGGGGTTGAAATTCCATAATGGTAAACAGCCTCACCATTATAAAAAATGATAAAAGCCGAAGCCAATAGAATCTTATCCTTGTATGAGTGAATCAATATGACTTGATCATCATCTAAAAACGATGAAAACTGATTAAACAAAAATTCATAAGAGAATGGTACAAATCCATGACGCTTGGCTAAATCATTTTGAAAATCACAAAATTGTTTAATATCATTTTTATCTTTAGAAAAAACAGTTGTGATGCCATCCTTTTCGGATTTTCTAATTGAATAACGAGTATTTTTTCGCATTTGCTGTAAAATATCATCTTCAGAATTACTAAGATCTAGTTGAAGAGTTAAGTCGGCTGTCAAATGCATTTGCGAAGCAACAGCTCCAAATTTTTTAACAGTGTTTCTTAATTTTTGGGAATTCAAAGCTTGTGGTCTAAAACGAATAAATATCGCACCTTGTTCTTTTGCAATTTTTTTAATTTCTTCAAATGTTTGAAGCACTAATTCCTCATCATCCCAATTTAATAATGGTCCACCCGCGATAGTTACGTATGTGCCACGCTTTGCTGTTTCACGCACTAACTGTGCCATAGCTACTAAACTTTTTTCACGTCTCACCGATAACCTAGTAACAATTTTTCCCATCGATTCTTGAAATACTCCCCAATTCCATGACTGCAAAAAATTTGCTTCATTAAATAACTTGATGTTTTGTTCCCAATTAATTGTATCGGTAATATATTCAAAATTTAATGACATAACAAGACTGATCCCTTAAAATTTATTTAAAACTTCAACAATTTTGTTGGCTTTTTCTAAAGTAATATTTTGGTGAGTTGGTAAATTTAAAATTTCGCTCGCAAGTTTCTCAGCATTCTCAGCTGACCCTAACTTATATGCGGAACTGCAATCTTGCTTTCCACAATCAACAGCGTTGCGATACCACCGGTCCGATAAATATATATTATTATCTTTCATCAATTTAATTAATTTATTAACTTGAGTGGTTCTGATTGAAAAACGCAAGTTACTTCCAGTTTCAATGTTAGTTTTTGTATTAACTATTTTAATATTTGGATTAGAGATTTTATCTAAATAAAAGTTCGCAATTTTCCTGCGATGAACTAATTGTTTATCAAGCTTAATAAATGTTCTCTTAATAAGTTCTGCATACTCAGAAGTCATCAAACATATTTTTGATGTTTTAGAAATTGTTGGTGATGTAATCAGTCCGAGAGATCTAGACAATTTTAAAATAATTTTTCCAATTAAAACATCATGCGTCATTCTACTAAAATAAGTTATCGCAGGATAAATCATATCCTTGAATATAATATTATTTGCAAGTTTTTGTAAATCATTTGTTAAAATTATTTCAACTTTTTGTTTTTGTTTCTCTGATAAATTTTTAAAAACTACTGCCCCTCCAGAAACTGCATCGATTATTTTATCTCTACCAAATGAAAAAATAATTGCATCAGCATATTTACCTAAGTGTTCTCCAACTGAATCAACGCCACCAATTCCTTGAGCTAAATCCTCAATTAATAATAACTTATTTTGTTTACACCATTTTTTGATGCTAACAATATCTACCGGAATTCCCAAGCTATGCTGAACAAGAACTACTTTTGAGTCAGGGTTTTTTGCGAATGCCTTATTCAAAGTTTCAACAGCCATGTTGGTTGAGTATGAATCAATATCAACATATACAGGAGTTGCACCAGCTCTTTTAATTCCCTCTTCGACTGCGAAGCAACTAAATGCTTGCGTTAAGACTTTTCCTTTAATATTTGAATCTTTCTCATTTTCTGAAAGTAAAATCCTTAAAGAAAACTCTATTGCATCCCTTCCCTTATAAAATAAATATGAATTTCCATTGTATGTTTTTTCTAAATATTTATGTAGTTCATCAATACTATTATTATCATCACTATCGGAAATAATTTGTTTCAGTGCAAGCATCACAAAATTGAAAGAATAATTTGAACCTAAGCTGTTAAAAATTGAGTTCATATTATTTTAAATATTTTTTTATCCAACCAGGTATTCTGCCCTCAATAAGAATCATCTCATAATAAGTCAAGTTTAACAAAAAGTTTATAATTCTAGTTTGATCGCTTGCAGATTCAGCACTAAAAAGCCTATCTTTAAACACGCTTTGAAATTGCTTAATCCCCGATTCTCCAACATAAAAAACTGTGTCGAAGATTTCAAATGCTTTTTTGGCTAATTCAGTATGAATACTGTTTGATTCATTTCCCAAATCAACAATTCCCGAAGTAATGAGAACTTTTTTTGGATGCTTAATATGGGCAGCTAAGTTAATTGCAGCAACAAATCCATTTAAGTTGCTTGATCCACCATCGTCAATTATTAAACTTCCCGTCTTTGTGCTGTATGAATAAATAAATTTGTCGTCAGGAACAAATTTTGAAATTGCCTCAACAATATCCTTGTCACTCACTTCAAGCTTTTTAGCTACTAAAATAACCATTACAATTATTTCGAGATAATGCATTCCTAGCAAATTAGTATTAACTTGCTGGCCAGCAAAAACAAATTGAAGTTTTCCAACTTTGTTTAAGTGAGCCTTCATTGTAACGGAATTTTTGTTATCGATTTTTGCTTCAAGAATTTCGAGATTGCCTTTTGAAATTGAATCTTCACTTATTCCTTTTTCACAAATTCTCTTAGCACCTTTGTCATTCCCGTTCCAAATCACAACTGAACCGGAAGCTAAAGATTTAACTAGCTCAGATTTAGCTTCAATAATTGCTTCGATATTGCCAAATAACCCCAGATGTTGCTTCGCTAAACCCGTGATAATGGCCATATTCGGCTTAAACCACGATGCTAGTGTCTTTATCTCACCTTTTTTGTAGGCCCCATATTCAAGAATCATTATTTCTTGATTTTTAAATCCTTTATTGATACTTTGAGCAACAGAAAATTTAGTATTAAATGATTTAGGAGTTTTAAAAACATTATATTTTTTTTCTAAAACCGTTGCTAAAAGTAATTTTGTAGAAGTCTTTCCATAACTTCCAGTAATCCCAATGATATTTGGTTTTATTTTTTTAACTTTTGCTTTTGCGGATAATAATTCTAGCCAAACTCTAAATAAAGCAATTAAAGTTGTCGGCAAAATTGAAATCATTACTAATATTGGCGTGATTATTAAATAAATTAATAAACCCAATAATATGTAAAGTATAAAAACTAGACTCCCAAATACAAAACTTTTTACAACTAAACATGTCACTAAAAATGAAAACAAGATTATAAATATAATTGTAACAATTAATATTCGCGAAGTTATTTTAGGTCGCTTTAAGCCAGTTCTTGAAAAATCTTTTTTTTGAGGAAATATTCTGAACAGCTCTTTTTTGCCTTCGTCAGATTTTATAAATAGAATTAATCTATCGATGCGATATTCTTTTTGTTGAACAACCGCCAACCATCTTAACGCTCTAATAAAAAATGATGTAAAAAAGATTGCTAGTATTGAAAGAGTTTTCATTTATTCCCTTCAGTTTCACAACCAGTATTTTTTAAAATAAAATCATTGACTAATTTTGCAGTTTCTTTTGAATGAGTGAATTGAGGTGAATGCCTGCCTTCTTTAATAAAAACAAGTTCACTATTAACAATTAACTGATGCATTTTTCTAGCATGCTTAACCGGAGTAGTTAAATCATTCTCTCCCCAAATTATTTTTGTAGGACAATTAACTTTTGACAAATCATTAAGAATTTCATCGTCCAAAATTTTAGACATCGTTCTTCTTAATAAAGGCGGAGCATTTCTATAATCAGTTTCTCTAGCAAACTTGTAAATAATGTTTCTAAAAAATTCAGACTTAAAAAAAACTTTACCAACTTTTGCAAGTATTAAGAAAATAGTTCTTTTAATAACTGCTTTTGAAGCCATGTCTCTGATTCCAGAACTATCCACTAAGATTAGTTCTCCAATTTTTTTGGGATTTTGAGCTACATATCTAATAGCCAAATGTCCACCAAAAGAATGCCCTAATAAAATGACTTTGCTGTTACCAAGTTTTTTATCGATCTCACTATCAAGCCAAGATAAATAGTTATCCATATTCCAAACTTCATTTAACGGTGCTGAAAGTCCAGGAATTTTTAGAAAAATTACTTGCAAACCACTCGATTCCAACTCGTCTATAAATGGTTGCCACATTTTTTTGTTTTCCTCAGCTCCTCTAACAGCCCAACCATGGAGTATAAATATTGTTTTCATCGTTTATTTTGAGACCAATCTTTGTTTAGAATACATTCTTGAGTCAATTGTAGTATATTTTGAGTGTTTTAGCAGTTTCAGTTCTACTTTTCAATTTAAAAGTTGCATCTCTTTGATTCTTAAGTATACTAACAAATATATGAAAAACTCACGAATAATTGCTCTTACAACCCTTCTGATTTCAACTACAATATTATTTTCCGGATGTACCAACCCAGAAGATGCTGACACTTCAAAAGATTTACCAGAAGATATTAAAATAAATTTTGATCCAAATAATAATGATTCAGGTATAGAATTGACAGATACTAAATTAACTAATAAGGAAACAACCTCGCCAATGCCAAACAAACAATACAAAACAATCGAAGATTTCAAAAAAATTGATGCCACTCAAGCAGTTTTTGAGACAACTAAAGGTACTCTAGTCATTGATCTATATAGAGACAAAACACCTCTTACAACAGCAAATTTCTTAGACTTAATAGATAGCGGTTTTTATGATGGAATTATTTTTCATAGAGTCATCCCTGGATTTATGGCCCAAGTCGGTGACCCTTTCACAAAAATAGCAGGAAACGAGAATATTTGGGGAACGGGAGATCCAGGATATAAGATAATGGATGAATTCGATTCTACACTAAAACATGATTCGGCTGGAATTCTTTCAATGGCTAACTCAGGACCAAACACCGGTGGTAGTCAAATATTTATTACATATGCCCCACAACCTCACCTAGATGGGAAGCATGCAGTTTTTGGAAAATTGGTCGAAGGTATGGACGTCCTAGAATCTATTGAAGTCGGTGACAAGATCATCAAAGCAAGCTACAGATAGTAGAATGAGATAATTAATGTGGAAAAGAATCTTAATATTATTAGGGATAATTTCTGCAACAGTTTTTGCAATTCTGATTTTCTTAGTCACACGCACATTCAACCAATTAAATAATGGAAATTTTCCAGAAGCAAGAGAAACTGCTCTAAAATGCCTTTATATTATTGAGCCTCTCTCAAAAATTACTTTTTCTAACAATACTGACCTTGAATTATTTAAAAATTCATTATATTTGATCAGTGATATTCCCTCTTATACTGACACCCTAATCTCAGCCAGCAACTTAAATCACAAAAACAACTATATTTTTGATATTTCAGGTTTAAAAATTACTTTGATTGATCTAGAACAAAAAATTCAAATTATTGACAATCAAATTAATCAATCAAAAATTGCAAACAAAATAATTAGTGAAGAAAAACTTCAAAAGTTTCATCAATTTTCTGAATCTTTGCCTGATATGATAAAATTTTTAGATAGCTTTTCAAATCAGGACCAAAAAATTATTATAGTTTTTCAGAACTCGGATGAAATTCGAGCAACTGGTGGTTTTATGGGCTCTTATGCTGTTTTAGATATCGTCAATGGAAAAGTTACAGAAATTGTAACCGAGGATATATACGATGCAGACGGACAGTTTGAAGGATTCATCGAAGCTCCAAGCGGTGTTAAAGAATATCTAAGTGATAGTAAAGGTTTGAGACTACCAAACGCCAATTGGAATCCAGATTTTCCAACAAGTGCTGAACAAATATTGCAATTTTTTGCACTTGGAAATAAAAAGAATGTCACTACTCTTATTGCTGTTAATCCAGATTATGCAAAACTAATTTTATCAATTACCGGCAGAATTACACTTAAAGATTATAATACGATTGTCGACAGAAATAATATCACTGAAGTACTTAGATCAAGAAGAGGCACCTTCTTTCCTGGAAGTACAGAAAAAAAACACATTCTTTCTCAACTACTAACACAGTTACAAATTAAGATTAGTAATCTTGACGAAAAATCGAAAATTAATATTCTTCAAGAAACTATAAATCAATTTGCTTATAATAATATTCAACTTTATTCAAATGTCGATGAGATAGACAAAATATTTTCAAAATATAGTTTTAGACAAGAACTTGGTTTTAAAAAAAATGCAGATTATCTCTTTCTAGTAGAATCAAATGTCGGAATAAATAAAGCAAATAAAAATATTACTAGAGAGGTTTTTATCGATAAAAAAAACAATGAAACTTTAATAACTGTTAATTTTAAAAATAACAACTTATCACCAATGATTTCAAATTTATCTGAATTAATGGGTGATGAAATTGAAAATGTTAATGAATCTAATAATAGTAATAAAGCCAATCACCTTGGATACGTAAATTATCAAAGAATATTCTTAAAACAAGAACAGAATTTAGAATACATTAAATATAATGACTCGCTGATTGTTGATTGGCATGAAACCACTATTAAAAATTCAAAGAATGAAGAATTTAAAGAAATTGGTTTTATTATCACGCTTATGGAACAGGAAAATTCTGTGCTGGAAATTTATCTAACCAATAACCAACAAAATGAAAATCAAATTTACATTCAAAAACAGCCAGGTCTTCCTGCAACTCCGTACACAATTAAAAAAGACTCCTTTATTACTCAATTTCTACTAGAACAAAATTCTCTGATTAATCTCCAATAAACTAGATTCGTGATAAAATCATTCTATGAATTCAAGTCACGAACCATCGCTACTTATCGAGAATGCAAATATCTATTTGTCTTCAGCCGATATAAACAAACTAAAAAAAGAACTAAGTGATTTAGAAGAAAAAACTTTTTTACCTAACTTCTGGCAGTCTAAAGAAGCAAAAAAAGTGATGAAAAATACCTCGCTTGTCAAAGAAGAGATTGAGGATTTCGAAACAGTGAAAAATTTAAATGCTGAACTACAAACGTATCAAGAATTAGTAGCCGAGGAAAAAGATGCGGAAACTGTTAAAAATCTTGAAATAGATTTACGTATCACTTGCTCAAAATTATCAAAAAAACTTTATGAGTTGAAATTAAAACAATATTTAAACAGTAAATATGATAACTATGGAGCTATTTTATCGGTTCACTCTGGTCAAGGTGGAACGGAAGCCATGGACTGGGCCTCAATGCTCAAAAGAATGTATTCACGATTTTTTGAAAGAAAAGGTTGGAAAGCAACGTTGATTTCAGAATCCCGCGGTGAAGAAGCCGGAATAAAATCTGCAGAATTCCAAATTGATAGCCAGTATGCCTACGGATATTTAAAAAATGAACAAGGAACACATAGATTAGTCAGACAAAGTCCCTTTAATGCCGATAATCTTAGACAAACTTCTTTTGCATTAGTCGAAACGTTACCATTAATAGACGAAAGCGATGACGAAATAGAAATAAATGATTCAGAATTAAATTGGAATTTTTCAAGAGCCGGTGGAGCTGGCGGGCAGAATGTTAATAAAGTAAATACCGCAGTTGAGTTAACTCATGTTCCAACTGGAATTGTAGTCAGATGCCGAGAAGAAAGAAGCCAAGTTCAAAATAAAGAAAAAGCACTTATAAAACTTAAAAGAAAATTAGCACAAATAGAAGCCCAAAGACTTCAAGACGAGCTAAATAAAGAAAAAGGAGTTCATGTTAACGCAAGTTTTGGCAGTCAAATTAGAAACTACGTTTTGCACCCTTACAAATTAGTAAAAGACACTAGAACTCAGGTAGAAACTACAAACACGGAGGCTGTTTTGGACGGTGATATAGACATATTTATTCAAGAAGAAATAAAATTATAAATCAGTTATAATTAAATATATGAAAAAAATTGACATTATGGAAGACATCGAGAACAAAGCCGTAGTTGACGATGATTTGCTTCTAGAGCATAATCAAAAATCTCCTGAATTGGAAAGTATTCGAACAGCTAACATAGAGAAAGACATATCAATGAGAAGTACTTCAAGATTATTTATAGTTTTAACAATTATTGCAGTCCTATCTGGTGTAGGTACAGGTTTTGGAAGTTTCAAGCTTTTTGCAAACAAATCTAACTCGTCCGAATCAAATCTGGCTCTTCAAGAACTTCCGACTGCCGGAAAATTAAATGTTGGGGATACATTTGGAAGTAAGGACGAATCGTTTAAAGATTCCGCCGAAGGGTACTTAGAAGTTGGTGGTCTCGATGGAGAAGGTTCTCATAAACTTTTAAGACCAGGTGGCGAATCCCAAACAGTCTACTTAACATCATCAGTCACCGATCTCACGCAACTCGCTGGAACAGAAATTAAAGTATGGGGAGAGACTTTTAAAGGTCAAAAAGCAGGCTGGTTAATGGATGTTGGTAGAGTTGAAGTACTAAAAGTTGACGCAGAGTCTCCCGCAGAAGAATAAACCTCAATTCAATCTTGCAAAGTCACTAGTAAACAGGCTAGACTAGGTTTAAATTATGATTAAATTTACCTCAGTCAGCAAATATTTTCCACCAGACTCTTACGCAGTTAATGATATTTCTTTTGACATTGATGATGGCGAATTAGTCCTTCTTACAGGTCCTTCTGGATCTGGAAAAACCACCATCATGAAATTATTGACAAGAGAACATCTGGCAACTTCGGGTGATATCTTCTTTGCTGACAAAAATATAAATGAAATCAAACAATCGCAAATTCACGAGCATAAAAGGAAGATTGGCGTTATCTTCCAAGATTACAAACTGCTCCCAGAGCTAAATATTTGGGAAAATATAGCTCTCCCCCTTTCTATTATTGGCAAAAAACAAGAAGAAATTGAACAAAGAGTAACTGATCTTTTGACACTAATTTCCCTGACAGACAAAGCTTTTTTATTTCCAAAACAACTTTCTGGCGGAGAGGCTCAAAGAATTAGTATCGCTAGAGCATTATCCACCGGTCCAACAATTATTTTTGCAGATGAACCAACTGGAAATCTAGATAGGGAAACTGCTCTTGAAATTGGGAAATTACTTCAAAAAATAAATTCTTTTGGAACTACCATCATCTTAGCAACTCATGATCATGATATTATGGAGTTATTCAAAGGAGTTAGACAAATTGAACTCGAAAAAGGCAAAATCAAAAAAGACACTAAGCCAAAAAAAGAATCCAAACCGGATGTGAAATCCAAGTCAGATGTGGAATCAAAACCAGATGTGGATGATAAGAAAAAAATTAAATCAAAATTAAAAGAAACGAAAGATTACAAATTAAAGAACACAGATAAAAAGAATAAAACAAAATAAAGAAGAATATGAGTTCACTAGCAACTGCCCTAACCACTATTAGAAGATCTCCATACCAGGCCTTAACCTCAATTATCATGGTTGCTGTAACATTTTTTGTAGGTTTTTCATTTTCACTTTTTGTTATCGGGGCAAGTAAAGTTCTTCAGCATTTTGAAACCAGACCTCAGATAATTGCTTTTTTCGAACTAGAAACTCCAATTACTGATATTGAAAAAACCGCAGAAAAGATTAGAGCAAAACCTTACGTAGAGTCAGCAAAAATAATTACCCAAGACGACGCTCTAAAACTCTACCAAGAAGAAAACAAAAATGATCCGCTCCTACTCGAGTTAGTTACTGCTGATATTTTGCCAGCAAGCATTGAAGTCTCTGGACGAAACATTGAATCACTTATTAATATAAAAAATGATTTTGATGAATTCAATCAAGTGGAAGACGTAGTTTTTCAAGAAGATGTAGTTTCCATTCTTTCAAAATGGATTAATACAGCTGAAATTATTGGAATCTCAGCAACTTCAATCTTAGCCTTAATTTCTTTTCTAATAATCATGATAGTGATCGCAATGAAAGCTACAGCTCAGAAAAAATCTATTACAGTAATGAGAATACTTGGAGCAACTAAAGGATATATAAAAATTCCGTTCATGTATGAAGGAATGATCTATGGACTCGTGGGCGCTACGATTGGTTGGTTGGTTACTTTTTCAATATTACTTTACTTAACTCCCTCTATTAATGAAGTATTAGGCGAAATTAAACTTCTTCCAATTCCTATAGAATTCTATATTATTCATGGCACTATAGGCATACTTTCTGGAGTTTTCCTTGGAGGATATGCAAGTTTAGTTGCAATTCAAAGATTAATAAGAAATTAACTCGATAGGCTCGTGCTGACATCACCGTTTAACTAGTTTATTGAGTTTACTATGATCAAGAAAATACATTTATCAGTCGTACTTTTTCTCATTTATATATTCTTTGGATTAGTTGTGAATGTAGTCAATGCTCAGGATTGTGAAAAAGATTTTACTTGTGATAGTACCAGTTCAGATTACGACTCATGTCTGCAAAAAAAAATTAATTGTATTGAAAATCGATTAGGAGAAATTAGTAACGAAAAAACAACGCTCAACAGTACAATTAGTGTTTTCAATGGCAATATAAATATTCAAGAGTTACAAATTCAGCAAAGGGAAGCTGAAATAAGCAAACTTGAAAAAGAAATTGAGGCATTAGGTGACAGAATCTCTGGATTGAGCATTTCACTTGACCGACTAGCCACGCTGCTGGTAGATAGAATTAGAACTCAATATAAACAAAAACAGTCAAATCCTTTAGAAATTCTGCTCACTTCTAACTCTCTTTCAAAATTTATTAATCAACATCGATATTTAAGTCTTGCTGGAAAACAAACAGCGGATGCCATGCAAAAAGCTCAAACTCAAAAAGTTTTTTATGATGAACAGAAAGATATCAAAACAATCAAACAAGATGAAATTGAAACTAAAAGATATCAATTACAACTTGAACAAAATAATCTAGTTGCTCAAAGGGAAGAAAAGAAAAATTTACTTACCGCTACTCAAAATGATGAGCAGAAATTTCAAAAATTGTTGAAAGAAGCTAAAGAACAAGTTGATGCAATAAAAAGATACACCGCAAATAAAGACATTTCATTACTATCTAATATGACAAAATGTGATGATTGGGGCTGTTATTATAATCAAAGAGATAGCGCCTGGGCTAATCAAATAATTGGCAATAGTGGCATGACAATGAAATATGTTGGATGCTTAGTAACTTCAACAGCAATGATCACCTCACATTATGGTAAGACCCTCAGTCCAAATCAAATTGCAGGCAGCGCAACACCTTTCGTTCCATACTCAGCTGATATGATTAGAGGCTATACTTGGTCACTTAATGGAGTCAGCGTGTTAAGAGAAAGAATTTGCTACGACACCTCTTGCTTGGATTCAGAACTCTCTTCTGGAAAACCAGTTATTGTTAGAATCAAAGCTCAAAGTAGTTCAGGAGATCATTTTATAGTTATAACCAAAAAAGAAAATGATAAATATATTATGAAAGACCCTCTTGAAACAGATGGCAATAACATTCCATTTACAGACAAACACTCACTTTCAAATATTACTGCAGTTGACCGATTGACTATTTATTAGAAAGTCACATAACTCTACATTTTACACAAGAATAATACTTTAAAGTATTATTCTAATGAAGATAATTTTCTGTGTCATCTTATTTATTTTTACCACCATATTTTTTACTAAACCAGTTTTTGCTTCTCCAATAATAAATGAGATTTATCCAAAACCTAATGCAGAAGAAAAAGAGTGGGTAGAAATTTATAATGATTCTTCAGAAATTATTGATCTATCAGGTTGGATTTTGATGGACAAACTCAGTGCCCCATCAATTATTTTCCAATTTAATCAAATTCTTGACGATAAATTGGAAATGAAACCGCTCACTTATTTAGTAATTGAAATTGAGAACAATAAACTCAATAACACAGCTGATGGCGTATTATTAATAAATAGCCTTGGCGAAACCATTGATCAGTTTGAATATTCGAGCTCTGAACAAGGAAAGAGTTTTTCGTTAATTACAGAAAATAATCAAAAGTTAATTGCATTATCAGTTCCAAGCAAGGGACTTCCAAATCCTCTACCGACTAACACTGAAGATAACGAAACAGAAATAGTAATAGAAGATACACAAGAAATTAGCCAAGAGACCTTAATGGAATATCCTTCGCTTAAAATACACGAGATCATGTCATGTCCAGAAGAAAACAACCAGGAATGGGTTAAGGTAAAGAATCCAAATAATGAAGCTGTAAATCTCGATAATTGGTTGCTAAAAGATTCTGCAAATAACCAAATGCTTCTTAGTTCAAATAAAGAAATACCAGGTATATCTTTTATAACCATTTATCTAAAAAATAGTATTCTAAATAATTCTGGTGATACAATAACTCTACTTGATCCTAATAAAAATATAATAGACACTCTAAATTTTGGACAGTGCTCAATTGGGGTCCCAATTTCTTCAATAGATACTTCAAATGAAAGTAACAGTTCTCAACAAAAAATAACTTCAACAACACAGTTATTTCCAGAAGATAAACTCGATGTTGATAAAAAACAAACTATTACAGATAGTACATCAGCCCAAAAAATTTCAAATTTAAAAAGAATAAATGGATTACTTTCGGTCAGTAATGCTGATAAATCTTCTACGGCCAAAACAGATAATTACATCTCAAAACAAGTGGTGGTTAAAGACAATAGTTTGCCAAAAATAGCCATAATCAGTGTTATAATTGGAGGTGCAATGCTAGCAAGTTCTGGATTATTCTTTATCAAATGAAAAAATTTAACAAAATATTGAACGCTTATCTACCACCTATTCTCTGGGCAACCTTTATCTTTATCTTATCATCTCAAAGTGTAATTGCCGGCTTTCAAGAATCAGGTTTTGACTTTATTTTTAAAAAAGCTGCTCATCTCTTTGTCTATTTTATCCTTTATTTACTTTTAAAAAGGGCTGTAGACCAAACTACAAACTTAGAAACGTCAACAAAACATCTTTACGTTCCGATTTTAATTTGCCTGCTTTATGCCGTGAGTGATGAATTCCATCAATCACTGGTTCCTGGGAGGTATGCTACCTTAAGAGACATCGGTTATGACATGCTCGGAGTCAGTGTTGCGTTCTTAAGAAGATATAATTTTATTTAATTTGCAACATTTTGAAGATTGACAGCTGAAGAAAATAAGTGATAATGATTGATCTAAGTCGCTCTATATGAGGCTAATTAATAATTATTAAAAGGGAATAAAAATGACTAAATCACAATTGGTTGCTGTTATTGCAAAAAAAGCTCACTTAACAAAAAAAGCTTCTTCAGATGCTATCGAAGCACTGTTTGAAGAAGTCATCCGTTCACTTAATAAAGGTGAAAAAGTAGTTATTTCAGGATTCGGAACATTTTATGTTAGCAAAGTTGGAGACAAACAAGTAGTCCCTTTTGGTAATGAATCTAAAAGACAGACAATCAAAGGTCATAAAGTTGTTAACTTCAGAGTTGGCAAACCATTAAAGAAACAAGTTTGGTAAACTAAAAAGCTACTTGGTAGATTTAAAATAAAAGTATTAAACCCCCGCTCGAGCGGGGGTTTTTGATAATGAACAGTCTCCTAATCATAGAACCTAAACTCTTATTGGGTAGATCGTCCCAGAGGTGCTAAAATAGCAACATGCTAAAGAAATATTATCTAATCTTTAAATTCATGTTTATTAAAACATTACAATTTAGAGAAGAAATTGCAATCTATGCATTCTTAGACGTCATTCCATTCTTCGTCTTATTCTTTTTATGGGGCGCAGTTTATTCAGGTCAAGAAAGCATTAATAATTATTCTTTTTCAGATATCGTTCAATACTACATATTAGTAGTTTTTATTCAAAGAATCACCGCAACTTACTTTGAAGGCTGGCGCTCCCAAGAGATTAGAATGGGTAAAATTGATTATTTTTTAACTAGACCGTTTTCCTACATCCACGAAATAATTTCAAGAGAATTGGGCGGGAAAATTGTCAACTTGATAATCTCTATTCCAATCCTAACTCTTTTTTATATATTTTCTTTAAAACTATTCCATGTTTCTAAAATTATTTTGGAGTTAAACAATTTATTTATGTTTTTAGGATTACTAGCAGCTGCATATGCTATTCAAATAATGATTGCGCTTTGGATTGTGCTACTGACATTTTGGTTCGAAGGATCTAGCGGTCTCGAACATTTTAAATGGATTCTTATTTCTTTATTTAGCGGTTCAACAATACCATTTGAATTTATGCCAGTTTGGTTACAAAATATTTTTAGTTTTTTGCCATTTAAATATCTAAGTTATGTTCCTATACAAATTATCCAAGGGAAAATGAAGCTACAAACTTATGATTATATTTTTATTTCATCTACTTTGGCAATCATGTTTTTATTTAGTAATTTTTTATGGAAAAAAGCGAGGTATAAATATTCCTCAGCCGGAGGATAATATAAATAATGAAAAAATATTGGAATTTATTTTGGAAATTCAGAAAAATTCAACTCATGAAAATGATGGAGTACCGGGGTGATTTTTTCTTCTGGCTAATAGTTTCAACCATGTGGACTGCTTTCAATTATTTTTTTTATTACTTGATCATTGGCAATAGTAAAACTATAGCTGGATGGAGTTACGATGAAGTTCTCATTTTACTTTCATTTTTTACCATGCTGGACGCTTTTACTTGGTCAGTATTCTATCCAAATATGGTTAACTACACCGAATCAATTTATCAAGGTAGCTTAAGTAATCTTTTGCTCTTACCAGTTAACAATATTTTTATAATTTTAACTCAAGAAGCAACCTATCATAATGTTCCAAGATTTTTTATCGGCCTTATAGTTTTAATTAGTACTGCAATCAAAATGCAAATTGAAGTTACAATTTATCAAATACTTTTAGCCACATTGGTTTTTATAATTTCTATAATATTTATATATAGTGGCTGGTTCCTTCTGGCCACACTGACTTTTTGGGCAGAAAAATTAAACAATATTAATGAAATAATGCCTGGGTTTAGAAGTGTCTATCAAATGCCAGCGAGAATTTACACGGGATTAACAGGATTTATAATTACCTTTATTTTTCCACTAGGATTAGTTACAACTTTACCCAGTGAAATACTTTTAAACAGAAATAATATCTTTGATATTTTTTATTTTTTTATGTTCACCTCTGTTTTTGCATATTTAACAATTTTATTTTATAAATTTTCAATTAAAAAATACTCAAGTGTTGGAAATTAAGGTATAATAAAAAGATAGCTTGAAAGGCATAAATGATCACTATTAAAGTCAGCAATCTAAAAAAATATTTCAAAGTCTATAAAAAAGAACCTGGACTTTGGGGCTCCATTAAATCTCTTTGGAAAAGAAGTTATGAAACTGTAAAAGCAGTTGATGATGTTAGTTTTGAAATTGCCGAAGGTGAGATTGTCGGTTTTATCGGTCAAAATGGGGCTGGAAAAACCACCACACTAAAAATGCTCTCTGGTCTTTTATACCCAACAGATGGAAAAACTACTGTTTTAGAATTTAATCCATGGGATAGAAAACCTGAATTTCAAAAACAATTTGCCTTGGTCATGGGACAAAAGAACCAACTTTGGTGGGATTTACCAGCAATTGAATCCTTTCACCTAAATAAAGCAATTTACGAAATTCCGGATAAAATTTTTGATGAAACATTAGCAAAGCTATCAAAAATTTTAGATGTTGAAGATATTTTAAGAATTCAGGTTAGAAAACTGTCGCTAGGTCAAAGAATGAAGTGTGAGATTATTGCGGCCTTGCTTCACAATCCAAAAGTTTTATTTTTAGATGAACCAACTATTGGTTTAGACGTCGTCATGCAAAAAACCTTAAGAGATTTCATTAAAACTTACAATAAAGAATTTGGAGCAACAATCATTTTAACTAGCCACTACATGGGCGATGTCAAAGAGCTTTGTGAAAGAGTAATAATTATCGATAAAGGTCATAAAGTTTATGATGGCAAATTAGCTGACATTATTAATAAATATGCTCGAAATAAAATTCTTTCACTGACACTTGAAAACTCAATAACAAAAAATGATCTCGAACAATTTGGAACTGTAAAATCATTCAAAAATAACCAAGCAACTTTGATAGTGCCTCGCAAAGAAGCAACTAAGATAGCTTCTAAAATTTTAAATCAATTTAAAGTTAATGATTTGAATATTGAAGAAGTTCCAATAGAAGTTGTGATTCGAGAGATCTTTGGCGCTAAGAAAATCCATTAAATGACCAAATATTTAACACTCCTTAAAATAACCTGGCAAAACAGTCTAGTATATAGGTTAAGTCTCTTCACATGGCGTCTTAGGTCATTCTTATCCAGCCTTATGTCTCTAACTGTGTGGACAGTGATTTTTACCTCAAACAACAGTGCTTTTGGCTATTCTAAAGAGAGCATGATTACTTATATATTCTTAGTTGCCTTCTTGCAAAGTATGATCATCGCTTCTTCTCTTAATGGCCTAGCAAGTAGACTATACTCTGGAGAAATTAGTAATTATTTATTGAAACCAATTAATTTATTTGGTCTATTCGCAATTCAAGAAATTGCGGACAAAATTAAGAATCTACTTTTCTTGTTTTTGGAATCTCTATTTTTATTTTTAATTTTCAAACCAATTATTGTATTTCCTGATTTGAAATTATTCTTGTTATTTTTAATATGGTCATTTGGAGGTTTAATTTTAAATTTTATTATCACACTTCTTTTCGGTAGTTTGGGTTTTTGGAGCCCTCAAGTATGGGGACCAAAGTTTTTATTCTTCATGATTCTAGATTTTACAGCTGGAAAACTTTTTCCATTAGATATTTTACCAATTATGCTCCAGAAAATAATTTACCTTACGCCTTTTCCATACCTATCTTTTGTTCAAATTCAATTATTTCTAAATCGACTTAATTCCCAAGACATTCTTAAACATACAGTTATTCTAGTTTTTTGGATATTTATTTTGGGAACAATCACAAATAAAATTTGGAAAAAGGGATTGAAATCTTATGAATCAGTAGGTATCTAAATTAATATGAGACTAAAAACATATTTTAATGTTTGGAAAATTTTTGGCTTTAACGCCATTCAAGAGAATCTTGTAAATAGGGGCTCAAACATTTTATTCATGATCGGCAAAGTACTGCGTTTTTCATTTTCATTAATTTTTTTGTTTTTAATTAAAAATACAGTCAGTAGTTTTGCAGGATATACTTCAGCTCAAATGATTGTTTTTTTTCTCACATATCAATTTATAGATTTAATTAGTCAAATTTTTTATAGAGGTACGTATGTATTTAGTAATGAAGTTCGATTAGGATCTTTTGATGCTTATTTAACTAAACCTATCAATCCTTTGTTTAGAGCCTTAACCGGTAAACCTGATATAAATGATGCTATTTTTATGATTCCTTCATTAGCTGTAAGTTTTTATATTTTCAATAATCTTGATATTTCTGTAACTTGGTTATCACTTGTATGGTATTTAATTCTCGTAACAAATGGTTTATTAATCATTACCGCCATAAATATCCTAATTTTATCTATTGGTATTCTTACAACTGAAACTGAAGGAATTATTTGGATTTATCGTGACTTAAGTTCAATGGGCAGATTTCCAATTGGAATGTACATGCAACCATTACGGTTTGTGCTTTTCTTTATTATCCCCATTGGAATGATGATCACAATTCCTACCGAAGTTTTATTAGGTGTCAAACCCTCATTTAGTATTTTTGTAACAATTCTTGTAGGAGTTGGAAGTTTAATTGCAAGTTTAAAATTTTGGAACTGGGCTTTGAAAAAATATTCAGGAGTTGGAAGTTAAAAAGTTTAACGCTTTGGAGATTGTCTCTTTCTTCTTGCTTTACCACCCATACCAATTTTTCTAGTTTCTTTCATTCTATCATCTCTAGTAATTAGTCCTGCTGGTTTAAGCAATAATCTGAATGATTCATCATATTTAACTAATGCTCTAGCAATGCCATGAACAACTGCATCTAGTTGTGAAGAAGATCCAGATCCTGAAACTTTAGCAATAACTGAAAACTTGCCTTTTGTGCCAGTTAATTCAAATGGATTGTTATATCTTAATTTTGCATCACTGATGGTGTCAAAATACTTACCTACAAGCTTGTCATTTATGATAAAATCGCCTTCAGACTCATAAAGCCTAACTCTAGCGGTTGCAACTTTTCTTCTACCAACTGCTTCGTAGTATTTTCCGGTTGGAACTGTTAAGTTTGAAGAAGTTTCAGACTCAATTCTCTTCACAAGCTTTTTAACTGGTTTAGATTTTTTAACAATTTTTTTGATGATTTTTTTCTTTTTATTTAATTTTAATGCCATAACTGGTTATGCTCCTAATTGACTTTCGTGATTATGATCTGGACCTGCGTATACCTTCAAGCGAGCCATTCTTAGATCTTGTAGTTTATTTTTTGGTAACATATTTTTGACTGCGTTTTCAATAATTCTTTCAGGAAATTGAGCTCTTACTTTAACTAAATTTCTTTCTTTGAAACCACCTGGGTAGCCAGAGTGTCTATAGTATTTTTTATCTTCTTCTTTGTTTCCAGTAACTGCAACTTCAGCAGCGTTGATAACAACAACATAATCACCTGCATCGATATGAGGGGTGTACTCTTTTTTGCCTTTACCAATGAGTTTGGTTGCAATATCAGTACAAATGCGACCTAAAACTTTATCCTTAGCATCAACAATGTGCCATTCTCTTTTAATTTCGCTAGTTTTTTGTGTGTAAGTTTTTTGCATTATCTATTTTATTTCTTTCTTGGATTTTTTCTTTGTTGCAACAGCTTTCTTAGTTGGAGCTTTTTTTGCCACTGTTTTTTTTGCTACTGCTTTTTTTGCAACGGTTTTCTTTGCCACTGGCTTTTTTGCCACTTTTTCAGCTGGTTTTTTCTCTGCTTTCAAAGTACCTATTCTTGATGGCACTTTTGTTAAAGAAAGTTTTGATAATTTTGTATTATCTCCTCTTCTTAAACCAGCATCTTCAATAGTTGTAAAGCCGGAATTCTTATCAGAAAATTCAGGAGCAATTCTATCTACTAAAGAATTAACAACGTCTCTTCTGCCAAAAAACTTATGTAAGAGTCTTCTTGTAGCAAGTGTATCAACTTTTGCTTTTGAAATAATCTTATCAGCAATTCTTTTGATTTCTTTTGCTTTATTTTCAGTAGTAACAATAGACCCATGCTCAACTAAAGAACGTACCAAACCTTTGAACAATGCTTTTCTAGCTTTGCTGTCTCTATTAAAATGCTTAATTTTTACTCTATGTCTCATTGTATTACTCTCCCAAGTTTACGCCTTTTTTTTGTAATGCTGCATCGATCAATACGACACTTTTTCCACCTAAGTTTTTGACTTTAGAAACTACTTCTTTTGGTGCGCCAGTTAAATCTCCGACTGTTTTAAAACCACCTTTTCTAAGAGCGTTGGCAATTCTAGTTGGCAAATCTAACTCTTCAACCGTTAATCTTAATATTTCTGCTTCTTCTGGTGATAGAGTAATTTCTGGTTCAACTACTTCTGGTACAACTGGGTTAAATACTTGACCAAATTGTTTTGTTAAAATTTCTGCTGACAACTTAACGGCATCAATTGGGGAAATTGAACCATCAGTTTGAACGGTCATTATTAATTTATCAAAATCAGTAATTCTTCCAACACGAGTTTGTTCAACTTTGTATGAAACTTTAACAACTGGTGAAAATAAAGCGTCAAGAACGATGTCGCCTATAGAATCTGCTGATTTTTCATCTGCAACTACGTAGCCAATTCCTGACTCTACTCTCATTTCCATTTGAATACTTTTGCCCTTTGCGATAGTGCAAATTGGCAAGTCTTTGTTTATGATTTCAAATCCTGCTTCACATTCAATATCCCCTGCAGTTACTTCTTTTGGACCTTTTGCTGAAAGCTTTAGCAATCCAGTTTCATGAGTAGATGCAAAAACTTTGATTTGTTTGATATTTAAAGCCATTTCTAAGACATCTTCTTTTAATCCATCAATGGTTGAAAATTGATGATCTGCACCTTCAACTCTAAATTGAGTAATAGCCGTACCTGGCAATGAAGACAAAAGTACTCTTCTAAGAGCATTGCCAATTGTATGACCAAAACCATTCTCTAATGGTTCAATAATAATAGTAGCTGATGTAGCACTAGAATCTTTCTCTTTTACTTGAAAAGTTGGATTCATTCCTGTAATTAAGTTGTTCATATTTTTCTCCTTTGTTTCTTCTCCCCTGAGAACTTTGTTCTTTCGGGAATCTGTTTCTAGATTTTAATTAATAATATTTTTTATCTACTGTAGTACTCAACAATTAGTTGTTCTTCTATTGACTCTGTGACGTCTGTTCTCTCAGGCAATCTTGATACCTTAGCTACAGCACCTTTTTGTTCTAACCATGTGACTTTACTTGAATTTTCTTTTATTGCTTCTGAAATCAAAGGTATTTTCATTCCCTTTGAAGTTAAAGAAATAATGTCATTTACTTTTACTTGGTAAGAAGGAACATCCATTTTTTTACCATTTATTCTTATATGAGAGTGAGATGCTAATTGTCTTGCAGCGGCTCTAGTGCCTGTCCAGCCCAATCTATAAATAGCATTGTCTAATCTTCTTTCAAGTAAACTTAAAAGAGCGGCACCAGTTGCTGTTGGATTCTTACTAGCTTCGGTATAAAGCTTTCTAAGTTGTCTTTCCAAAATACCATAAATATACTTAACTTTTTGTTTCTCATTAAGTTGAGTTCCATAATCAGAAGTTTTTCTTCTTGATTTTGCACCGTGTTGACCTGGTTTAGAAGTCAAACGTCTTGCAACTTTAAGAGCGTTGGTCTTAAGACCTAAGTCTTCACCAATTTTTCTTGCTAATTTATTTTTTGGTCCAATGTATCGTGCCATATTACTTGTGCCCCTTAGGGTATTTTCTTACTTGTTATGTTTTGCTTTTCTTGGTCTAGTTCCGTTATGAGGATCTGGTGTCATATCAGCAATCATACTGACTCTAATACCTTGAGCTCTCAAAACTCTTAATGTAACGTCTCTTCCAGGACCTGGTCCTTTAATGAATACATCTACTGTATTCATTCCAAATGCTCTTGCCTTATTAACAGCATTTTCAACTGTAATGGTAGCCGCATATGGGGTTGATTTTCTTGATCCTGAGAAACCTGCTTCACCTGCTGTAGACCAGCAGATAACATTTCCTACATCATCTGTAACACTCACCATTGTAGTGTTAAATGTAGCGGTAACATATATTCTGCCTTTAGGAACAGCTTTGGTTACTTTTTTTAGTTGCTTACTTGTAGTTGTGTTCTTTCTTTCTTGAGCCATGATAATTATTTACCTTTTTTTGCTGTTTCTAATTTTGTTGCCATTTCTTTAGACATAGCACCAACTGTTTTTCTCTTTGAACCACCTCTAGCATTTCTAGAGTTTGTTCTTGTTCTTTGACCTCTAGCTGGAAGCTTCATAATATGACGCATTCCTCTATAGCTTCTAATGCGCTTCAAACGGTCAATATTATCGCTTACGTGTCTTCTTAGATCACCTTCAAGTTCGTATCTGTCAAATATTCTTTGAATTCTGTTTACTTCTTCATTAGTTAAGTCTTTTGCTCTTTTATCTGGATCAACCTGAGCTTCTCTTAATACTGTTTCTGCTACGGTTCCTCCTACTCCATAAATAAATTGAAGTGAGAAAAGGATTTTTTTGTTTTCTGGTATATCAACACCAATAATACGAGGCATATATTCTTATCCTTGTTTTCCTTTATGTTTTGGTTCTGTACAAATACGTCTCAGAACTCCTTTACGCTTAACAAGCTTGCAATGAATGCAAATTGTTTTTAAAGATACTTTTACTTTCACTTTAGGCCCTTTCAGGGTTTATTTATGTCTTCTAATTTTTCAACAGGCTTGAACTATACATCAATTTATCAAAATTGAAAAGAATTAGTTTTACTGCGTAGCTTGTTTGGTTGATCTATAGGTGATTTTACACTTATTGAGGTCATATTTAGATACATATCCCCTGATTAAATCGCCTGGCATAACTCTAATTCTATATAATCTCATCTTGCCGACCAATGTTCCCAAGAGAATTTTGTTTATCATGGGTTTAACTTCTGAATCAGTTACCAATACTCTAAACATGGTATTTGGCAGGCAATTCTCAACCACACCTTCGACTTCGAAACGATCGTTGCGATCGGACTTCTTAGCAGTGGTGTCTACTTGCTTTTTTGATTTAGCAGATCTTTTATGATCTTGAACTTTACCCATATATACCTATCTGACAACAATTAATTAAAATGGAGTCAGAAGTTAGTATTATACCCCAGGGTATCTTCTCTGGCTATGGTCACAACCCAAGTTGGCCTCTCCTGCTTCGCAATTCAGCTTCTTCATCTTGTACCAGATGGAAGCGCTAATTCGTCAGTATTTCAGGACCTTTTTTAGTAATTAGGACAGTCTCCTCAAACATGCCCGAAGTTGAGCCATCAATAGTTTTGTAAGTCCAACCGTCTGAAGACTCTTTCAAAGTTGCATTTCCCATAGTATACATGTTTTCAATAGCTAGAGTTTGGCCTTCGTAAAGCTTGACATTTCTGTCAGTTTTATCTGGTACACAAGGTATTGATGGCTCCATATGAAGCTCTTCTCCGACACCATGACCAGTTAGCTGAAAAACTACTCCATACCCTTTTCTCTTGAGTGGTTTTTCCATTGCTCGACTAATGTCATATACTGAATTGCCAATTTTTGCGCTTTGAATAGCTTTCTCTAATGATTTTTTACCAGTATTAAGGAACTCTCTTATTTCTGAGCTAACTTCTCCAACTGCAAAAGTAATTGTGGTATCTAAATGAAAATTATTATTAATTAGACCAATATCTATAGTAATAACATCTCCGTCTTTAATCACATTATTTTGAGGAATTCCATGACATACGCTATCATTTTTCATAATACATGTTGCCCATCTATAACCTGGAACAGTAGAAAAACTTGGCAACATACCAGCTTCTTTAATCAACTTTTGTGCTTGAGTCTCAATTTGCTCGAATGAGACACCGGGTTTGGAAAATTCGGCCAAATGCCTTTTAATAACTCCAAGAGCTTTTCCTCCTTCACGCATTGACTTAATCTTATATTCTAGAGTTTTGCTCATCTATTTATCTAATTCCTTGCAGATATCCTTAAAAACTTCATCAATATTCTTTTCGCCATCTACAACAATTAATTTGCCTTCTTTTTTATAAAATTGGATGACTGGTTCTGTAAAATTATGGAAAAGATCAATTCTTTTTTTGATAGCATGAATAGTTTCATCGCCTCGATCACTAGATCTACCAGCAAGTCTCCAAAGGGCCTCTTTATCAGAAACTTCTAGAAAAATAACTTTATCAACACCGCCATTAAAGGCATCAGCTTGAACCACAGTTCTGGGAAAACCATCTAAAATATAACCATTGGCATATTCTGGTTTTTCTAAGTATGTCAAAATAATTTCTAATGTTTTGTCGTCTGGAACTAGTGCTCCTGAATTAATTGTTTCTTTAAGCCATCTACCAATCTGTGTTTTTTCTCTAGCCATATCTCTAAAAATATGTCCTGAAGATAAATAAGGAATTTTATATTTATCTGCTAAGAAATTACCTTGGGTTGATTTCCCTGCTCCTTGAATGCCAATTAATACTAATTTCATTTTTTCCCTTTCGGTTTAAATTTATTATTACTAAATAAATCGATCGTAGTTTTGCTCAACTAGCATACTATCGACTTGTTTGTAGGTTTCTAATACTACTGAGACAACAATTAAGATGCTAGTTCCACTTACTGATAGTTGCCCTATACCTGTAAAAATTTGAGCTAATGAAGGCATAATTGCAATAAAACCTAAAAAGAATGCGCCTGCAATGGTAATTCTTGAAACTACATATTCCAAAAACTTTTTAGTGTTAGTTCCTGGCCTAATACCTGGAACAAATGCGCCGCTTTTTTTCAATTCATCTGAAATATCTTCTGCATTGAAAAAGATCATCGATGAAAAGAAAGTAAAGAAAAAGACAATGATAAAATAAAGAATCATATAGACTGGAGAAGTCTGTTGAAAATTAATTGTAAGCATATTTCCGATTTCAATAATCTTGGGATTACTGGAAGCAATCATTAATTTTGCTACAAATGATGGAACCAACATTATAGAAACTGCAAAAATAATCGGCATCACTCCAGCAACGTTTACTTTAATAGGTAAATGAGTTGTCTGGCCACCGTATGATTTCTTTCCTCTAGTTCTAGTAGCATATTGAATTGTGATCTTTCTAACTGCTTCATTCATAAATACAATCAAACCGATAATCATAAAAAAGACGGTAAAGAAAGAAACTCCAACAAAAAGCCTATTTGTGCCAGATAACAAAACCTGAGAAAACGAGCTGGGAAGTTGACTTACTATACCTGCAAATAGAATCATGGAAATTCCATTACCGATACCGTGAAGGGAAACTAATTCCCCCAACCAAGTAACAATTAAAGAACCAGCTACTAATGACAAAATCATCGCAATAAATGCTAGTGGAGAAGTTGACTCCAGCAAGTTTTGAGAACGTAAAAGCGCTAAGACAGAAATGCTCTGACCAACTGCTAATGGAACTGATAAATATCTAGTATATTGATTCAATTTTTCTCGACCAGCTTCACCGTCTTTCTGCATTTCTTTAATTTTTGGAACTACCATTCCACCAAGTTGCATTACAATCGAAGCAGTAATGTATGGGTTAATTCCAACCGCTAAAACTGAAAAGTTTGAAAGTGTCCCGCCTGAAAAAACATTTAGTAAACTTAAAAATTGATTTGAAGCAAATAATTGTCTTAGTTGTTGTAAATCTACAGAAGGAAGTGGAATGTGTGCGAAAAATCTAAATGCTAAAAGTATAGCTGCCGTAAACAAGAGTTTCTTTTTTAACTCCGGTGTAGAATTAATCTTTTTTAAAAAATCAGTTAATTTCTTCATAAGCACCTGATTAGGGTATAACTTTCCTGCTGTTTGTTCAATACTCGCTATCTTAATCTTCGATGATTCCACCAGCTTTCTCGACAGCTTTTTTTGCAGTTTCCGAAATTTTCAAACCTTTTATGGTTACTTTTCTAGTTATTTCACCACTTGCAATAATCTTTGCTTTTTTAAATTTAATATCAATTAATTTTTCAAGCTTTAAAGCATCAAGTGTAATAACATCAGTTTTCATTCTTTGAATTTGAGTTAAGTTTATCTCTGCAGATGGTCTGACAACTGTTAATCTACCCTTACCTCTTAACATAGGCAAACGTTTGATTAAAGGTAGTTGACCACCTTCAAACCATACAGGAATCTTGGAACCACCTCTAGATTTTTGACCTTTTTGACCTCTAGTAGATGTGTGACCACCTTTTCCAGAACCATAACCGTGACCGACGCGTTTTTTTGATGTTTCTGTAATTTTAAGTAAGTTTGTAAGTAATGACATGATATTATTTCTTTGCTTGTTCTTGAATTTTTTTAATTTTCTCTGCTTCTTCTGCTTCAACCTGAGCAATAGATTTTAACTTGATTCCCTTTAACTCAACAATTTTTTGAATTTCAGTTAAAGCTTCAAAAGTTGCATAAACACTAGAAGCTTGGTTCTCAGATCCAAGGATTTTACTTGAGATATCTCTAACTCCAGCTGCTTCTACAACTGCACGAACTGGTCCACCTGCAATAACTCCAGAACCTTTGGGAGCTGGCTTCAACATAACAATTCCGGCACCTTTTTTAACAGTGATTGGAAATGGAATAGTAGTACCGTCAAGAGGAACTGTAATCATTTTCTTTTTAGCTTTTTTAATGCCTTTTTTAATAGCACCAATAACGTCTTTAGCTTTTCCCAAACCCACTCCAACTCTTCCTTTTTTATCGCCAACAACCATTAGAACGGAAAAACCTACATTGTTTCCACCTTTGGTTTTTTTTGAAACTCGAGAAATTCTAATAACCTTCTCTTCGAATTCTTTTGGTTCGTTATTGCCAGAATGTTTGTTTGTGCTTGGTCGTTGATTCATGTTTTATACCTTTATTCCACCATTTCTTAAAGCTTCGGCGATTGCCTTGACTCTACCATGATATTTATATTGACCTCTATCAAAAACTACAGCGGTAATCTTTGCTTTTTTCATCTTGACTAGCAATTCTTCTGTGGCTTTGATAGCAGACTCTGTTTTGGTAAGTTTGTCTGTTTTCTTAACTGCTTTTCTGATCTTCATGTCACTCATTGTTAATAATGTTACTTCTTTTACATCATCAATTATTTGAATGTAAGAATACTTGTTGGCACGATAAACTGTCAATCTTGGTCTTTCAGCAGTACCAAAGATTTTGGAACGAACTCTAATTTTTCTGCTATCTGATTTGGTAGTGTAATGACTAATTTTTGGCATTATGCTGCTGCCTTTCCTTGTTTTCTAATAACAGTTTCATTTTCATATCTGATACCTTTGCCCTTATAAGGCTCTGGTGGTCTGATCTTTCTGATGTCTGCTGCTAATTGACCAACTGCTTGTTTGTCAATTCCTTCTATAATGATAGTGTCATTTCCTTCAACTTTAATAGATACTCCATTAACTGCTTTAACTTCAACTGGGTGAGAATACCCAACTGCTAAAAAAACGTTTGCTCCCTGAGCTTTTGCTCTATAGCCTGTTCCAACTAACTTTAAAGTTTTTTTGTAATTTTCTGTAACACCCAAAACATTATTTTGAATTAAACTTCTAATTAGGCCATGAAAAGAACGAGTTTGTTTATCTTCACTTTTTCTTTCAACAAGAATTTCGCCATCTTTAACTACAACTGTAATATTAGGTAAGCACAAAACTTTAAGTTGACCTTTAGGACCTCTTACCTCAACAATATTATTAGTAACGGTAGCTGTTACTCCCGCCGGCAATGTGATAGATTTTCTTCCAATTCTTGACATATATATTTAACCTTTTACCAAACTTGGCAAAGAAGTTCTCCTCCCAAATTTGCTTTACGAGCTTCTTTGTCAGTCATGACACCTTTGCTTGTAGAAACAATAGTAATTCCATAGCCACCTAAAGTTTTTGGTAATTTGCTTACTGGTGCGTATAATCTTCTTCCTGGTTTAGATAATCTCTTAACATCATTTACTGCTGGTAATTTTCCAATGTATTTTAATGTTATAACCAAATAATTAAATGGCTTACTTTCTTTCATACCGACCTCACTAACATATCCTTCTTTCAAAAGAATATCTGCGACAGCCTTCTTCATTTTTGAATAAGGAACTTCAACTTTAGAATGGCGAGCCATATATGCGTTCTTTATTCTGATGATGATATCTGATATTGGATCGGTTGTCATAATGTTTTTACTTACTTGATTTAACTACTCCAGGTAATTCTCCTTTTGAAGCTAACTCTCTAAATGTTAATCTACTTAAACCAAAAAATCTCATATAACCTCTAGGACGACCAGTTATTTTACAACGGTTTACTCCTCTGGTTAAAACTTTATTGACTTTTTTGACTCCTGATTTTCTCAAGGATTCTCTTAGTGCCAATAATTTTTTTGATTTTGCAACTTTTGATTTTTTAGCCATTTAAATTATTCCTTTTTCTCGAAAGGCATTCCAAATAATTCTAACATTCTGAAAGCCTTTTCGTCTGTTTTAGCTGAAGTTACTAATACTATTTGGAAACTTCTTATACGTTCTATTTTATCGTAATTAATTTCTGGAAAGATGATTTGTTCTTCCACTCCCATACTATAATTACCTGCATGATCAAAAGCAGTCTTTGAAACTCCTCTGAAATCTTTAACACGAGGTAATGCGACTGAGATTAGTTTCTCAAGAAATCCCCACATTCTTTTTCCTCGCAGTGTTACTTTAACTCCCAAAGGATCGCCTACTCTTAATTTAAAGTTGGCAATGGATTTATGAGCCAAAGTAACAACTGGCTGTTGTCCTGTGATGGTAGCAAATTGCTCAACGATATTAGCAATTGCCACTTTTCTAGCCTTTGGATCTTGAGGATCTGCAACACCAATGTTAACAATAATTTTTTCTAATTTTGGAACTTCAAAATCATTAGTTAACTTAAACTCCTTTTTAAGTTCTGGCAAAATTTTGCTAATGTATAATTGTTTTAATTTCATTTGTGCCCTTTTTCTGTTATGATTTTTCCTGTTTTCTTAAAAAATCTTGATTTTGTACCATCTTTAGCAACTTTAAATCCAACTCTGTCTGCTACACCCTTGTCATTAAGAATAGCGATACTTGCAGTGTGGAGCGGTCTCTCAACCTTAATTTTATCTCCTGCTCTGCCACTTACTGGTTTAATATGCTTGGTATATTTGTTTGCACCTTCAACCAAAACTTTATTTAGTTTTGGATAAACCTTTTTAATAACTCCAGATATTCCCTTATCTTTTCCTGCAGTTATTAGTACTTTGTCATTAAGTTTAAATTTCACTTTTGCCCTTTCAGGGTACAATAATTAGCCTATAAAACCTCTTGTGCTAAACTTGCTATCTTATTGAAACCTCTGTTCTTAACTTCTCTTGCGATTGGTCCAAAAACACGAGTTCCAACTGGAATTGGGTTTGCTCTTGATTCAATAATAACTGCTGCGTTATCATCAAATCTTACATACTCTCCAGAATTTCTTCTAACTTCTTTTCTGGTTCTAACAATAACTGCTTTAACAACCTCACCTTTTTTAATTGATCCAGTTGCGTCTGAAACTATTACAGAAGCAGCAACTATATCACCAACAACCCCAAATCTTTTTCTTGATCCACCATGAACCTGAATAACTCTGATTCTTTTTGCACCTGAATTATCAGCAATTTGTAGAATAGATCTTAATTGGATCATTACTTGGCTCCTCCAATTTTTGAAACTATTTTAAACTTCTTTGTTTTACTAATTGGTCTTGAAGCCTCAATAACAACTTCATCACCAACTTCAAAATCAATACCCTCATAATGACAAGCATATGATTTTGTACGTTTAACAGACTTTAGGTATAAAGGATGTTGCCACAATCTAACAACTCTGACTTTTGCAGTTTTGGTAGACTTCAATGATTCAACAGTGCCATTTATAGATTTCATGATTTATTTCCTATTACACTCTTAACTCTAGCAACATCATCTGCCAACAAGCAGATGTGGGTATTTTTTAACTTGCCTGCTCTTTTTTGCAATCTTGATTTTGCCAATAAGACTAACAATACTTCGAGCTGAAGATTAAGTTCTTCGATCGTTTTATCATGTAGTGCTTTTATATCGTTAGTTCTCATTTATCCCTTTAGGGTTTAATTATTTTTTAACAAATGCTGTTTTTACTGATAACTTGTGTCCAGCTTTGACGAAAGCCAAACGGGCTGTTTCTTCTGAAACACCACTTAATTCAAATAGTACTGATCCTGGTCTCACAACTGCAACGTGTTCCTTAACTGCACCTTTACCAGAACCCATTTTTACTCCAACTGGCTTACTAGTAATTGGCTTGTGTGGGAAAACTCTAACCCAGTACTTACCATCTCTTTTAGTCATAAAAGTGATTTTTTTTCTAGCTGCCTCAATTTGTCTAGCGGATACCCAACCTCTTGAGGTTGCTTGTAATCCGAATTCACCAAAAGAAACGTCTGTACCACGTTGAGCTGTTCCTCTCATTTTTCCTCTAAATTGTTTACGGTGTTTTTCTTTTTTTGGTTGTAGCATATCTTAGACTACCTCACCTTTATAAATCCATACCTTTATTCCAACATACCCAGAACGAGTTCTAGCTGGTACTTGGAAATAATCAATATTAGCTCTGATTGTCTGAGTTGGAACTGACCCTTGAAAATATTTTTCAGTTCTTCCAATTTCAGCTCCGTTAATTCTTCCAGAAAGTTGAATTTTTATTCCTTTTGCGCCAGCTTGCATAGTTTTTTCCAATGCTTGCATGACAGCTCTTCTGTGTGGGAATCGTTTAATTAATTGAGCTACAATTCTTTCTGCAACTAATTTAGAACTTAAATCTGGTTTTCTAACTTCTTCGACTCTTAAATCAATTTTAACTTTATCTTTTTGTAATTTTGAAACGTTTAAGATTCTCTCGATTTCCTTTTTAATTACTTCGAGATTTGTTCCACCTTTACCGATGACAACACCAGGACGAGAAACAAATAATACCACTTTAATTGCTTTTAAAGATCTCTCGATTTCTACATTTGTCACTCCAGCACTGATCAGCTTATCATTTAAAAATTTTCTAACTTTGTAGTCTTCAATTACTCTATCTGAATAATCTTTAGGATCTGCAAACCAACGAGACTTCCAACTAAATGTTGAGCCTATTCTGAAGCCAGTTGGATGTACTTTTTGTCCCATATTTTTATATTCATACCCTTTAGGGTATCATCGATTAATTATTTTAGTCTTAATTCCAGACTGTGCATTATACTACTTCTATAATTATTTTGCTTGTCCCTTTTTCTGTTTTGTATTACTAGCCTTTGTTAAGATCTTTTGAGTTGCAATTATTTTTCTAACTACCTTTTCAGTTGGCATTTTTCTGGTTGGGGTTGAAACTTTTGTATCAACCTCAGTTTTTTTTGTTTTTGTTACTTTTTTAACAGCTGGTACAATTTTCTTAGAAGCTGGTACAGTATTTTTAGATTCTGCAGCTTCTAACTCAACAGTAATATGACAAGTTCTTTTAACTATTGTGTGTGCTCGACCTCTACTGACAGCTCTAAACCTTTTGAGTTGAGGCGCTGGAATAACTGTGATAGCTTTAATAGTTAGATCTTCTAAAGTAAATCCATGATTGTGAATAGCATTGGCAATTGCTTGTCTAACTACTTTCAAGAGAACTAATGTTGATTTCTTCTCAATAACAGCCAATTGATTGATAGCGTCCATTAAAGGTAACTTCTTAATTTGGTTAGCTACTAATCTAACTTTTCTTGCTGTTTGTCTGGTATTTTTTTGTGTTGCTTTAATTATCATTTTAATTATTTTATAAACCTTAAGTTTTGGTTAAAGTACGTTTAACAATCTTACCGTGACCTCTAAATGTACGGGTTGGAGCAAACTCTCCCAACTTGTGTCCAACCATACTTTCGTTAACAAAAACTTCAACGAAATTTTTACCCTGATGAACCAAAAAAGTGTGACCGACAAAATCAGGCGAGACAACACAAGCTCTACTCCAGGTTTTAATTGGTGCTTTATCTCCAGAAGCCTTTTGAACCAAGACTTTCTTTAAAAGTTTTGGGTCAATGAATGGTCCTTTTTTGCTTGATCTTGACATAATTTTTTCCTATTTAACTCTTCTATCTCTAATTATCCATTTATTAGTTCTATGATTTTTCTTTCTAGTCTTTTTACCAAGCGCATGCTTACCCCATGGTGTTTTTGGATACTTCATACCAACTCCTGATCTGCCTTCACCACCACCATGTGGATGACTATCTGGATGTTGGGCTGTACCACGAACTGTTGGTCTAATACCCATTAAGCGTTTTCTACCTGCTTTACCAATCTTTCTGTTCTTCCAATCTTGATTTCCGATTTGGCCAATTGTAGCGTAACATTCTGCATTGAGCAATCTGAGCTCTTTAGATGGAAGTTGAATAGTTACATACTTTCCCTCTTTAGACTGAATAATAGCCGCCGTGCCTGCTCCACGAACCATTTGAGCACCTTTGCCAGCTCTAATTTCAAGATTATGAATAAACATTCCAATTGGGATATTTTTTAATGGCAAAGCATTGCCAACTTTCACTTCTGCTTTTTCTCCTGCAAGAATTATATCTCCTGCAGCTAATCCTTGAGGAGCTAAAATATAGCCTTTACTACCATCTTTGTAGTAGATAAGCGCTAAATGAGAACTTCTCATTGGATCATATTCTAATCTAATCACTGTACCTTCAATATCACGATTTTTACGTTTCCAATCAATAATACGTAATTTTTTCTTAACACCAGCACCTCTATGTCTAACTATAATATGACCTAGAAAACCTCTTCCTTGACGCTTTTTATGACCAGATTCCAATAAAGACTTTTCTGGTTTGCCCTTATGTAACTCGGAGCGATCAATATTTATTTGATGTCTTCTTCCGCTGCTAGTTGGTTTTTGTGTTATTAACATTATATTTTATTTTTCTGATGTATCAAATAAATCTATAGATTGACCTGAAATTAGAGTAACTAAAGCTTTCTTAGTTTTTCCGAGTTTAACTGTCATTCTCTTTTTACCAGTTCGCTTTAATTCTCTTTGATTGACAATAGTACGAATTTTTTCAACCTTGACTTCAAACAATTTTTCAATTGCTTCTTTGATTTGGTTTTTATTTGAGGTCATTTGAACTTCAAACACATATGTATTTTCGGTGTTTGCAAGTCTTAATGACTTTTCAGTTATAACTGGTTTAACAACTATATAAGGATTCATGATTTAACTTTCTTCATCAATCTTTTTTCTAAAGATTTCACTGCATCTTTGCTAAAAATAATTGCATCAGATGAAGCAACGTCTAGGGCATTAACTAATGAACCCTCCATAACATTAACTTTTTGAATGTTGCCGAATGCTCTTCTAATCAATTCATTATTACCATCAGTAGCTAATAAAACTCTTTTTCCAAAAATATTTAAGTCCTTCAAAAGTTTGGCAGCAGTTTTTGTTTTTCCATCAAAATCAGCTAAATTATCTGTAACAAAAATGTTTTCTGATTGCAAACTAAGTGCTATTATTAAAGCTTTTTTCTTCATATGCTTCGAAAGTTTTAAAGTCCAGTTTTCCAACCCTGTAGGACCATGAGCGACACCGCCACCTACAAAAATTGGAGCTGATTTTGCACCATGACGAGCATTACCTGTTCCTTTTTGTTTCCAAATTTTTCTTCTTGATCCAGTAACCTCACCTCTGGTTTTAACTTTGCTTGTACCTTGTCTTTTGTTTGAAAGGTAAACTCTAATTGCTTGACTTAAAAGTTGATCATTAGTTTTTGAACCAAAAATTTCATCACTAACTGTGATTGTTGAAAGTTTATTGGTTGGCGTAATACTTTTGATTTTCATGATTATGCTATAACCTCTTCTGTAATAACCTCTTCTTTTCCAGGAACAACTGTTTTGATTTCAATATTTGAAGCTTTGTAATCAATCTCAATTTTCTTTTTTTTACCAACTTTTGAAATTCTAATATCTGACATCATAGAACCAGGGATCGGACCACTGATCCAAACTTCATTATTCTCTTTATCAATATGTAAAATTACCAAATTTAAAACTGACTTTGCTTCTACTCCATAATGACCAGGCATTTTTTTGCCTAACCAAACTCTACCCGGAGTTGTTCCCGAACCAATAGAACCAACAGCACGTGCTCTGTCAGATTGACCATGAGTTTTAGGACCGCCGTGGAAACCATGTCGTTTTATTCCACCAGCAAAACCTCTTCCTTTACTAATACCTTGAACTTTGACAACATCTCCAACTTCTAAAACTTGGTTAATATTAATACTATCGCCAATTTTAAACTCCTCATCGACTGATGGTTTCATTTTGTCATTTGATGCTCTAACTCCTCTAATGTTTTTAACCCCAAAAGAAAAACCACTCTTTTCCATTTTGGTCCGGAGTGGTTTGCTCATGTTTTTAAGTTTTTTCTTACCAAATCCTACTTCTAAGATTGAGCAAGTAAGAGTTTCTCTAATTTGTGAATTTTTATCTAATACTTCAATATCTTGCTTACCAATTATGGGCATATCCAAAATTTTACAGCGAGTTACAGCCAAGCGCTTGCCTGCTTTGGTCCAAGCTTGTGTCATTCCTGTTTTGGTAGCAAAAATATCTAGTATCATACCAATTAAATCTATATAAATTATTTCTTCTAATTAATCTAAGGTTGCTTAAATTTAATCGCAACTTTATCTCCTTATATTTATTACTACATCTTAATTTGAATTGAGACTCCGGCTGGGAGTTCCAAATGCATCAAAGAATCTATAGTCTTGCTTGTTGGATTGACAATGTCTATCAATCTCTTGTGTGTTTTAATGTGGTAGTGCTCTTGAGCATTCTTGTCAGAATGAGGAGATGCTAGCACTGCAAATTCTCTTTTATGAGAAGGTAGTGGTACTGGACCAACAACCTTTGCGCCAGTAGAAAGTGCTGTTTCTAAAATCTTTTGACTTGCACTGTCTATAACACGATGATCGTATGATTTTAGTCTTACGCGAATTTTATATCCAGCTTTTGCTTTTTGATCTAGTTTAGCCATTTTAAAACAACTTACTTAATTACTTTTTAATTTCTTCATGGTGATTAAACCATAGGACGAGATTATACATAAAATTCCTCAAGAAGTAAACCCCAATTTCTTCTTTCTCTCGTTTTTGCCCTCTAAACTTTTCACCCCGCATGTTAAGTGCGGGGTGAAGCCTAATCTCAATAATATTTTACTTGGTAATCTTGGTAATTGCACCAGCACCAATTGTGTGTCCACCCTCACGAATTGCAAAACGTAATCCTTCAGAGGCAACAACTGGAACGATTAGCTTGACATGCATTTTTGCATTGTCTCCAGGCATAACCATTTCAACACCCTCAGGAAGCTTGATTTCACCTGTTACATCAGTGGTTCTGATATAAAACTGTGGTCTATAACCTGTGAAGAAAGGCTTATGTCTGCCACCCTCTTCTTTGGTCAAAATGTAAACTTCAGCTTCAAACTCAGTGTGAACACTTGCTGTACCTGGTTTTGCCAAAACTTGACCTCTTTCGACGTCATCTTTGCCAACACCTCTTAAAAGAATACCAACATTGTCTCCTGCTTCACCTTGGTCAAGCATTTTACGGAACATTTCGACTCCAGTGACAGTTGATTTCTTAGTATCTTTAATACCTGCGATCTCGACTTCATCACCAATTTTAACAATACCAGACTCAATACGTCCAGTAACAACTGTTCCTCTACCTTTGATTGAAAAAACATCTTCAACAGGCATTAAGAAAGGTTTGTCTAATTCTCTAACTGGATCTGGAATAAATGTATCGACTGAATCCATGAGGGCCATAATCTTCATTTGTTCCGCATCATCACCCTCTAAAGCTTTAAGAGCACTAACTCTGTGAACTGGAGCATTCTCACCATCAAAACCATGTTTGGTAAGTAATTCTCTGACTTCCATTTCGACTAAGTCCAAAAGCTCTGCATCATCAACCATATCACATTTGTTTAAGGCAACAACTAGGTTTGGAACGTTAACTTGTTTTGCTAACAAAATATGCTCATGTGTTTGAGGCATAGGACCATCTGTAGCAGCAACAACTAAAATTGCACCGTCCATTTGAGCGGCACCAGTAATCATGTTTTTAATATAATCAGCATGTCCTGGAGCGTCAATGTGAGCGTAATGTCTCTTTTTAGTTTCGTACTCGATATGTGAAATGTTAATTGTCACACCACGAGCTGCTTCTTCTGGAGCATTATCAATGTCTAAGTAGCCCATTGCTTTGTTGATGTCACTTGGAACTTTTACCGATAATGTTGTAGCAATAGCTGCAGTAAGAGTAGTTTTTCCATGATCAACGTGACCAATTGTACCGATGTTTACGTGCTTTTTATCACGTATAAATTTTTTTGCGTCTGCCATAAGGCCTCCTAAATTAATTTACTTAATTACTATATAATACTATTTTTAGTCAATTTATCTTCCGCCAGTTTTTCTCTCGGCTACCAATTTTTCAGTAATACTGTTTGGAACAATATCGTAATGACTTGGCAACATCACCGATGATGCTCTTCCTTTTGTCATACTTCTTAAAATTGTAACATAACCTTGCATCTCGGCTAAAGGAGCAAGTGCTGTAATAATTGTAACACTACCTCTTGTTGTTGTCCCTTGAATTTGCGCTCTTCTTGAACCTAAATCTCCAATTACGTCTCCCATGTATTCATCAGGAGTTGAAATTTCAACCTTCATAATTGGTTCTAGTAAAACCATACCTGCTAAAAGTGTTGCATGTCTCATAGCCAAAGAACCAGCCATTTTAAATGCAATTTCACTTGAGTCAACATCGTGGTATGAGCCATCATAAAGTGTAACCTTGATATCACTCATTGGAAAATGAGCCAAAAAACCACGTTCAAGAGATTCTTGAACACCTTTGTCTGTTGGTTTAATAAATTCTCTTGGAACTGTTCCACCTTTGATACCATTAACGAATTCGTATCCAGTACCTCTATCTTTTGGCTCAATTCTCAAGAAAACGTGACCATATTGACCGCGTCCACCAGATTGTTTGATATATTTACCCTCAGCTTGAGCGGTTTTGGTAATGGTTTCTCTGTATGCAACTTGAGGTGTACCAACATTTGCTTCAACGCTAAACTCTCTTTTCATACGATCCACAATAATTTCCAAATGTAGTTCTCCCATTCCGCCAATAATAGTTTGTCCAGTGTCAGGATTTGATTTGATAGAAAATGTTGGATCCTCTTCACTTAGTTTTGCCAAAGCCATACCCATTTTTTCTTGGTCAGATTTTGTTTTAGGCTCAATTGATAAAGAAATAACTGGCTCTGCGAAAGTAATTCCCTCAAGCACAATTTTGCTATCTTCATCACAAAGAGTGTCACCTGTTCTGGTATTTTTCAAACCAACAATAGCAACGATTTCTCCTGCTTTTGCTTCCTGAATTTCTTCTCTTTGATTGGCATGCATAAGAAGCAAGCGTCCAACTCTTTCTTTTTGTTTTGTACTTGAATTATATGTATAACTTCCTGCCTTGAGTACTCCAGAGTAAACTCGAGTGTAAGTAATTTTTCCCACGTGAGGATCTGTTTGAATCTTGAAAGCAAGTGCGCAGAATTTTTCATTTGTAACTAATTGTCTGGTTTCCTCTTCTTGAGTCTTTGGATTAATACCAGTTATGTGATCAATATCAACTGGAGATGGAAGATAATCTACAACTGCATCAAGCATTGGCTGAACACCAGTATTTTTGAGTGATGAGCCTGCATAAACAGGAACTAATTTGTAATCAATAACAGCTTTTCGCAATGCAGTTTTTAATACATTTAAAGCAATCTCTTTTCCATCGAAGAATTTTTGTAAAAGTTCATCATCAGTTTCTGCAATTTGTTCAATTAATTGAGATCTTAATTCTGCAACTCTTGCCTTGTATTCTTCTGGAATTCCTTTAACCTCTGGTTCGGTATCTGCAGCACTATCTTTCCAAAACAAAGCTTTTTGTTCAAGAATTTGGATAACTCCTCTAAAATCATTTTCTGCACCCATTGGTAAAACCATTACAGCTGGAGTCACACCAAATTTAACTCTGATGTCTTCAATAGTAGCAAAAAAATCTGCACCTAATTTATCCATTTTATTGATAAAACAAATTCTTGGAATATTATATTTATCTGCTTGGCGCCAAACGGTTTCTGATTGAGACTGGACACCTTCACTAGCATCGAGAACTGTAATTCCTCCATCTAGAACACGAAGTGATCTTTCAACTTCTGCTGTAAAATCAACATGCCCTGGGGTATCAATAATATTAAATCTATATAATGCATTTTCTAAATGAACTTCAAAGTGAGGTTTCCAAAAACATGTGGTTGCAGCAGATACAATTGTGATACCACGCTCTTGTTCTTGAGCCATCCAATCCATAGTTGCAGCACCCTCATGAACTTCACCAATTTTGTAAGTTCTACCTGTAAAATAAAGGATTCTTTCGGAAGTTGTGGTTTTTCCAGCATCAATATGGGCAATAATACCAATATTTCTAATTCTCTCTAATGGAACTCTTGTGTTTGTATTGTCAGCCATATCTTCCCACCTATACTATAAATAATAAATTCTTACCATCTAAAGTGGGCGAATGCTTTGTTAGCGTCGGCCATTCGATGAGCAGTATTTTTCTTGTTAATTGCTCCACCAGTACCCTGAAGGGCTTCGAGCATTTCTGCTGTGAGCTTTTCACCAAAAGTATGGTATTGCTTGTTTGGTTTTTTGTTAGCAGCTTCTACTAATGCTCTTAATGAAAGAGCAAAACCTCTACCGCTTCTAACAGGCATAGGAACTTGATAAGAAGCACCACCGACACGTCTAGATCTAACCTCCATTTGAGGAGTAACTGCTTTAATTACTTCTTCGAAAGATTCTAATGCTTTTTTGCCAGTTTTTAGAGCTAACTCTTCAAGAGCTAAATAAACTTGTTTTTGTGCAACAGATTTTTTTCCATCACGCATCACATAGTTAATGAGCTTTGCAATTCTGACAGACTGGTATTTTCCGTCTGGTCTAGTTATTCTAACTGGAGCTTTTTTAGTTCTCATGATAATTTCTTCTCTGCTAAATTTTTAGCAAATACTTTCATTTAATATTTAATTACTATCCGTTTCTCTTTACACCATATTTACTACATGAAGTTTTTCTATTGCTGACTCCAGTAGCATCATATTTACCTCTAATAATGTGATACTTCACACCTGGAAGATCTTTAACTCTTCCGCCTCTAACCAAAACGATACTGTGTTCGGCCAAACTATGACCTTCACCCATAATGTAAGCAGTGACTTCCATTTTATTAGAAAGTCTAACACGAGCAACTTTACGAAGTGCTGAGTTAGGTTTCTTAGGAGTCATTGTTTTGACCACAGTACATACACCACGTTTTTGTGGATTAGTAGTTTTAATCTGTTTTCCAGTATTAGAATTAAAACTTCTGCGAAGTGCTTGAGCTTTAATCCTCTTAGGATTGGGCTTACGTCCACCTTTTCTAATTAACTGATTAATTGTAGGCATAAATAACTCCAATAAAATAACACGAACACTGATTATATCATAAGACTGACAGATATCATCTAGAGTTCAATACTAGCTCTTTCTTTACTGGTTGGAATTAATCTACCAATAATGACATTTTCTTTCAAACCATCTAAGTAATCAATCTTTCCTGCTGCTGATGCATCGGTTAAGACATTCTTAGTATGTTGGAAAGAAGCAGCTGATAACCAAGATGCAGTAAATAATGACGATCTGGTAATTCCTAAAAAGAGAACCTTAGCGGTTGCTGGTTCACCACCGGCAGCCATTGCTTCATCATTTGCTTCAATAAACTTGGTTTTTTCAATAACTTCACCAGTTAAGAAATCAGTATCTCCTGCAGATTCAATTTGAAGCTTATCGCACATTTTTCTGATGATAGTTTCAAAATGTTTATCATGAATTGGGATACCCTGAGATTCGTAAACAGCTTGCACCTGATTAATTGTATACTGTTGAGCTTGAAGTAAACCCTTTACAAGAGCTAACTCTTTAAGACTAACTGATCCAGTTGTTAATTGTTGACCAACATGGATTAAATCACCATCTTTGATAAGTAACTCAGCATTTACTGAAAGCTTATACTCAACTTCTTCAACTGGTGATGAAGTTGTTCTAATAGTAACAGTAATGTCTTTGTCGCCTTCTTCAATCGAAACTTTTCCAGCAATCTCACTAATGATAGCTTGATTCTTTGGATTTCTTGCTTCAAGAAGTTCTTCAACACGTGGCAAACCTTGAGTCACGTCAGCACCTAGAATACCTCCACTATGCTTGGTTCTCATTGTAAGCTGGGTACCTGGCTCTCCAATTGATTGTGCAGCTACAATTCCAACTGGAACTCCGAGCTCAATCATCTTTGAAGTTGAAAAATCGATTCCATAGCATGTAGCACAAAGTCCTTTTGAAGCTTCACAAGTAAGAGGAGATCTAACGTCTGCTGTTTTTAATCCTGCTTTTACCAGTTCTTTAGCGAGTTCTATGGTAATTAATGTGCCTTTTTGCGCAACTACTTTCTTGTTAAGAACAATATCTCTAGCTAAAATTCTACCCGCAATTCTTGTTGCAAAAACATCAGTTCTATCTTCATCTGAAATTGTGATAAATTCTTCAGTTTTACAATCTTCCAATCTGATAATTGCATCATGAGAAACATCGCATAAACGACGTGTAAGGTAACCAGCATCAGCCGTTTTAATAGCTGAGTCAGTCAAACCTTTACGAGAACCTCTAGCTGAAGTCACGTACTCGAAAATTGTTAAGCCCTCTCTAAAGTTAGACTTAGTAGGCATTTCAACAATATTACCATTTGGATCAACCACTAAACCACGCATTGCTGCAAGCTGTTTAACCTGATCTTTTGAAGCACGAGTTCCACCTGACTCAATCAAAACTTTAACAGCATTGTCTTCTGAATATGTACTCCAAGTTTTCTCTGCAATATCCTCTGTTGTATCAATCCAAACATCAAATGAAAGTCTTTTTCTTTCCTCAATTGCAATCATACCTTCGTTGTATTGTTCTTGAATTTCTTCAACTTTTTTATTAGCAGCTTCAATGATTTCATCTTTATTTTCAATCATTTCACAATCACTAACTGACACCGAAATACCTGAAATTGTTGCCGCTTCAAAACCTAAATTTTTGATAGCGTCAATTAAGTTTGCAACACGTTGTTTATCAAACTCTTTAATTGCAGTTGTCACTAATTGTTTGATTTTCTTTGCACCTACTGCTTCGTTTATATAACCAAATTCAACTGGCAATAAATCATTAAATTGAAGTCTACCGACTGTGGTTTCTATAACTTTTCCTAAAGAAGCAATTCTAACTTTGACTAATTGTCTAAGCCCAAGTTTACCAATCTGGTATACATGATAAGCTTCATCTTTAGATGAGAATATTCCTGGGAAAACTTTAAATTTATTATCTACAACTGTATGGTAATAAATTCCCATTGCCATTTCTTTATTTGGAATAGTAATTGGCTCACCATTAGCAGGTTTAAGCAAATTATTTGTTGCCATTAATAAATCGATTGCTTCTTGTTGAGCTTTTTTGGTTAAAGGTACGTGAACAGCCATTTGGTCACCGTCAAAGTCAGCGTTATAACCAGAACAAACACATGGATGTAATCTAATAGCATTTCCCTCAATCAAAATAGGGTAAAATGCCTGCATACCAAGCTTATGTAAAGTTGGTGCACGATTTAAAATAACTGGATGATTCTTAGTAACTTCTTCTAAAATATCATAAACTTCTGGCTCATGTCTTTCGATTAAGTGCTTCGCGCTTTTAACGTTAGGAGCGGTTCCATTAACAATCAGCTCTCTTAAGACATATGGTTTAAACATTTCTAACGCCATATCTTTTGGCAAACCACATTCATTGAGCTTCAACTCTGGACCAACAACGATAACTGAACGTCCCGAATAATCAACACGTTTTCCAAGTAGATTTTGACGGAAACGACCCTGCTTACCCTTTAACATTTCTGATAAAGATTTAAGAGGTCTTCTTGTTTGTCTTCTTCTTGTCTGTCGTGCACTTGAACCATCAATTAGTGAATCAACTGCTTCTTGAAGCATTCTTTTTTCGTTTCTCAAAATAATTTCTGGAGCACCTAAATCAATTAAGTGTTTCAAACGATTATTTCTATTGATAACTCTTCTATATAAGTCATTTAGATCTGAAGTTGCAAATCTACCACCAGAAAGCTGAACCATAGGTCTTAAATCTGGAGGGATAACTGGCAAAATGGTCATAAACATCCAAGCTGGTTTTATTTTGGCTTTTCTTAGTCCTTCAGCAACTCTCAATCGTTTAATTGATTTTACCAACTTAGCACCTTTTGATTCTTCTATTTCTCCTCTTAATTTAGCAACTAAAGTGTCCAAATTAATTGCTTCTGCAAGCTCTAATATACTTTCTGCGCCCATTCCAACTCTCAAGTGAGAGACAGCATTATAATCATCAAGCTTTAAATACTCATCTTCAGTTAAAATCATTCCTTTTCCAATTTTCTTGACCATTAGTTTGATGGTTTTATAAATTTCTTCAGTTTGATCCAACTTCACTTCTAATTGTTTCTTAAGTGCTACGAGTTTGTTTTTTGCTTTTAATTCTGCTTCTGTGAGTTTTAATTGGAGAGTCTCCTTACTTGTTACTTTTTCATTTAAACTAGCTTTGTCTTCAATTAAGGTTGCTTTTACTGATTCCATCCCTACTTTTGCCTCATCCTTAAGTTCATCTTGAGCAGCAACTAAATCTACATTCAAGCGATCAGAAATTTCTGTTTTTTCATCAGTATCAATATCAAGAACTAAGTACTTTGAAAAATAGATAATTGAACTTAAATTTCTTGGAGAGATATCCAAAAGTAAAGATAATTTTGAAGGAGCACCTTTAAAAAACCAAATATGAGCGACTGGAGATGATAAAGTGATATGAGCCATTCTCTCACGTCTAACTTTTGATTGAGTTACTTCAACACCACATTTATCACAGATAATACCCTTATAACGAATTCTTTTATATTTTCCACAGTAACATTCATAATCTTTGATAGGTCCAAAAATTTTCTCATCAAATAAGCCATCTTTTTCTGCTTTGAGTGATCTGTAATTGATTGTCTCTGGTTTCTTGACTTCACCAAATGACCACGACTTAATTGTATCTGGGGAAGCTATGCGAATTTCTAAAGCAGAGAAGTTAATAATATTTTTCATAAAGTCCTTTGTGGTTTGGTTGTTACTCTGCTATTTCTTTCTCATCATCTTCTAAGGCCTCAATTTTTGCAGCCTCTTCTTCGTCGAATTCAGGTTCAATATCCTCAAGCTCAACAGTTGCCAAATCATCATTGTCAGCTTCTCCCGCACTTTGATCAACTGTATTTAACTCGTCTGGATCAATATTAAGTCCCGGTGAAGCTTCTTCTAAAACTACTTCATCTTCTTCAATAACTTCATGAGGAACAACATCAATTCCAAGTGAGTTCAACTCTCTCATCAAAACTCTGAAAGATTCTGGAACAGCTGGCTCAGGAATATCCAAACCCTTAACGATAGATTCAAAAGCTTTTGCTCTACCCATCACATCATCAGATTTGATAGTAAGCATTTCTTGCAACGTATGTGCTGCTTTATGTGCTTCAAGTGCCCAAACTTCCATTTCTCCCAAACGCTGTCCACCCATTTGAGCTTTACCACCAAGTGGTTGTTGAGTGACTAGGGAGTAAGGACCAGTTGATCTTGCATGCATTTTATCTTCAACCATGTGAGACAACTTAAGAATGTATCCGATACCAACAGTTGTTGTTTCACTAAATTGTTCGCCTGTTCTACCGTCGATAAGTTGTGCTTTTCCAGAAACTGGTAATCCTGCTCTTCCTAATTCTTCCCAGATTTTCTTTTCATCAAAACTCTCAAAAGCTGGAATAGCAATTTTATAGCCTAATTTCTGAGCTGCCCAACCCGCATGTGCTTCCAAAAGCTGACCTAAGTTCATACGTGCCAAAACAGAAAGTGGTGAAATAATAATGTCTACTGGAGTACCGTCTTGCGTATGAGGCATATCTGCAACAGGAACTATCTTTGAAATAACACCCTTGTTGCCATGGCGTCCAGCCAACTTATCTCCGACGGTAATTTTTCTAATTTGTGCCACTTTAACAACGACTTCTTTAAGAGTTCCAGGGTCAAGCTCATCTCCAAGGTCACTATCCAAAACTGAAACTTCGATCACAGTTCCTGATTGACCATGAGGCAATCTTAATGATGTGTCTCTAACTTCTCTAGACTTTTCACCGAAAATAGCTCTTAGCAATCTCTCTTCTGGCGATAACTCAGTTTCACCTTTTGGAGCAATTTTTCCAACCAAGATATCTCCTGAGCTAACAATACTTCCAACACGAATAATTCCTTCCAATGTTAAGTTGCTCAAGTAAATTTCAGAAACGTTTGGAATATCGTTAGTTAATTCTTCTGCACCAAGCTTAGTATCCATAACTTTTGCTTTGTATTCGTTGATTTGAACTGAAGTAAGTGTGTCTTCTCTAACTAATCTGTCAGAAATAACGATAGCATCCTCATAACCCAAACCTTCGAATGAAGCATAAGCGATTACTAAATTGCTACCAAGTGCTAGTTCACCACCTTCTGCAGCTGGTCCATCAATAATGACGTCTCCTGCTTTGATTTTGTCACCAACGCTTACGATTGGTTTTTGTGAATAACACGTACTTTGTGATGTTCTAATAAATTTTGTAATGTTATAAATATCTTTGCCATTTTCATGAGTATGCATCTCGTCAAAATCTTCTGACCTCTCGATGGCTTTTTTTGAATCAGCTTTAGATGTCTGAATTTCAATTTTATTTGCATCTACATAGGTAACTTCACCAGCATGAACGGCCTTAACTGTTCTTCCCATAGCAGCAGCAACTGCTGCCTCCATACCTGTCCCCACAATTGGAGCCTGTGGTTTAACCAAAGGAACAGCCTGACATTGCATATGTGTACCCATAAGCGCACGATTAGCTTCGTCATTTGCAATAAAAGGAATCAATGATGCGGACGTACCGATAACTTGATTTGGAATAACATCAATATATTGAGCATCTTCTACTGGACCCTCAGTAAAACTGTTCATATAACGCATAGCAACCCATTCATCTTGAATGACTCCTTTGTCGTTAATATTTACACTTGCATGAGTAATTTTATAATCTTCTTCCTCGTCTGCAGATAAATAAACAATTTCATCTTGGACCTGCATTTTACCCTTAACATTCACGATTTTTCTGTATGGAGCTTCCAAGAAACCGAAATCATTAACCTTGGTATAAAGAGAAAGATAAGTAACTAAACCAATGTTTGGACCTTCTGGAGATCTAACTGGATCGATACGAGAGTATTGAGACGCATTAATGTCACGCATAGAAAATGATGCACGTTCTCTGGTCACACCACCAGTACCCATAACAGACAAACGTCTTAGGTTGTCAATTTCAGATAAAGGATTAGTTTGATCTAAGATTGTTGACAATCTATTACGTCTGAAAAATTCTGAAATTGTAGCAATGAGTGGGCGTGCATTAACTAGTGCTGCTGGACTCAAAACTTCTTCAGTTTTTGTCAAAGACATTTTTTCTCTAATTGATTTTTCCAATCTAATAAGACCAATTCTAAATGCTGACTCTTTGACTAACTCACCAATTTGGCGAACTCTTCTATTACTAAGATGATCAATATCATCAACTTTACCTTCACCGTTTTGTAATCTAATTAAATATTTAACAGTAGCAACGATATCTTCTTGTGTCAAAACAGTTATATCTTGATCAACTTTAAGTTTTAATCTTCTATTAAGTTTGTATCTTCCAACTCTTGCTAAATCATATCTTCTTGGATCAAAAAATAATTGTTTGAAATATTCTCTAGACGTCTCCAAAACTGCTGGCTCACCTGGTCTCATTTTTTCGTAAATTTCAATTAAAGCTTCTTCTTGAGTTTTAGTAGCATCTTTGTCAATTGTATTTTGAAGTAAATTAAGCTCGTCCATTGAGTTCTCAGTTTTGAGTAATTCTAAAATTTCTTCGTCAGAACCATATCCTAGGGCTCTAAGTAAAACTGTAACTGGCATTTTTCTTCTACGATCAATTTTAACGGTAATAACATCTCTCTTACCAACTGAAATTTCTATCCATGAACCTCTTTTTGGTCTAAGTTCTGCATTAAAAAGTTGTCTTCCTTGAGTTCTTTCTAAAGCACCACCAAAGAAAACACCTGGAGATCTAACTAATTGCGTAACAACTGCACGTTCGATACCGTTAACAATAAAGGTACCAATTTTGGTCATTTTAGGAATGTCGCCCAAGAAAACTTCTTGAGTTTTTTCTTCGCCAGATCTTTTATTAATGAGAGTTGCCTCAACATAAAGAGGCATGTCGTAAGTTACTCCTTTGTTTTTAGCTTGAGTAACTGAGTATTTTGCTTTACCGAATCTGTATTCTCCAAACTTTAGCGCCCAATTTTTTCCAGTGTAATCTTCGATTCCTTTGTCACCATTAACTTCGTTTAATGATTTTCTAATTCCAGTTTCTAAAAAGATTTTATAACTGTCGATTTGAAGTTTAATCAGATCTAATTCTGGTAGAATTGAGTGTGATTGACCCCAATTTTGACGCTTGGTTTGTGACATGAATCTCCCTTGCTATTATAGTTTGTTTAATCTAGTTGGGAGCTGCTAATCTGGCTTTTAAACTAAAAAATGGAGAGACTGACAAAAGTCGCTCCCCTTGATATTTTTTTAGAGTAATGCACCTGAAGTGACGTACGTTACTGTACTCAAGAAATTTAGCCCCACTATTATTTAGTACACTGAACTGAGTATTATAACAACTATCACACCCTAGCGCAAGTATTTGTTTACATTTGCGTTATGACCTTCTAAAGTTGAGGCATAATACATCGTACCATCATTGGCATGAATATAAAACCTATCATCAGATTCTAAAGAATCTAGTGTTGCCTTAATTGCATTTAGACTGGGGTTAGAAATTGGCTTTGGAGGAAGCCCTGGATTTAAATAAGTATTATATGGTGATTTTTGTTTTTTATCTTCCGAGCTCGGAACCGCCCACCATTTTTTTTGAACTCTGTCATAGCCATTCACATATTGCAAAGTAGCATCAGCCTGCAGGGCCATGCCCAAATCAATTCTATTCCATAAAATTCCAGCTACTCTTCTCATTTGTTCGAAAGTTTTTGCCTCTCTTTCAACTAATGATGCCATAATTAAAACTTGATTAAAATCTCTTTGGGAGCCTGCAATCTCTTCTGAAAGACCTTGAACAACCTTGAGATCAAAAGTATTTAATAATAAATTGTATATTTGCTCACTGGATATTTCTCGAGGAATTAAATAAGTATCTGGATAAAGCATGCCTTCGTTAGGTTTTGCCATAGTTATAAACTCTTCTTTGTTAAAGCTATCTAAGTCCTGAGCCTCTAAATATTCTGCAATTTCTTCAGTTCTCCATCCTTCTAGGAGCGTGATCCAAACATCTTCTGTACCAATTGTTAAATAATTGGCTATTTCACTCACACTCATGCTGGCCGAAATATCAAAAGAACCTGCTTGAATCTTGTTTACCAACTTTTCTTTAGCAACAACGAATCTAAATGCGTACGCATTTTTAATCAGCTTTTCTTCCTGTAATCTCTGACCAATAATTGAAATTGCTTGACCCTTGGGGATAACAAATCGGCTAGATTTAGTTGAATTTATATCAAGAGGTTTCAATAATGTACTTAAATATAACAGCGCCGAAATAGCTGCGACTATAAAAACTAAAATCACCGCAAATAAAATAGTAGTTTTCTTGATTGTTTTTTTTGTCATATTTCCTTTATTTATTAAGCCTAATGAAGCAAAGATTAATAAACAAAATACTCATCAAAAGTTTTCGTCTAACCAATCTTGCAAAAACACAGAGGCAGCATAGTGATCAATATTTGCATTTCTTTTAGATTTCTTAGCTGACTTTAATCTCTCGTGAACTGAGTGAGAACTCAAAGTTTCATCTACGTATTCTAGATCAGGTTTATATTCCCATTCAGATTTAATTTCTGCTTCAAGTTCAGCCGCAAAAACCTGAGTCATCCTTGCCATTTCATTTTCTGACAGACCTACAATAATTTTTTTAATATTATGAGTTGCACAAATTTCTTTAATTTTTTGAAATTTGGACTCATCATTATAAATTATTTCTAAAGGCTCTGCCAAAATATACCTTGAAATTGCTAGGCCAATCCTGACCGTTCCAAAATCAATTGCTAATATTGAATCTTCAGGATTATTCATAATTTTTCATTCAAGTAATGATCCTCAAAATATAAATTCAAACAACTCTCGTTGGGACAAGCCCAAAATGTTCGTTGTTTGTACTTATATTTTGAAATTAATCGAAAATTCAAAAAAAATAAACAACTTCAACGAAATTTTTCGAATCCTTTATTCTTAGATAATTTTTTAAAATTAAATATATGAACTGAGAGCATTTTGGGCTTGTCCCAACGCGAACAGTTGATATATTTAATTTTAAAAATTGGTCTTTATTCTATCAGTTGAGCGGTAACAACTCCACGACGTAAATAGGTTCCTTCAGGTGTACAGGTAACTAACTTAAGTTGCTTTGAATCATATTTTTGAGTCAATATATACACATCCTCTGGTTTAACTTCTTTCTTCAGTAAAACTGCATATGTATATTTTACTCCTCCAGACGTAACAAATATTTTATCACCTGTTTCTAAGGTCATAATAGTACTAAAAATAGAATTATATCTTCGAGGATTTTTCTCACTTGGATTATAAAATTGTCTTAAAACTGAGTGCCCAAAAACTACTGGCGCACCTGGACTTCCTGGCAATGCAGTACCCTTAAAGGCGATGAGATTTTCATTAAGATTATTGCCACCAACTCTCACTATAGCATTGCTAATATTTAATTTAGGAATATCAATCGTATATTCAGTAATATCATAATCAAGTTCTGGCAAACCAAATTCAGGTAGCGTAGTTGAGCTAAACCAGTTTGAAAGATTTGTGTAATCTAGCTCTTCATTTATAATTTTCAAATCACGATCAACTTTTTCTGGAATATTACTTTGAGTTATAACTAAAGGCGTAACGTCCATCACTTGCTCCCGAGGTACTGGAGAAGTTAGATTAGTCATCTGAACATCTTTGGCAACAATAATGTAAGATCCAATGATTGGCACGACAGCGCTACCAACTAAGTAAAAACCAATTATCAAGAATAGAATTGGTAACGCCATAGCGCCAGCCCTCACAATTTTTGGCAATCGTTTCTTTTCGTTTTCCGATCTCAACTCATCCTCTTGATTTTCAATATGATCACTAGCATTTATTCTTTTTAAGTGGCGATTAATTTTCTTTTCAACTTGAGATATTTCTATGCCTTGTCGCAATGCATTTCTGTAAAGATCAATTATATCGCTCTGCATTACAACGGTCTTTGGTTGTGTTTTCATTTAAACTCGATCTTTATTTTTTCTAATTTTCTAGGTATTTTTCTAACAAGAGACCTAGCAAATGATGGATCAATAGTTATTTCAACAGTTTTAATTTCATCCTTTGACTCGAGTATTAACTTTGCTTCATCAATAGATTTTCCTAAAATTTCATCTTTAATTCGGTCCTGCGACATTACGGGAATTGCAAATGAACTTATGTTCACAGACAAAGTTACTGGCTTTGTAATATCTAAAGTATTCAGAGCATTTTCAGTTGGAGCAGATAATATTTGAGGATCCCCATCAAATAATTTGTAATTTTCAGGTATTTCTGAAGCCAAAACTTTAGTGGCCAGCGGTTTTAAATCTTCGGAGGTATATTTGATTGCCTCAATTTCTAAGGTTAAATTGAGAGATAAAGATTCCGCTTCATTCCCTACTTCAAAGTTAAAATCAGCTTTCTCTGAAACAATATTATTAGATGGTAAAATATAAACACCATTTCCAGAGTCATTTTGAAATCCTTTATTTATTTTCTCAATGATCTCTTTCTTTAAATCAGCGAGCAACTCAATTCTATCTGCTTCTGACACGACCTTAACCTCTCGGCTTGATCCGCCAACAAAATCATTATCTGTTACAACTGCATAGTATGAACTTTTGTCATATGGCAAAACCAGCAGTTGCGTATCTTCAACAATGTTACCCTCTGCCCCTATTTTTGTTGCCGTTACAAATGCCTCAGCTTTACCTGGATCCAATTTTGTTGGCTGTGGAATACTTGCAGCTGGAACTGTTACATCATCGTCAAGCTCAAATTTTACATCTCCAGCACTCAATATCGTGCCCTTCGTCAACAATTTTTCAGCAGCTACCAAATTATTGTAAATAAAAACCTTACCTTTGGCTTTTTCACCAACAATTGTGACGCCCGTAGTCTGCATCGTGCTTTCAGATTGTTCGGTCTTAGAAACTTTGTCAGCGGCCAAAATTAATTTTTCACTATCAGTTTCTGAAATTGAAGTGTCTAATATAATTTCTAAGTCTTTAGAAACTGCCTTAGTTTCCAAGACAACTCCAACTTCAGCGATTGCTAAATTTGTAATTCCAAAAAAACCAATGACCATCAGGGCAACTAAACCGGCAATAAATCCAATCAAAGTGTAAAGCTTAAAATTTTTTCCATTGACAACGTCTTTGGATCTATTTTTATCAAAAATATGTTTTGTTTCTCCATACTCTTGATCTTCGTCATTAGACTTTTTACCAGAAAAATCTACAGCCGACTCACTATTTTCCTCAAAATCTGGCTCTTTTAGATTATTTTCATTAATAGAAGCAAGCTCCTTATCAAGTTCTTTTGTAGAAATTGGCACACCAAATGAAGTTGGAGATTGACTATCAGCTTCAACAACTTCATCAGCTATTGCTAATTCTAAGTCTTCTTCTGGATTAACTTCACTAAAACCCAATTCATCGGTATCGAGCTCAGTTGGTTGTTTGACATCTAAATCTCTGGTTGTAATCACAGCCATTGCTGCTTTTGTCATACCTTTTTGCAAAGCAACAGCTTTTGCGGCTTCTTTAGTTATCATTTCTTCATAATCATTTTGAGCGATTATCGTCACTGTTGGAGGTTGTAAAAACTGAGTTTGAACTGTCCAATCAGAATCATAAACAAATTGTTGATGTTTCTTAAGTTCTTTTTCATCTAAATCTAGAGATGCTAAAATTATTTTTGATGGCAAATAGAAACCCTCTTTTCCTGACTTAGCAGAAAATCGTGCTAACCCCTCAAGAAAATCACCTTTGCCGTCGGATGATCTTCCTACTGTTTCTATAGATTTTACTTTTCCTTGATGAATCAATGAGAGTGTTAAATTTTTCTCACTAAAAACTGCAATTATTCCTGAGAACATCGAGTTAGCTGAGATTTTTTGCTGAACGAGAGCCTCAGAAATAATTATAAAACCCATTGGTTTTAAGCCTAAATCATCGGTGAGTTTCTTTAATAATGGATTTTTGTCCTCAGTAACCTCACCTTTTTTGACCCAAGCGTGATTTAAACCAAAAATAACCGAAGTCACTTTCTCCGATTTTTTTCCAAGTTGCTGTAGACTTTCATCAACTCTAACCAAGCAATTGTCTATTCCTTCATAGTCCGAAACGCTAGATTTTCCTAAAATCTGAGCACCTTCGTCTGAAATTGAAAGTAAAAATGATTGAATTTTGATATCGGTCAAGTGAATAAAAATTGTCATCACTTGGTTTTCTTTATCCAAATTTGTTGAAAATAGGTTGGGCAAGTCCATATAAATTAAATCCACTAAAATAAAACCGTTCTTCGATAGATCGAGCTTACTGTCCTTAATTAAAGCAAATTATTGACTAAAATAGAAGAGCAACTTATTATTTAAGATAAACTCTTCGAACTCCGGCAGAAGCTGCCTTCTCTTTAAAGATTTCTATCTTGCCTATTTCAGATGTATTTTTGACGTGGGGGCCACCACAAAATTCTTTTGAAATCCAGGCATCTCCATCTCCAATCGTATAAATCGTAACTTCGTCAGGGTATTTTTCAACAAAAAATGCAATTGCTCCAGATTCCAAAGCGTCACTTTTTCTCAAATGTTCGACTTTGACTGGCAAAGCAGCATCTATCCATTCGTTGACCTGATCTTGAACTTGGATTTTTTCATTCTGAGAAAGTGCTTGTGGATGTGAGAAATCAAATCTTAGTCTGTCTACAGTTATATTTGATCCTTTTTGTTGGACGTGCCTGCCTAATATCTTTCGCAAAGCGGCATGAAGTAAATGAGTAGCCGTGTGATATTTTGTGGTTTGGACGCTACTATCTTGTAAGCCACCTTTGAATTTATCTGAAGAAGCGTCTCTGGACATGACAGCATGAGCCCTCTTAGCATTTTCAAATTCCTCAAGACTAATTTTTTGACCCTTTTCATGAGCAATTTCTTGAGTAAGTTCAAAAGGAAATCCATGAGTTTCATATAATCTAAATGCAATCGCACCATCAATAGCAACTGGTGGAGTCATTTCTTGATATTTTTCAAGCTCTCGTAAGCCTTTTTCTATAGTTTTGGCAAATTTATTTTCTTCTTGAACCAAAACACTCTGAATTTTGACTAATTTTTGGCTTACATCAGGATATGAGTTTTGATAAATTTCAACGATTACCGGAATTAGATCGGCAACAAATAGTTGGTTAACACCAATCATTTTTGCATATCTAATTGATCTTCTAACTAGTCTTCTGGCAAAATAACCTTGTTCTTTGTTGGAGGGATAAACGCCGTCAGCCGCTAACATTACTGCAGCGCGCATATGATCGGCAATAACTCTAAAAGATCTTTTAGAGTTGGAAGAAGACTCATATTTTTGGTCACTAATTTTTTCTAAATGTCTAATAATTGGAATAAAAAGAGCAGTTTGAAAAACATCGGCAGTGTCATTGATTGCGGCTAAAATTCTTTCAAAACCTCCACCAAAATCAACATTCTTTTGCGAAAGTTCCTTGAATCCACCGTCAGCTTGTTTCTGATACTGCATGAAAACATTATTGCCAATCTCTAAAAATCTTCCGCAATCACAGTTCACATGGCAAACTTCATCTTTAAGTTGAGAATTTTCGTGAATGTTTTTGTCTGCACCAAAATCATAGAACACTTCGCTATCTGGACCACCTGGCTCACCTGCCGGCATCTTATCAGGAATACCTGCTCTAGACCACCAGTTTTTGGTTTCATCGTAATAAAAAATTCTGCCATCTTGAAGACCTGTCTTTTCTGAAAAATCGATATCTTTTGCCTCTATACCAACTTGTAAGAATAGTTTCTTCCAGATCTCTACAGACTTGACATCTTTACCAATTTTAAGCTTGTCATTTCCTCTAAAAACCGTGATGAATAGCTTGTTTGGATCCAAATCTATGTCTCTAGTTAAAAACTTAAAAAGCCACTCAAGCTGTTCTTGCTTGAAATAATCCCCAAAAGACCAATTTCCCAACATTTCGAAAAAAGTTATATGTCTATTATCACCAACTTCTTCAATATCCTGCGATCTAAAACATTTCTGACTATCAACAATTCTAGTTCCTTTAGGATGTTTTGCACCGAGCAGATACTCCATCATTGGTTGCATACCAGATCCAGTAAAAAGCGTAGTTGGATCATTTTCTGGCACAATTGAAGCCGATGGCACAATTTCATGACCATTATTTTTGAAAAAACTTAAGTATAGGTTTCGAAGTTCATCTGGTTTCATATAACTGGAATTATAATCTATCTTAAGATTATTACAAATCATTGCCTTATCACCAAACTCGCATTATAATTAGCGACTACTTATGCAAATGCAAAATGCACAAACACCAGAATTTCAAAGCTTCGTAAACTCTCCTGAATTCAAAAAAAGATCAACTAATATAGCTAATGGAACACTAAAATTTATTTTTAGATGGATTGCCATAGCATTAAAATCCACTCTCGATGCCTTCAAACAGATGGTTATGATGGCACTCGGAAAATAGTTTTTTAGTTTAAAGTTGATTAAATTCCCTTAAACATTCGCTTTCTTTTTTTGGCTAGAGATTTTGTTGAAACCTCACTTAATTTTGAACTCGCTCCAGTGATTTTTCTTCCTGGCTTTACCCCAGGGTACTCTATCTTGCTACGCAATGACCCAGGCCAACCTTTCTTCCTGCGGAATTTACCTTCTTCACCTAAAAATTCATAAAGCTTCGTTCTTACGCTTACAATAATGTCCGAAAAATCTTTGCCATCTTCTGGAATCACTCCCTCGTCCTCAAGCTTTTTTCGAATTGTAGACCATTCACTAGTAATTTTTTTTTTAATTTCTTTACCTTCTTGCGTTCTAGTAAAAAAATATCCAGCAACGCCAACAAGTGCTCCAACTACAAAACCTAACGAAAAATTATTATGCTCATTGTCATTCATCCTTTTTTTTGCCTTTGCTTAGCCATACTGTAAATGCTTCAAAGAACTGCATACCTGTTTTAATTCCAGATAATGCGCCGCCAAGATTTTGAAATGGGCTGGTAATCGCATGCATTTTGTCCTCAACTACATCGAGAGTGGCATTAACTTTTCTCAAGGTTCTCTTGATTTCAACAAGCACCATAATCACCTGAACTCCAACCACGCTTAGTACGATTGTAAGAACGACTAATACGACTGCAAAAACTATTGGTAAAATATCCATGTTATCCTTTTTTTACTTTAACTAACTTCATCATACAACATTCTCTCGATGTTTGCTTTAAAACTGCACGTTCACAGATCGTTGAACTGTATTACTCTTGCCTCTTCTATCCTTTGCTTCAATAGTGATTATTGCAATTCCCTCATTTGGAATTAAGATTTCTGTTTTAAACTCTCCAGATGGTTGTAGTGAAACTGGTTGTTCATTCACAACTAGAATTGCATCAGGAACTGTTTTGCCCTCAATTAGTACTTTAGAAGAAACTATATCTTGCTCTCCGGGTTTTGAAACTATAAGCTCTGGTGGTTTGTTTAGGTTGTGCCATTGAAAACCGATATAACCAACCAAACTTGAAAAAATACTGATTAATATAACTACAACCAAGGTAATCGAAGTACGAGAAGATCTTCTTTTAAAAATTGGTTTTATAAATTCTCTAGGAACCAACCTGCCCTTAGCACTTTCCTTATAATCACGTCTAAGCATTGCGATTAGAGGCTTGTAATCAAATCCAAAAATCTTTGCGTACGTCTTGATGTAACCCTTAACAAATGTTGTTGAGGGCAACTCAGAAAACCGATTTTCTTCAAGGGCATCTAAATAGTTGATCCGAATTCTAGTTTTTTTGGAAAGATCTTCGATCCTAAGGCGATGACTAACTCTTTCTTCTTTTAGAGCTTCGCCAATGGTTTTAGTTCTCATAGTTAACTTAGGTACAACTGATATTACTGCAATTTTTCTTTGACCATAGCAGAGACTCTGCCACCATCAGCTTTGCCTTCAACTGCCTTAACAGCAGCTCCAATCAGTTTGCCCATATTCTTTTCTTCAGTTTCATCAACAATTTTTGCAACAACGATTCTGAGGTCTTCGTCACTCATTTGTTGGGGCAAGTATGCCTCCAGAATAGCAACTTTTGCTTCTTCTGCAGAAACCAAATCTTCTCTACCCGCAGCTCTGAAATCTACAAGAGCATCCTTAATTTTTTTGGTCTGAGAAGCAATAATTTTAACTACTCCTTTGTCGTCTTGTTCGCCATTATCAATTTCAAAATTTTTAATTTCTGAACGTAAGAACCTGATTACACCAAGCTTAACTGTATCCTTACTCCTCATGGCTTGCTTCATATCTTCAACAAGCTGGTCTTTAAGATTCATATCTCTCCTAATTCTTAGTTGAATAATGCGTCAGAATAATCCCAAAAGACATCATTGCCTTTTAATTTGGCTACACACTCTGCAGCTTCAGCAGCTTTTTGTGCAGCTGGGTGGAATGATAGTGGGAAGTTTCGCAGTACCCAAGCAACATCATTTCCGTAATCTTTCATAACGGTTGTCATGGTTGGGTGAAATCGCTCACAGAATGGGCATTCGTAATCTGAATATTCAACTAAGACTATTTTGGCACCAGCTATACCTCTGTAATGATCGGCATCTGTTACAGCTGGAAGTCCAGCGACTGGACCACTTTTAACAGGATCAATAACACCTCCATTTACATAATAATCTAGCATTGGTTTGACTTGTTCGTATGGCAAAGCTCCAGGAATTAATTCTGCTGGGACACCATTTACAACAATAACTGTTCCAGGAGTTCCTGTGATTCCACCGGCTGCACCGCCTGCTGCATCAGCACTAACTCTTTCTGCCATTTCTCCGCTATCAATACATTTTTGAAGGTCAGCTTCTTTCACGCCTAGCTTTTTACCCTTGCTAACTAACCCAGGAATAGTTAAATCTCGTGCATCAGCCGCTGGTGCAGCTGCTGCTGGAGCTGATGGAGATCCCGATCCTGATCCGCCAGCACCTTTTAACATTCTATTTTCTGTCCAGATGGATCCTAAAAAGAATCCTCCCAGCAGAAAAGCTAGAGTCATAATTACTAGAACAAAATTTTCTGAGAAAAAGTTTGTGAAACTTGAAAAAGAAAATGAATTTTGAGAGCTTGAATCATTTTTCGACATTTGTTATATCTTTCTATTGTTATAATGAATAATAAATTTGCAACTTTGAGATGCTTTTTTATCTTCGTACAAAATAACAAAAAATACAAGTACTATTAAATGTAGTAGTTTAGACTCTAAATTAAAGAATTCATGCTTAATAAAAGAATACTCACTCCGTACGAAAAAAATCAAATGCTGAAATATGGAATAAATCTTGAAGAATTGCTGAACACGGACGCACCTGTAGAATATATAACAGGCCATGTTGAGTTTCTCGGATTAGATTTATTAGTATCTCCCAGCGTACTTATTCCTAGAATTGAAACTGAAGAGTTAGTTGAATTGGCTGTTAATAAATCTGAAATTCTTGGCAAAAAGAATAATCATAATCAAATTCTCCAAATTGTTGATGTAGGCACTGGCTCTGGAGCTATCGCAATTAGTGTAGCTAAAAAATTTAGTAAATTAGGAATAGCCTTTCAAATTACTGGCCTAGATATTTCACTCGACGCACTAGAAATAGCTAGAATAAACTTACAGAATATTAATCCAAAACTTCCAATAAGTTTCATTAAATCTGATCTATTAGCTGAACTTAATGATCGTGTAAACCTTGACAAACTTGGCAATCCTGATAACAGTATTGATTTAATTATTGCCAATCTTCCATATATTCCATCGGCTAGAATAAAAATTCTAGACAATTCAGTAAAAGATTTTGAACCTCACTTAGCATTGGATGGCGGACCAGATGGATTAGACTTAGTTAGAAAACTTTTGAAACAAGCTGAAGAGCAACTTTCAAAAAATGGTGAAATCTTACTAGAGTTAGACATCACTCACACCCAAAAGAAAATGAAAGAATTTGAGAATAAATGGAAAGTTAAAATTATCGAATCAAGCGCCAGTGGAGTTAATTTTGGAATACTTTCTCATAAAAATCTAGAATGTTTATAACTCAAAACTCAATTTATGAATGAACTAAAAATACAAAAAAACAAAATCCCCACCACTGTCTTTTCAGGTTTTTTAGGATCTGGAAAAACAACAATTATTTCAAATTTGATAGATGAACTCCAAGCAAATAACCAGCAAGTCATTTATATTAAAAATGAAATTGGTGATACTGACATAGACGGCAAAGTTTTAGAAGGTAAGGGCATAAAAACCAAAGAGCTTTTAAATGGTTGTATATGTTGCACTTTAGTTGGACCGTTCATTAGCTCAATTAACGAAATTGTCGAAACTTTTTCACCAGACAAAATAATTATTGAAGCTTCTGGAGCCGCCGATCCCTCAGCACTTGCTCTGATGATTTCTTTGCATCCAAATTTAGCTCGTGATGGAGTAATTGGAATAATTGATGTAGTAAATTTTGAAGGCTACAAAGATCTTAGCGTCACCGCCCAAAACCAAACCAAATTTACCGATTTAATAATTTTTAATAAAATTGAGCTAGTCGATATTGCCAAAAAAAAAGCAGTGGTTGGTTATGTTCGTGAACTGAATGCTCACTCACCAATTATTGAGGCACCGAACGGAAAAATCTCATCAAAACTTGTTTTTGGCCTTAACTCAAAAGATTTGCCCACTTTGCTAGCAGAAGTTGAAAATCCAAATGCTGGTCAACCAAACACAGACCACATTCAAGAAGATCAAATTCAAACCTTTAATCTCAAGCCACTTGGGAAATTTAACAAAGATGAATTAGAAAAAACGATTAATGAAACTCCAAAAAATATCTTTAGAATTAAGGGGTTTGTCAAACTAACCGATGATAAATTTTATTTAATGAACTCCGTAGGAAAAAGAACTGATTTTGTGTTGCTAAAAAATCAAGAAAATACTCCTGGGATTGGCTCAATAGCAGAAAATATTTTAATTTTTATTGGCTTTTTGGCACATACACATGAAAATGAAATAAAATTAGCTATAGAAGCTATTGCGAAAAAATAAGCTGCTTAATTTTTTCTAACTCGCCTTCTCTCTGCATCGCTTTTAAAAACCTCAAAGCAATTTCATAATCTCTAAAATCATCCTGAACAACTATTTCGAGAAATTCATCCCAATCGACATACTTTAATTTAATTTTTTCACCAGAGTCCAAAGTTTGCTCGGCAACTTTTTTACAACCTGTTGCAATATATATAAATATTGGCCACTCAATTTTTGTGACTGGTTGAACAGAAAACCAAAGATCTAAACTTTTTGCTTGAAAGCCTGCTTCTTCCATGAGTTCTCGCTCAGCGGCCTTTAATGGAGACTCACCCTCATCAACAACACCACCTATTAAACTAATAAATGGCTTCATTAAAGGCTGTGCTTGTGATGTGACAATAATTTTTCCATCTGCTGTAACTGGAAAAATTCCAACTGAGGAATTTCTTTTTGCTTTTTCAAAAGTTTTAACTGAGCCATCAAACATGGTTTGCTGCCACTGCCAAACTTCAAAAATTTTTCCCTTAAAAACTTGCTTTGCAGTTTTGGGCATTGGCTGAGATGATTTTGGATATTCCATAAAATTTGTTATTTATTAACAACTTTTTCTAGAACTTTAATTAGAGTAGATGGAGTATTTTTCTGCTTAATGTATTCTACGACCATTGGAATAACTGATATACCAATAATTGCTAGTATTGCAACTGAAAAGTGTTCTTTGACGATTTCAACATTTCCAAAGAAGTATCCAAGTGTCATGAATAGTGTCACCCAAGCGAAACCTCCTAGAACATTATATACAAAGAAATGCTGATAATTCATTTTACCAACTCCAGCAACAAATGGAGCAAAGGTACGGACAATTGGTACAAATCTAGCTAAAATAATTGTTTTAGCACCGTATTTTTTATAGAATGCTTCTGTTTTATCAATGTGCTCTTGATTAATAAAAGTAATTTTAGGATTATCAACAATTTTTTTCCCAAAGATATTTCCAATCCAATAATTTACTGAATCTCCAAGAACTGCAGCAATAAACAAAATTAAAAATGTAGCTATAAAATTTAAAGAACCAAGAGCCGCAAATGTCCCGGCTGCAAATAATAATGAATCACCTGGTAAAAAAGGAAATACTACCAAGCCGGTTTCTGCAAAAACAATTAAAAAGAAAATCAGATAAGTTAGTGATCCATAGGCTGAAATTATTTCAGCTAAATGTTGATCTAAATGCAAAATAAAACTGATTAAATATGTGATTACGTTCATTAGTTTTCTCCAATTTACCTACTTATTTCAAAACAAAATAATAACACTATTTTATGTTGATATATACTCCACATCTTCATCTGTAAGACGCCTGACACCTTTATCAGATTTTTGCTCTTCAACAATGTGAGCAATACTCCCCGCTACTCTTGCCAAACCAAAAATAGCATTACCAGCCATTGAGTCAATTCCTATGGTCAATAGCAAGGCAGCAATTGCTCCATCAATGTTCAAAATTAATTTTTTCTTTATTTTGTAACTCAGCTTGTCATCCAATGAATGTTCGAGTTGTTTGGCGATATTCATAAACTGAATATCCATGTCATTTTTTCTTGCTAAATCAAATAATTCTTTTGCTCTAGGATCGAAATCTTTATAAACCGGATGACCAAATCCTGGAATTCTTTTTTTATCAACACTATATGAATCAACTAAATTATTGCAAGCTTTTTCGATGTCAGAACCTTCTTCATTGATAGTTTTAAAAATATTCATAGCAGCCGAAATAGCTCCACCGTGATATGGCCCTATTGCTAACAATGAAGCAGCCATGGCTGAAAGAACATCTCCCCCAGAAGAAGCTACTACGCGAGGTACAAATCCACTTGCAGGATTAATTCCGTGATCGATCGCAGAAACTAGAATAGCGTTCAAAATTGTTTTTTCTGCATCTTTTGGCTTTCGGCCAACTAAAGAAAGAAAAAATGTGCTTACAAAATCAGCTTCTTTGATTAAGCCCTCCAACTTTTGATTTCTTAAAACTAAACCCTGAGAAGTATTGCCACTAATTGCTGTAGTAAATTTTAAATTTTGGGACATAATTACTACTTATTACTATAACAAATTACGGTTGCGTAAACTTAGCAATAAAACTTTCAATAGCCTCTGAACTCATTAAATTGTTGATTATTGGAACATAATCAATTGAACTAATAGTTTTAACTAGCAAAGCCAAAATAACACCAAAAATAACTGTGGCTCCCACCGCTGTGCTAAATCCACGTACTACAGATAAACTAACATTTCTTCTATATGAATTTTGCTTTCTAATTTGTTCCCCCAAAAATGAGACTGATTTCTCTAATTCATTAATACTAGTCTGTAAATCACTGATACTTTCTTTCATGGAATAAGTATACCGCAAAACCAGCATACAAAAAAACTATAAAATAGTACTACTATTATCAACTTCTTGGGAATTCAAAATGTAGACGTCTCTTTTGTAACCACCAACACCAACAAATTCTGCTTCCCCACGTATTACTGACTCTATAGGCTTGCATGCAAAGCAACCATTCTCTCCTTCAGGACATTTAAAAACATTGAGTTTACGCGCAGTTTTCATTTTCTTTGCAATTGCCAAAATTTTCTCATGAGCTTCTTCCAAATTTGGCAATGGTTGTTCTTGTAATTTATCACTCAATCGAAGATACCAATAACTTACTTTTTCGACTTTTCTATTTTGAGTATTCTTAACTAAAAGATGATAAATGGGAAGTTGAAGAGAGTTTTCATCTTCTTCTTTTTTTGAAGTTTTAAAATCAATGACATGAACTCCATCAGTAGCTGGTAAGTACTCAAGCCAATCAATCTTGCCACATAAAATTATATTGTCTTCATCTGATAACCAATAATATGGCAGATCCTCTTTGATTTTAACTGAAAGAGTCTTTAAAGGACCGGGGTTTTGAATGATTTTCCTGATCATTTTTTGACCTTCCTTTTTAAATTCTTCTTCCTGCGCTTCACTTATAAAACCACCTATTTTGCCTGAATATTTTTTCCATGCATTATCAAATTTTTCTAGAAGAGAATCCTTAAAACGATCTTTAGTTGGAATTGCAGATAAAGCTTCAATAACTTCATGAACTGCAGATCCCAAAGATAGTGGTGCTGAAGTAAGTTGTAGTTTATTTCCAGTATTTGGATCTTTATAGATATTTTTTAAATAATAAGATCTGGAACATTTTAAAAAGTCTCCAATTGATGAATGAGAAACCCAAGTAGCTGTAAATTTATCTGGCATAATCAATTTTCCTAATAATCTACTATAACAAAAGACATTGTTTTTAACAAAGGTACGTGAATCTTGTACATGGGTCTATTGCACATCAGATCAATAAATAATAAGATTAAAAGATGAATGAATCTATTTTTTCCCTTAATGAATTAAAATCATCTGGATTAAATAGCGAATATGCAAAAAAACAGCTTGATATATTCGGCCCAAATCAATTAGTTGGGAAAAAACCACCTACAGATTTATATTTTGTTTTTAAACAATTTCAAAATCCTTTAGTTTTAGTCTTAATAATTGCAACTATAATTACTGCTATTGTTGGTGATTTTTCAGACGCCTTTGTAATATCTTTGGCAATAATTGTTAATACCATTTTGGGCTTTATTCAAGAAAGAAAAGCTTACAAATCTCTAGATGCTTTAAAAAAAGTTGTCACACATGAAGCCTGGGTAATTAGAAATAATGATTTTGAAAAAATTGGCCAGAAAATCAAAATTGAAATTTCTAAGATTGTTCCGGGTGATATTGTAGTACTTTATGAAGGTGATAAAGTTCCTGCGGATGGAATTATTATCGAAGACAATGATTTGCTAATTAATGAAGCACTATTAACTGGTGAAAGCGTTCCTGTCTCAAAAAAAGAATTTAAAAGTCATATTTCTGAAGAAACAATCAATGAATTTATCATTCAGGCTACTAAAACAAACAACTCTAAAACTATCAATATCTTATATATGGGCACAACCGTAGTCGGTGGTTCAGGAAAAGTTCTCGTCACCTCGACAGGAATGAAAACTGAAATGGGCAAGATAGCTGCACATTTAGTAGAAAATAGAATGGTTAAAACCCCTCTTGAAGTAAAACTCGATCAACTTGCAAAGTTTATAACAATTGGAATTATTTTACTTTCAATATTGATCTTTATAACTGGAATAGTATTGAAAAAAGATCCAATTGAAATGTTTACAACAGCCGTTGCTCTCGCAGTTGCTGCCATTCCAGAAGGTCTCGTGGTAGGGCTAACTGCAATTTTGGCGATTGGCATGCACCGAATTCTGAAAAGAAAAGGCTTAGTTAAATCTTTAGTCGCTGCAGAAACCTTAGGAAGCGTAACTACGGTTTGTGTCGACAAAACTGGAACCCTTACTGAGGGAAAAATGAGAGTAGTTGAAACTAAACTAACCGACAAACTTTTTGCTTATAAAGCTAGTACGCTAGCAAATGATCTTAAAGATCCAATTGAACTCGCTAGATGGCAGTGGGCATTAAAAGTTTCCAAAGACAATAGTATAGGAGTAACAAAAAATAAATTGGTTGCCCCTGAAGAATTAGTTCTACAAGAAGAACGAGACGAAATTATTCCCTTCTCTGTTGAAAGAAGATTTCTAGCTACCAGACACAAAGAATTTATTTATCTTTCTGGAGCTCCTGAAGAAATGTTATTACGTTCTAATTCCACCACAAGTATCATTAACGAATATGAAAATCTAATTGAAAACTGGGCCCAAAAAGGAAGACGGTTGATTGGTTTTGCATATATTAAATGCGAATCAGATGATGAAGCAAAAGAAGTATTTTCAAAACTTAAAAAAGATGATGTTAATAAAAAAATAATAAATTGGCTAGGTTTAATGGCCTTTGATGATCCTATTAGGCCTTCAGTAAAAGCTTCTATTAAAAAGACCCAAGAAGCTGGAATTAATATAAAAGTAATCACTGGAGATTTTAGAACTACTGCATTGGCTGTGATGGAAAAAATAGGCTTTAATGTCAAAAGTGATCAGATTATCGAAGGACAAGAACTAGAAAAAATGAGCGATGACGAACTAAAAAGCAGAGTTAACTCAATTCTCTTATTTTCCAGAACCAAACCATCTCAAAAACTTAGAATTGTAAAGGCCTTGCAAGCCAATGGGGAAATCGTTGGAATGATGGGTGATGGAGTTAATGATGCCCCTGCACTAGCTGTTTCTAATATAGGAATAGTTGTAGAAGAAGCAAGTGAAATTGCTAAAGAGACTGCTGATTTAATATTACTAGATTCTAATATGGAAACAATTACTGCCTCTGTGGAAGAAGGTAGATCGATGCTTGAAAACCTAAAAAAAGTGGCCTTGTATTTACTTAGCGACTCATTTTCTGAAATTATAATTGTTTTAGTTAGTCTTCTGATGGGTTGGCCAGCCGCAATTACGGCCGTACAAATCTTATGGATAAATTTAATTGATGATGGCCTGCCAAACTTAGCGCTGACAATTGATCCCAAGGACCATGATCTCTTGAAAAGGAAACCACTTTCTCCAAAAACAAGACTTATCGACAACGAGATGCTATTTCTCATTATAATTATCTCCTTAACAACTGCCCTTAGTTGTCTTGCGATTTTCTGGATTGATTGGCAACAAAGGGGCGAAGAACTCGCTAGAACAATGGTTTTTGCAACTCTTAGTATTGATTCACTTCTTTATGTTTTTTCTTGTAGATCGTTAACTAAAAATATTTGGCATGAATCTATTTTTAAAAATATGTGGCTTGTCATAGCTTCATTATTTGGAATAATTTTAACTATCTTTTCAGTTCATTTAAAACCTCTGCAAAATCTATTGGGGACTACTGCTTTGAGTCTCACAGACTGGTTAATTGTCTTTACAATTAGCTTTGGGGTAATTGCCTCAATTGAAATTTTCAAATGGATTTATATCAAACAATATTTGAAAAAATAATTTTTATGAATAACCTATTATCTAAATTTCTCTAGTAATTTTGAAATATCGTATTGTCTTGTTTCTTCATACGGCTCTGTCTCAATTTTAGTTCCCATCGCTCCATTTCTGTTAAGCTGTCTATCGATTTGTGGCACGCTTTTTTTGTCTTGATATAAAACACCAATGGCAATTCTTTCCTCTTGGTCTTGAGCGGTTTTTAGTGCTAATTCCCTATTGGAATTATCATAGCCATCAATAGTTTCCACATCGTAAACTCGATCCATATACCACTCGTGAGGAGTTTCTTTATTGTAGGTTGGACAGCTTTGTAAGATTTCTACAAAACTAAAACCTTTATGATCTAAAGCTTGTTCAAAGACCTTGCTCATGTGTTTTACGTCACCTGAAAAACTTCTAGCTACAAATGTTGATTCTAAAGACAAGACAAATCTAGCTGGGTGTAAGAGTTCAGAGTTGGTCCCGTCAGGTGATGAATTCATCTTCATGTTCTTTTTTGTTGTTACTGAAGCTTGTCCCTTGGTTAATCCGTAATTTAAATTATTATGTAAAACAAAAGTAATGTTGTAATTTCCTCTAACTGCATGAACTAAATGTCCTATGCCTTCGCCCAAAGTTCCACCGTCACCACCAAAAGCAATTACCGTTATTTTTCTGTTAGCCATTTCTGCTCCAACTGCCAATGGAATTGACCTTCCATGCAAACCATGAAAATTATATCCACCAATTTTGTCAGATCCATTACCATTACAACCAATATCAAAACAGGTAAGTGTATTACAAGCTGAAATTTTCTTTGATACTAATGCTCTCCTTATTGCAGTATGAATTCCATAGTTTCCACAGTTAGTACACCATGTAAAGATATTCTTTGATTGAAAGTCTTTCATTGTGGGAGTGGTAGTTGAATTACAAGTAATGCAAGACATATTACTCCTCACTTTCAATATACTCGATAATATCTTCTAAAAAGAAAGGCCTGCCATCAAATTTCATCAGTCTATTTTTAAACAAAACACCAGTTTTTGAAGTAATTAAATTGCCCAACTGACCGGTCGCATTATTCTCAATCAGAACCAATTTTTTGGCATTTTTAGCGAAATTTTGGAAAACTCCAATTTTAAGTGGATAAACATATTCATAATGCAAATAAGCAATTTTCTTTTTCCCGCGCTCATTTAAAATATCCATTACATCTAACATGGTATTTTTAACACTACCCCAGCCAACGAATGAAATATCTGGATCTTGACTACCAAATACCTCTGGCTCTGGTAAATCTTTTAATAAATATTCCTCTTTTCTAATTCTTTTCTGATAAATTTCTTTTGCAGGAAACGCATCTTCTGTTAAAGATCCATCAGAAAGATGTTCGTCGCTGTTTGCATCAAAAACTGCATCACAACTGCCTGGTAACCATCGTGGAGAAACTCCCGATTCGGTGTTTTTATATCGATCAAGTGAAGTAATATTTTTAAGTTCCTCACCCTCTAGAATATGACGTTCAATTGGAATATCTTGAGGCATTTTGTCGACTTGGAAAATTGATTCCGCAATCTGTTTTTCTGTCAAAATAATTACTGGGATTTGATATTTCTCGGCAATGTTAAATGCTTGCTGTGTCACGGTATAACACGATGCAATATCGTGGGCGGCAATAACACATTTAGTATATTCACCATGGCCTGAATATATCGCTAGATTCAAATCTGAAGCAGAAGTCCAAGTTGGCAAGCCAGTTCCGGGACCGGGTCGTTGAGCAATTACACAAACAAATGGCGTTTCAGTTATCCCGGTTAATGAAACCGCTTCTGTCATTAAATCAAATCCGCCGCCAGAAGTAGCAATCATAGTTCTTGCTCCCATATGCATTGAACCAATCGCCATATTAGCCACAGAAATTTCATCTTCAATTTGTTTCACAATCATGCCAGTCTCATGATAAACACTCGATAAATAAGAAAGTATCGAGCTACTTGGAGTCATTGGGTAGGCATAAAAAACTCTAACTCCAGCTGCAATAGCACCTAAGCTTATTGCATGATTACCACTCATTAATAAATCATCCTTAAAATTTTCAGTTTGTCTTATTTCTAGTTTTGGCCTTTGTAATTTGGATAAGTCATAATTAAATCCAGCATTTAAACATTTTAAATTAATCTCAATCACATCTGGCTTTTTTGAAAAAATTTCTTTTATATTATCTTCCATTTTTCTAATTTCTAGTCCAAAAATTTGCCAGATTGCCCCCAACATAATCGTGTTGGACATAATTCTTTTGCCACCTAGTTCAATCGCAATATCTTTGGCAGGAATGAATTCAATATTAATTTTATTTTCCTTAACAAAGAATTCTTCTTCTGGAGTAAGTGTCAGTTTAACTACACTATGGATAATTGAACCATTTTTTCTGACAGATGTTAAATATTTTTTGAATGAACTTCTAACTAGACACATTAAAACATCGCACTGGGCTGAAGAAGATTTAATTTCTTGATTATTAATATCTATTTGATAACTAGCGTCACCTCCTTTGATCAAGGAAGGATATTCTCGATAACCAAAAATAAACAGACCATTATCTTTCAATGCTTTAGCCAAAACCTCACCGATAGAGTTAACACCTTGCCCTGACTCACCTACTACCTTAACAACGAAACGATTTTTAAAATTCATAATTTTACATCCATTAATTTTCTTCAAATAATTTAAGAGTTTTTTCAGCCCAATCTCTAACCAATTTATCAATTATCTCGTCAAAAGGCTCTCTGCCAATTGTCAAAGCTACTCCTACAGATTTGCCATTACTTTTTTCCCAAACTTCTTTTAAAAGTGTCATTCCCGTACAAAAATAGTGAGATTCATATCTTCTATCTCCTAAACCAATGAATGCTGCCGACTTATCAGAAAAGTCTAACTTTTCCATTTCGGAAAGTAATCTATCAAAAAAGGGGTTAATCGTTCCGTGGTCCCAAGTAGATGTAGCCAAAAGAAAAAATTTATTTTTTGTAAGAATATTTATATCGGTTTTTTCAGATCTATGCAAAAAAACTTCTCTGCCCATTTTTCGCCATACGTCCGCAACTTTGTCCATAACAAACTCAGTATTTCCAGATGTAGAAGCGTAAACTATGTGAATTGGAAGATTTGATTCGATCATATTAATATCATTTTACCATCAACTGCCCAAATTCCATCATCATTTAATATCACTGGATTAATATCAGCTTCAGATATTTTAGGATTAGAAGCAATCATATTTTGAAATTTAAGAATTAAATCCACAATTTTTTCTGAATCATAGCCTTTTTCACCACGATAGCCCTCAATAAGTTTGTTAACTTTTGAATTTTTTATTAACGTAATAATTTCGGTCTTGCTCAATGGAATTAAACCCAAATTTCTATCTTCAATTAAATTGGCTAGTACTCCTCCGGCCCCAAACATTAAAATATTACCAAAAACCATATCTTTTTTTGAACCAATTATTAATTCTAAACCTTTTGCAACCTGTTTTTGGATTTGAATTGTGTTCAAACCAGATTTGTCCATATTAAGTATAATTTTTTGCAAACTACCGAAAGCTTCTTCAAGTTTTTCTACGCTATCAATACCAACAATCACGCCACCCTCATCACTTTTATGCAACATTTGTGGAGACGATATCTTGAGCACAACCGGAAAATTATTCTCCTGGACAAATAATTTTGCAGCATCAATATTTACACACTTTGCAGTTGGCGAAGTATTAATTCCATGTGTTTTTAATATTTGATTTACTTCAAAACTATCCATGTTTTTTCTATCAGTAGTATTTTGTTGTAATAAAACTTCAGAAAAACCGCTATCTACTTCCAAATTCTGATTTTCAGAATTTATATTTAAAGTATCTCTGTACTCTCCCCACTGGCTCATTTTTGCAATTGCTTTAACAGCCCTTTCTGGATATCTAAAAGATGGAATTTTAAATTTATTTAAAACTTTTTCTCCTTTTGCAATATGACTGCCTCCTATAAAAGAACAAATAATTGGTTTTCCATACTCAAATGATAATCTGCCAATCATTTCGGCAGTTTTTTCAATTTGCGTCATAACCTGAGGAGTCAAAATAATCATTAATGAATGAACATCATCATCAATAATTAAAGTTTTGATAGCACTTTCATATCTTTCGGCCAAAGCATCACCTAAGACATCAACTGGATTAAAAATACTTGCCGCTCTTGGCAAATACATCTCTAGTTCATTTCTGGTTTCTTCGTCAAAACGAACTAACTGCAAGCCTTCAGAAGCTACAAAATCTGAACTCAAAACTGCTGGCCCACCAGCATTAGAGACAATTGCAATATTCCTGCCCTTTGGAATTTTTTCCCAGGCAAAAACTTTGGCTAAATCAAAAAAATCTTCAATACCATCACAACGAATAATTCCCGCTTTTTTAAGTGCTACATCTAGAACATAATCTTCTCCAGCAATTGAGCCTGTATGCGATTGCATTGCCTTTTTGGACTCATTAGATTTTCCTGGTTTTAACAAAAAAAGCGGATTTTTTGCAGATATTTTTTTGGAAATATTGATAAATTCTTTGCCATCAATAATAGATTCTAAATACATGCCAATTGGTACTAAACCTGAAGTACCTTTTTCTTGAGTTTGAGATGTAATATCATTGTCATAACAATATTTTAAAATATTGTTCTCATTAAGATCTGTTTTATTTCCAAGTGTGATAAATTCACTGAAGCCAATTTCATTATATTCTGCCCAATCAAAAACACTCGATGCTATTGCGCCTGATTGTGAAATAAATCTCAAGTTACCTTTTTTATTAACTGGTTGACCAAAAGTCACATTAACTGGATAAAGATTATTTACAAATCCCAAACAGTTTGGCCCTAAAACATTTATCTTTGTTGAGGCGTCAATGGAATTTTTTTTGATTATTTCTAAAAGTTTTTGCTCCAAAGCTAATCCCTCTGATCCAGCTTCTTTGAACCCAGCACTAAAAATTACCACATTTTTGGTACCTTTTTGAATAATTTTTTCAAGGACCTCTAAAACAAATTTTGCTGGAATAGCGATTAATGCCAAATCAGGAATTGAGGGCAAATCTGCATAATCTTTATATGTCTTTAAACCTGAAATAGTCGTTGCTGTTAAGTTGAGTGGAAAGATTTCTCCTCTGAATCCGGAGTCAATAATATTTTTTAGAACAATTGAACCTAGTTTTTTCTTGTCTGAAGAAGCTCCAACAAGCGCAATTGATTTTGGATAGAACATCAAATCTAGGTTTAACAAAGAATCATCCTTTCCTTTAGACGATTTATCATCTTTATCACAAATAAATACCCATCATTTGTAAAAAACCAATGATGCCATGAATAATACCAAAAACAACTGTAACCCAGACAAAATGCTTATGAACCGAACTCCACGTCATGTGCGTATCAGCATCATCAAGTAAATCTGGCCCAATTTTTGAACCCTTCCAAGGTAACGGAAGCTTTGCCCAAGGCAACGCAAAACAACTCGCAAAAGTTAAGACGAAAAAGATCCCTAAAATGATGCCCGTCCAACCTAGAATTGAAAAAGAACCAACTCTAATTCTTTTTTCATACCATGGTTTTGAACTAGATTCTAACACCATACTTTCATCAGGTATTGCAATTTCATTAGTCTTATTTGTAGCAACTTCGACTACTTGAATTTCATATCCTTCAATTCTTCCTAAAACTTCAAACCCAGCAAACACTTCATCTCCATGAGGAGCCTCGGACATTCTCTCAGTTAAATCAACTCCAGCATTTAAACCAAAATGCTCTCCCAACTTCCAAAGCTTACTATCAGTAACATCATAAACAACTCCTTCATAGGCTATATATGATTTGCGTCCATCTTTGCCGTCAAATTCAGCTAATTCTTTGACTGTAAAAATTTTGTTATCGGAAGATACTATTGGGTCATCTGCTGCAAAAATATTATTAACAAAATAAGCCATCAATGCAACAAGTGTTAAAGACAATAATATTTTTTTCATTTAAACCTTAAATTTTATCAATTACTATTCTGCTGGAACTTCAACTCCTAGATGACCAAATGGAACTAGATAGACAATCGTTTCATTTTTATCCAACCCAAGGATTTCACCAACTTTAGCAGCATCAAATCCAGCCGTAACAACTGTAGCCATTTTCATTGCTTCAGCTTGAAGATAAATATTTTGACCAATGTGACCACCTTCAAGGAAAGTAACTTCTTCTGGATTATCTGGAAAGCTAACTGCAGTTTTTGCAAAAGCTACTGCCATCGCAATAACTATTGGAGCTTTTTGTGAGTTGTCTTGAACCCCAGATGCCGCAAGTAATTCACCCGCATTAGCTAAACCCAAGTTTCCAAGTGTATGACTTTCAGAATCATATAGATATAAGCCCGATTCTAATCCTTCTACATTTCTTACAACAACATAAAGTGAGTAAGGATAAACACCTCTTGCAGATGGAGCTGTTCTATGACCTTTATCGTCGGTAACACCTTGAGCAGACCATAAAATTTGACTCAATTCTGACATTGTTACTGGTTCTTCTGAATAGACCCTTTTACTTCTTCTCGTTTGGATAGCCTCTTCAACCGACATTTTGCCCGTTATTTTTGGAGTCGGAAGTTCAATTTTTTCACTAATAGATTTTACCGCAGGCATCTCATATGTTTTTGCAACACTTCCAACATCAGATTTCGAATCTAATACTATGGAAGAAAGATTCGCTCTTTTTTCATTAATCAAAAGCACTGACAACATAGTAGTTGCAGCAACCATAATCAAAGTAATAAAGGAAAGTGCTTCTTTTTTCATTGGAAAACCACCTTTCATACAAGTACCGCAGCTTTCATCATTAGAACAGCAATCTTTCGATTTTTCTTTAGTTATTTCTTTTGGGGTTTCAAGATTATTTTGCATATATATACATTGAAGATGATTTTTGACTCATAGTCAATATGAAATCCTAAAGAACTTGCAATATGAACATAAATTCGTCATTATAGATATAATATCTACAAGGAAAATATGAAAAAATCATTCTTAATTACAATCTTATTTGAAGTTGCATTACTTGTCTCAATTCCACAAGTTTTTGCACTAGAACTGAAAGTTTTACAAGATGGTAGTATTAATTTCTATGAAGATAGCGTCCTAGGAAATGAAAAGAGTGAGGGTGAAGATGACGACATTGATGAAGATGAGATTGAAAACGAAACAGAGCAAGGAGATTTAATCAGAACAACTAATCTAAACGGTGGCAAAATCCGCGTTGAATTAGAAGATGACGAAATCAAAATAGACATTGAAAAAAAATCTGGTTCCAATCAACTAGAAACTTCAAAGGTGAGTCGACTTAACATGGAAATTCCTTTTGGAAAAACAAAAGCTCAACAAGGTATGGCGGAAAAAAATAAAACTGACGTGAAAGAGGCTCGTGAAGAATATAAAGCATATTTAGAACAGCTCAGAGAAGAGCGAAAAACAAGATTGCAAGAACAGTTAGAATTAAGAAACAAACAACGTGAAGACGGAAAGCAAGAAATGGAATTAGAGTCGAGGGGTATAACTGCTCGTCTCACTAGAGCAGAATTTGTTTATGATGCAACAACTGGAATTGTGACCCTGACAACTCCAAGTGGAAATGTTCACGAATTAAATCATTTTCCTGATCAAGCAATCTTGAGAATGGAAGAAGTTACCACTGATGATCTTGAGAATGCCGATATTGAAGTTTCAACCACTGATGATGGCTCAATAATTTACAAATCAAAAGGCACAAAAAAGACAAAATTTCTTGGACTATTTTCAAGAGATGTTGATACCGAAATTGTCTTAGATGATGAGACAGGTGAAGTTGTCGAAACAGACTTACAAGCTGCATCCCTTTTAGGGAGAATACTAGATAGTTTATCATTCTAGAAATTAGAGTAACCTAAAATCTTATAAGCATCACAGCTGTTTGTGCTAGGTTGTTGGCAAATAATAATGCCAATCCCAAATAAATAACTAAACTAAATTTGACATTGTTTTTATATCGCTCAAAAATGATTGCCAAACCCAAAGATAAATATGGCAAAACACTGATAAACATTCGCGAACCATAAGGACCACCAATAATTTCCCTGCCCCATGAGGCAACAACGTATAATTGCAAAAAGAAAGCAATAATTGAAATCAGACTTAGATGTTTAAAAAGTGCGACTTGTCGTTGACTCTTTGAAGCTCCTTTTAGAGCCAAACCCAATCCAAAAATTGCAATAATTAGTATTGGCGCAAACGTAAATAAACCATTTCCAAAACTAAATAAAACCCTGATAAAATCAGGGTTAAACCAAGATAATTCTTCGCCTCCAATAATATAAGGACTTCCAATCATTCCGTATAAATTTAAAGTTACAAATAACTGAATACTTAAAACTAAGAAAATACTTCCCCAAAATAAAATTGCTCTGTTGAGCATTTCCATCAATCTATCTTTTTTTAATTTGTCGCCATTTTTAGTTAAGATATAAATTGAAACAGGAATTAGCAATACTATATCTTGATTTCTAACCAAAGTAATTGCGCCACCTAAAAAACCAAGAGTTATTACTCTTTGCCAACTGAGGTTTTTGGTTTTCGAAAAAATTGCTAGCAAATATAAAAATATCGATGACAACATAAACGATGCTGAGTGAGAATTTAATGGATCGATTGAAGTGTAATAAAACATTTGAGTGGTTAGATATAAAAATAAAACTGTTAAAAATGCAATATTCTTATTAAAAAATAACTTGACTGTTTTATACACAAAAAATAAGCCCAGAGTAGAAAATAATATTGTTGAGATTGCAACAAAATATTGCGTTACAAAATTATAACCGTCAGCCACGTTAATAATGCCAGCCCACTCTAAAACTTTGCTCGTTGAGTGCCCTAAAACAAACCCAGGAATCCATAATATTGAGGTGCCTGGAGAAAATTTGTTTATTATTTTACCCGTAACTTCAGAAGTTTCTGGTTCATTTGGAAAACCTCCAAAATCTCTATATGCTTCGTTTTTAAAATCTATATCATGGTCCAGTACAATTGATTTGGTATAAGCATAATAATACAAACTGTCGCCCCACAAAATTGTTTTAACTTTGAAAATAACAGCAGAATATAAAATAACACTAAATAAAAATAATAAAATAAAGTATTTTTTATCAGTATCAAAAACTTTGCTCAGTAATTTGTTCATAATATTATATTATCATGAACAAGACATCGAGAGAGCCACCCAAACTTAATAATGGCTAATTATCTATATGCATAAATCCTCTGCCTTGACCACCTCCAAACTCATTTCCAAAACCTCCGTCAAATCTCTCAAACTCACCCATGGTGATTCCATTACTTTCTGCCCAAGCCATCATTTCGTCATGGATATCAGCCCTAGCTTCACGCCTATCTTCAGGAGAAAGTTCATAAAGATCATCATACTTACCTTCAAGTTCATCATGTTTTGCAATTATGGCGAACTCTTGGTCCTGTGTTAGCTGTCTTTGCTGCATTCTTTGTTGCATTTTTTCATGACGTTGTTCACCACGCTCTGATCTAAACTCTTCAAATGTGTCCGAAACTTCTGACTCATTTAAACCAAATCTAGAAGCGAGCCTGCTTACTAAAGTTTCCCTGTTTGAAGCAATATCCTGAGCATTTACAAAACTGACCGAATTCATTACTGCGATCGCAATAATTCCGACTGCAATTACTGGCATAACGATTCTTGATTTCATATACTGGTTCCTTTGAATGGCTAATTTATACTTAATTAATATTGTAATTAATATATAAAATTATTCTGAGAATTAGCTTAAAAATTAGAGAAATTTCTGCTTGAGTGGCAACTTAATTGTAAAGGTAGTTCCTTTGGTAATCTCGCTTGAAACTGAGATATGGCCATTGTGATTTTCAATTATTTTTTTGGCCATTGATAACCCTAAACCATATCCTGATTTTGTACTAGAAGTTCTAGATGAATCAATTCTATAAAAGCGGTCAAATATGTTTGGTAAATATTTTTTATTGATTCCAATCCCTGTATCTTTAACCGTAATAAACAGATGGTTCTTGACTAACTTAACCTCAAGATTTATTGTTCCACCATGCTTACAATATTTAATTCCATTATCAAATAAAATTGTAAATAATTCTGTAAGCGAATCAACGTCTCCAATTAACTGATAATTTTTTGTATTAATACTAATCGATACTTTCTTTTTATCAGCAAGATATTTAACTCTTCTGAATGCTGTCTCAATCGCTTCTTTAATATCGAGATTATCAAAAACAGGTTCTTTACTTTCTAAACTAGAGAGATTTAACAATTTATTAATCAATTCATTCAGAGCGTCTACATCCTCTAAATTATATTGAAACAATTTTTGTATATCTTTTGGAAGTTTCCCGCTTCTAATTGAAACTTCAATTGATGTTTTTAAAGAAGTGAGCGGAGTTTTTAATTCGTGTGAGGCGTCGGCAATGAAACGTTTCTGTTCTTTGATTATTTCTTCGATTGGTAGTAAGGTTTTGCCGGCCAATAAATAACTAACTAAAGAAGATAAAGTTAGAATAACTAAATTAACAACAAGTAGAAGAAATAAAATATTTTTCCTAGAATTATCTAGCTCTTCAAGAAATAAGCCATGCAAGACTTCTTTGGTAACTTCAACGTTGGGACTTTTGACCTCAGCTATCTTTTTTAAGGCCATCATACCTTCATTTTTTTCGAACCTAATTTCAGCATTTTTAAATGAAGATTCAATATTTCCAATCACGCCCTTATAAATAACAGCGCTAAACATCCCACTGATGGACATTATTATTAGTACATACCAAATGGTAATTCTAATTCTTGTAAGTTCGAAAACTTTCATAAGCGCTTATTTTTTATCTTCTGAGATTTTATACCCAAAACCCCTAACAGTTTTTAACAAATCTTGCTTACCCTTAAAAGGCTTGTCAATTTTATTTCGCAAATAGCCAATATATACTTCAACAGTGTTTGGTAAAATATCGGCGTCAAAATTCCAAACATTACTAATAATTTGCTCCTTAGTAAATACTTGATTTTTATTTTTCATTAGAAATTCTAGAAGTGAAAACTCTTTTTTTGAAAGAGTAATTTGCTGTCCATCTCTTTCAACTGTGAATCGATTTTGATTCAATTTCAAATCTGCAATTTCTAGAATATTTTCGACTGTGGCCTTTGGTCTTCTACTCAACGCTCTGATTCTAGCAACTAGCTCATCAAAAGAAAAAGGTTTGGACAAATAGTCGTCAGCCCCAGTATTCAATCCTAAGATTTTATCTGAAACCTGAGATTTTGCAGTTAACATCAAAACTGGAGTAGAAATTTTTTCTTTCCTTAATCTTTTGCAAACTTCAATTCCGTCCATGAGTGGCAACATTATATCCAAAATGATTACATCATAATTTTCAGAAACAGCCAAATCAAAACCAGCTTCTCCGTTGAAAGCAGTATCAACTGCAAAGGCCTCCTGCTCTAATCCTCGTTTTATCGAACTTGAAATTTTGTGATCATCTTCTACAACTAATATTTTCATTAATTATATTATAGTCAAGTTTCTTTAAATTTGCTGAGAAAACTAATTAGACTTGTTGCGAAAGTGCTGTAACCTTTTATTTCGCAACAAGTCTAAGGTAGAATAGAGAAAGATGAAATTAAAAAATTCTATCTTCAAAAATAAACAATCAAAAACTTTGTTTTTTTTAAGTTTAATTCTTATTTTAGCTTCAACTGTTGCAACTTATACTTATTTCTCAGGCAACAGACAAGCAAGTTTTGAAACAGTAAATGACGAGCTAAATGTTTTAACTGCTCAAGATGAAACTTTTGAATTTGACGAAATCCTCGCAAATGATGAAAGTTCACTCAATATTTTGCTCCTAGGCTATGGCGGAGCTGGACACAGTGGTGGATTCTTGACTGATGTCATTCAAGTTGTTCACCTGGATTTTGAAAATTCAAAAGTTGCCTTCATCTCTATTCCCAGAGATCTGTGGGTAAAATTGCCAAATGGAACAAGTAGCAAAATAAATCAAGCTTTCAGTTTGGGCGACAAAAAAGACCCAATTAATTCTGGCGCTAAAGTAAGTGCCCAAATGGTTTTAGCTGTAACTGGTTTGAGAATCGATAAATTTATTTCAATCGATTTTGTTGGCTTCAAACGAGCAATTGGTTACGAACTGAAAAATATCAAAGTAGATGTCCCAGAAACTCTAGATGATCCTTGGTATCCAATTGGCGGAAAAGAACAAGATGTTTGTGGTAAGAGTCCTGAAGAAGTTGCTAGCTTAAGTTCACAATTTTCAGGATTCCAACTTGAACAAAAATTTGAGTGCAGATATGAACATATTCATTTTGACAAAGGAATTAACATTATGGAGGGTGGCGACTCATTGGCTTATGTAAGATCACGTCATGGTTCTACAGGAGACGATTTTAACAGAAGCCAAAGACAACAAACGTTACTTCTGGGAATTAGAGACAGACTTTTTGAATTAGAAGCCCTCAAAAATATTCCAGGATTCTTCAAACAAATGATTGCTCACACCAACACGAACTTTACTATAGATTCAATTAAACAGTTAGCTCCAAAATTGCTAGAAGCCAAAAATTATGAAATTATTAATGTCACACTTAGTACAGCCAATGTTTTCACGTCATCTAAATCAAGTTCGGGACAATACGTCATCATTCCAAAATCTGGAACAAATGATTGGACCGAATCTAGGGCTTTTGTTCATGCTAAACTAGCAAAATAACATGGTATTATTTAATTATGAAACTACTACATACAAATTTATCTAGATTTGACAAAAATTCTCACGGATATTTTAGAGCAAAAAAATATTTTCAAGGAAAATATAACCGTGAAGTTCTCTTGACCATATACGACACAGCTTTAGATCGTAGTTCGTTTGGATATTTATTTTTGTGTGATAACAATGTATTAATCCACATAATGGATGAATTGAGTGACCCGAGTGGAATATATGAGTTAGATTCAGAAGATAGATTCAGCCTCATTGACAGCAACTCTGATCTTCTCAGAGATATACTTAATAAAACATTAGGCGGAAACATATCTTTGTCTACGTCTACACTAAACCCAAAACCATTAATTTATCTTAATGATAAATTTTTATTAGTATGTAATATACAAACCAATCTGAACTACGGCTATTTTATACAAGGTGCAGTTAAAACAATTTATCTTAACTCAAAACACGATTCAGAAAAAATTAATAATTTAATAATACTTGTGAAGTCAATATTAAATCATGAAACAAAGAATTTCTCCATTACATTACCCGGACTAAGTGCTTCAATATCTAAGATTAATTTTTATGTTGGAGCAGTGACTGCTTATCCTGCAGTTCTGGGAATAGTCTCAGTATTTATATATATTTTATATATAATGGTTATCAATTTATTTTAGAACAGTAAAATAAATCAACCAGCGCCACCTCCACCTCCTCCGCCTCCACCACCGCCGCCACCTGAAAACCCTCCAGATGAGCCGGAGCCAGATGCTCCATAACTACTAGTTGCCGATTGATTTATGCTTGATATTACCGTGGTTACACTATTAATTGCAGATGATAAATCATTCAAACCAGAAATAGATCCATCAGTTGAAAGAATTCTACCACCCCAATATGAAGAAACTATCATAGCGTCAGCTTCTGTAAACTTGATTGGCAATTGTGACAAGGCTTTTGCAGAAACCCCTAACAAAGTTCCATAAACCAGATATTTTTCCCAAATAACAATTGAATCAATTTCATATTTAGCAGTTTTTTTATAATTTCGCATATGCTTGCCAAATGCCAACCACTCAGCAGTTTCTTCACTTCCCTTGGGTGTTCTCTTTTCTCCAAACTCTCCCATTAACGCAACTATTGATCCTAAAACAATTCCTAAAAAACCAAAAAAACCACTAACTAAGATAATAGAGACATAACTAAAATCACCACCAAACGAACTAAAAATCGCTGGAGCTACTGTGAAAGAAATTAGTAGCAATAAAATACTCAATCCAATTATTATTCCTCCATTTGCTTTACTTTTATTATTATGAGAATCTTGATTAAAATACCCTTCGGATAAGTTTTCTTTTAAAGTGGTTTCTTTCAGAGATTTAAAAAACTTCTGACTTTCCATTTGGTGAGTTTGTGACCAAGAAACAATAGAATCCAAAGAAATAACGTCTCTCTCTTTGCCTTCAGCTATAACTTTCTCTAAACCAACCTTTTCTAACAAAAAATTCATGATACTTTGTTGGATTGAAGATATTGTCTTGACTGGTGTAATTAGATATGACTGTTTGGGATTAAAAGGTTCTAGATAATATTTGTAATTTTTGGTAAATAAACCCTGCTTTTGATCACTTCTCACAAACTTGAAATATCTGTCTTGAACCAACGATAAAACTGTTGCTGTAAATGCTTTTGGAGTGAGATTTTTTGTTCCAGATATTAGTTGTTCAATTTGCGCAGGATCAATATCGCTAGGTGGCTCCCAAAGAGTTCCTGGCGCATTTACTTTTGGAAGTGGATCATCTTTGCCATATTTTAGAAATAATTTGACTTGCTTAATAAATCTAAAAACAATCAATGCAAAAATTCCAAAAATTATCACCAAGAAAACTTTTTGTAAAACTGCAGCTTTTTTCTTGCCATTGATTGTCTCTTTGATATAAGTTTCTTCTTGAGCTTGAATTGTAGCTCTATCACCATTACCTGTGGCTCCGTCAGAAAAATTTACTTTTGGCATTAAAACTCTGGCTTCAACGAACTCTCCGACAGAAACTCTTGGCACTTGAAACGAAACGATTGGTTCGTTAACTGACTCAGATATTGCAACTTCACCCTCCAACGGTCCATGAGCCCAAGCTTTCAAATCATTACCATTGATTGAATTTGAAAAACTCAAACTTACTAAAATATCTTTTTGAGGCATTTCCCACTCTGATCCAATAAACTGCCAATAAAGTTCGGCCACATCTGAATGAAGTGTTACTGCATTGACAACGTCATAAGAAATCTCAAAGTATTTCATTTCGCTTTGAGCCGAATAATTCCATTGAATGTAATATCTAGTGCCTTGATCAACAACAAAAAAACTATCAGTTGGATTATTTTTTGGATTGTCTAAATCAATTTGAGTTTCTGCTAGTTCTTGATAACAACTGTTTTTGACTCCACCAGTTTCGCAAACCTTAAAATTACTTAATAAATATGGCGCAGTTCTACCTGGACTTTTTTCTTGATCGGGGAATTTGTAAACATATTCGTATGCATATGAATAGTCTCCTGAAAAATTATAGCTTCTTCTTTCTTTAACGTTCATTGAGCCATCCTCAGAAACTCTAGCGTCTATCTGAACAGTGTCAATTGAATAAGATTTAGCAAAGGCTTTTGGCGGTAAAAATATAATCGATAGAAAAATAAATACTAATAAACTAACTTTAAATAGTTTTGTCATATATAATTATTTTATATAAAAAAAGAGGAAAAGATATGCTTAAATGTAGAAATAATTAATCTTATGCCACAAATCCAATTTACTTGTCTAATTCCTTTTTTTAATGAAAACTGGCGGCTTGTCAGTGTTCTTAAAAAACTAAATATTTTGGTCAATTCTGGCAAACTCAAATCAATTATTTGTATTGATGATGGCTCAACAGATAATACTGCTAAATTAATTTCGTGTATGTTTTCTAAGACTATAAAAATAAAAGTAGTTGGTTATAAAAAAAATGCTGGAAAATCTGCCGCAATTAATTTTGGCTTAAATTTGGTCAAAACATCTCATGTTTTATTATTTGACGCTGATTTAAATTCATTTTCTACTAAATCCATTGAGCAGGCGCTTGATGCTGTTTATAATGATAATAAGATTGACGCTCTAATTTTTCGTCAATCTAACGATCCTTTGATCTCAAAAATTTTAAGACACGATGTGATTGTTTCTGGTGAAAGAATTTTGAAAACATCTGATTTAAAAAATGTTTTTAAAAATAATCCATCAAACTATCAACTCGAGTTTGTAATTAATAATTATTTGCTTCAACATCAAAAGAAAACTTTTTGGATGCCTTTTTATTCTAAAAATTATTTTAAGATAGATAAGTGGTCACATAAAATTGCCCTGAAAAAAACTGTTCAATTTCAAAGCGAGTTATTTAAAATTCAATTTTTGAAACAGTGGTTACTTTTCAGACCCAAAGCATTACCTTCTATCTTATAACGGCTCTTCTCAAATTAACGGGGTAATCACTCTTCTGGGTA
>PFJN01000012.1 GCA_002783105.1 Candidatus Pacebacteria bacterium CG_4_10_14_3_um_filter_34_15 | reverse complement strand
TCAAAAACAATAGTAATAAGAGAATTGTTGAAAAATTCTAAGTCTACGCTTTTAATTATTACTCACGACGAAGAATGGCAATATCAAAAAAATGTTCGCATTTTTGATTTTAAGGAAAAAAAATGGAAACAATAGAAATTTCAAATATTGGTTTGTTATTTGGATTCTTATTATTAATTATTCCAATATTAATAAGTTATTTTCTAGATTTAAGAATGATAAAACCTACTCTTTGGTCGGTGGGACGTATGTCGGTTCAACTGGCATTAGTTGGAATTTTCTTGGAATATATTTTTAATTTAAATAATTTTTGGCTTAATTTTTTATGGTTGATGATAATGATTTTTACGGCTGTTTTTTCTGCTATCAGTAGTTCTAAAATTAAACTCAAAGTTATATTTTTGCCAATTTTAGTTGCTTTTACTATTCCAACATTAGCAGTTTTATTATATTTTAATGCTCTAGTGATTCGACTTGAATATCTTTTTGAAGCAAGATATTTAATTGCATTGGGTGGTATGTTATTAGGAAATATTTTGAGTGTAAGTATTGTAGGAATAAATTCTTTTTATCAAAATATTCGCTCTCAAAATAAATTTTTTTCATATCGTTTGGGGTTAGGGAGTACTCACGGTGAGTCTTTAGCACCATTCTTAAGAAATAGTTTTCAGTTAGCTTTACTTCCTGCTTTGGCTAAAACAGCCACAATTGGTATAGTTTCTCTTCCAGGAATGATGTCGGGTCAAATTATTGGTGGATCTTCGCCATCAACTGCTATTCGTTACCAAATTGCGATTATGATTGCTATTTATGTGTGCGGAGTTTTAAGTGTTTTGTTGGCCATTTTACTTTCTAATAAAAAATGTTTTAACAGTTATGGTGTTTTAAAAGAAAATATTTTTAAATAATATAAACCCCCGCCTTTGAGGCGGGGGTTTATCAATGAGTTAGAAATTATCTATTTCTTTGACCCATGCCATTTCTTTGACCCATACCATTTGCTTGACCGGAACCGTCTTTTAGTCCTAAGCCAAGTTCTTCTCTAATTTTCTTAGCTCCTTCAAGGTCGCCTTCTGTAGCTAACTTATGAGCTTCTGCAAAGCGAGAGAAATTAGCCTCAGTTATTTTGTTGGCCACACCTCTCCCTGACATTTGCTCTTTCCAAGTATTATAATCGCCATTCTCGAAAGCTTGAGTTATAGCCTCATGCCTTTGAGCGGTGTAATTTGGACCTTGAACATTTGGATCGCCTTGGTAGGCTGAAACCAAACTTGGGGACAAACTTACTACTCCTACAATAAGTGCCGCTGCTCCAAGCAGTGCTGTTTTCTTTTTCATAATATTGTGCCTTTCTTGTAATAGACTGAAGAGTCTATTGATAATTAATACTGTTAACAGTATTGGTAATGTAACTAAAGAAACTGAAAAAACGCTGAGAGAATGATTCTTTCTTAATTTGACAAGGAAATTACATATATATGATGTATAATGATCGCCATATTGAGTATTTTGCTCATTAGTTGATTTTGGCAAAAACACAGCGTTTTTGTTCAAGATCGATAAAATATATACCGCACATTAATAAACCAATTGAAAAACTATTTTCTAGGTGACCGCAAGGAGATTAAGGTCTGTTTACGGCCACCTAGAAAAAATCTAAGTTAGATCTAGGTGAGAAAAAAATGGAGCTGCCTATAAGTTTTTTTGTAAGGTCCGCTGAAAACGAACAAAAAAAAGAAAAATCAAAAAATTTCTGGAGACCCAATGAAAAACCCCCTTTTTAAGTTGTTTGTTGGCTTGGGATGCATTTCCCTCTTTGCCACCACTGTGATGAAGAAATTCTTCTGTGCCGACGGCATCTCATGCCAAGGCAAAGCAGAAGTCCCGTACGAAGGCGCTGAATGTCCCGCCTGCAAAGCAGCGCGAGCTGCTTTCAAAAATTCATAACTACGATTTCAGTTTCTCGATTGGCAGGCACTCGTCTGCCAATCTTTTGTTGTTAATTTTTTTAACTATAGAAGATTGCAGACGAGTGTGAGCGGTACATTTAATTTTCATGGTTTTATGAGTAATTTCCCTAATACTGTTTTTATTTTCAATTTACGATAAGATATTAGAACCCAATCAAAGGAGCCTATGCTAAATTTCAAAAAATTATACTCAAAATTTATTACAGTGGTTGTTATCTTTCTAGTTCTTATCGGAGTAAATAGTCTTGTAAGTAGATATATGCCTCTTAATAAGGATAAAGATCAGGTAGAAGGAACAGTCAAAGTTCAAAATGACTTAACAGATGAAGCCGAGCAGGATGGATTAGCAGACCCGGTGGAGCTATCCGAGCCTTCTCAAACAACTGAGCCAGTCGATCCGGCAATGATGTTTGATGCCGAAGCTTCTCCAGCAGCAGTTGCCTCAATCACCTATGAATCCCAAGCCGATGGTCAGAATGCTTTCGAACTTCTCAAAGATGTCGCAAAAATAGATTACAAAGAATATGATTTTGGAGTATTCGTTGAATCGATTAATGGTGTTAAAGGTGATGACAAACATTTTTGGGCATTCTATTTAAATGGAGAGCAAGCAAAGACGGGCGCTGATCAAACGATTTTGCAAAAAGGTGACAAAGTGGAGTGGCGTTATGAAGAAATTAAGTAGCCAAATTAGTTCTTTTGCAAAACCAGCAACCGCACTGTTTGTTTATATTTCCCGTTTTGGAATGTTGCCACCAAATATGTCTCCGCTTGGAAGCTTTGGTTTCTTTGGTCAAAATATTTTCTTGTATTTTTTCACAATCATTTCGTTTGACTATTTTAAGGGTGGTTTTTACTCTGGATTTTTGTTTACTTACTTAGGATTTTTGAGTTACTGGATTTTTGGTAAAATTGCTAAAACCCAAAAACTTCAAGTTTTTCTTTTACCGTTTGCTTCTTTCACATTTTTTTTACAAGTTTTTCTTTTACCGTTTGCTTCTTTCACATTTTTTTTA
>PFJN01000006.1 GCA_002783105.1 Candidatus Pacebacteria bacterium CG_4_10_14_3_um_filter_34_15 | reverse complement strand
TGATGTTAGAATTACAAAAACTTAACAAACATTAAAAATTAACAAAGTGTTGCACTTCATGTGCGAATGCAGGGAATTTGCTAGGCTTCAGAAAAACATCCTATAGTATATCATATCATATCATATAGTAGTGAGAACAGGTGTAGTACAATATTAGTTATGCCTTACGACGATCAAACTGAGCTTTTTTATTTAGTTGATAAGAATGATAAAGTTTTAGGTTTTATTGCTAGAAAACAGGCTCATAAAGATAGAAGTAAAATTCATCGTTCTGTTGATGTCGTTGCTACTAATTCTAGTAAGCAAATTCTTCTTCAAAAACGTAGTAAACACAAAGATACTTTTCCTGGGTTTTGGACTATATCAGCGAGTGGCCATGTTACTTATGGTCAAACATATGAACAAGCTGCTAAAAGAGAAATCGAAGAAGAATTGGGAATTCATCCCCCACTTAGGTATGTTGCAAAAGAACTTTATGATATGGGTATAGAGCAAGAATACTCAACAATTTACAGTACTAGTATAGAGGAAACACCAACTAATTTTGATAAGACTGAAATAGATGAAGTTAGGTGGGTAGATATTGATAGTTTGGCAGAATTTTTGAAGATTGAAGATGTTACTCCGGGGTGTAGGGGTGTGTTGAAGACGTTGGGGTATGTGGACTAACTAGAATTATTGGATCAAAGTTTATTTATTTAAAATCCAAAGTGAAAAGTTAAGTAGAGAGGCAAAACTAACCCAAGCGATATAAGGAACCAATAAGCAAACTGCTTCTTTTTTAATTTTCCAGAATAGTTTAATTAAATTGACAATCATGAGCCACAGAATAACTATGATTGCGAAGGCTAAGCTTAATCATCTTCATTTCTTGTTGCTTTTCTTTCTGCTATTAGTTGATTAATCAATGTAAAATCTAAGCTACTAAATTGTGCTTCTTCAGAAAATTTATCTACCTTTTTTGCACCTTCTTCTGCATCATAAGCATTCTTCTGTCTCTTTCTTATGTCGGCAGCATGAGAATTATCTCTTCTGATATCACTTTCTAACGTATTTCTTCCCATCATATATTAACGATTATACACTTTAATATAGTTTAACTTTTTAGATGAACAAGTCAAAAGGGGAAATTAAGCTGATCGTCTATAAATAGGCATTGACAATCGACTATTAATCGACTATTATTAGACTAATATGTTCAAACCAAATTATATAATTACTAATAAGATGCTTTCAAATATTAAGTATATATATCTATTGGTTGAGGAACTTAATGATCAACGATTTCCTAAAGTGATATTAATGGATTTTGAAAAAAAAGCTAGAGAAGTCTCTACTTTTGCTTCGACAAGTATTGAAGGTAACCCACTACCTTTAACAGAAGTTAAAAAAGTACTAAAAAATAGACCGCAATATATTCGAGACAGTGAACGTGAAGTGTTAAATTATAACGATGCTCTTAAATATCTAAATAACCTAAGTAAAAAAGATGATCTAAAAATTTCGTTAGATTTAATTTTAGAAATTCACAAAAAAGTCATTGAAGGATTATTGCCTAATTTTGAAGCAGGTGTTGTTAGAAAAAAGCCTGTAGTTGTTAATGATCCAAGATCAGGTGAAGTTGTTTTTTTACCTCCAGATTATGATGTAGTTAATAAATTAATGTTAGAACTTGTTGAGTTTCTTATTCAAAATAAAAATACTGTAGATTCTTTAATTTTGGCTGGTATTTTTCATAAACAAATGGTAATTATTCATCCATTTATGGATGGAAATGGCAGAACAACAAGATTAATTACAAAGGTTTTATTGGCAAAAATGGGTCTTAATACCTTTAATCTATTTAGTTTTGAAAACTATTATAATAAAAATGTGACTAAATATTTTCAAACTGTTGGGGAATTTGGAGATTACAATGAATTAATAGATACAATTGATTTTACAACTTGGTTGGAATATTTTACTGAAGGTATTATTGATGAGCTACTCAGGGTGAAAAAGATAATTCCTCAATTAGGCTATTCACCAGAAACGAAGATTGAAGAGTATCACTTAAAACTAATTGATTTTATAAAGAAAAATGGTTTTATCACTGACAGAGATTATTCAAAATTAACTGACCGCGCTAAAGCTACAAGGACACTTGATTTTCAAAAATTGATGGATTTAGGTTTTATTAAACGTCGGGGTAAGGGTCGATCAACTTATTATGTTTTAAGCTAAAGGAATAAAAGTAACAACCCAGCAGTTACTCCAAATATTCCAATCATCTTTTTTACTGTTAATTCGTCTTTAAAAAAGAAAGCAGTCATCAAGGTTAGTAATGAAATTGAGGCGGCATTAGTAGCGTTAACATAGCCAACATTTGGAGCTAAATTAAATCCAACTTGCATAAAGTAATTGAAACTCGAGCCAAATATCCCAATAAATAATAGAGTCACTATTTGAGGTTTATTAATTTGAAAGATATTTATTTTCTTTAATTTTATTTCCCCAAATATTAAAACGGTTACTACTAACATAGTCAAAATGAGCCTAGTAAGAATAGGGACACCTATATTCAGTAAATATTTAGAACTTAAAGCTAAGAAACCCCAACAAAAAAATGCGCCCATCGTATAGGGAAACCACAATTTATTAGAAGTAGTTCTGCTTTTGTCTTTATCGATCATAATTAAAGCTGAGAACAATACGATTAATACGATAGCGATCACTGACTTCATTGTCAGTGGAGCAGAAAAAATAAATATTGAGGCTATAGCTGTAAATACGACATAACTTTTTGAAATAATTAGACTATACCCAGGGTTTGGGGAATATTCGATTCCTTTTAAGGAGAATACATTTCCAAGATAACTAAAGAAAATACCTTGAATTATAATTAGTAGGTATTCGAATGGTTTAAGTGTAAAAGTGGTTGGGGTTTTGACCGTTAACACCATATATACAAGTACAGGTATTAGAAACATCGCGAGATTATTTAGTTGCTGAGGCGTTTTTAGTGCATTGCTCTTTCGTACACAAAGATATAAAGCAACCGAGCTAACAAACATTAATAGGCTGGCAATAATCCAATTCATAAGTATTGACTATAGTTTCTCTCTGCCTGATTTTCAAGTTGTAATCTGTTTGTAAGAAATAGTTGTGAGTTAAGGTTGTTTATTTCGAACTCTTTTTAGCTCATTAAAAGTCGATATTCAAAATTAAGTGCTCAATAAATTATAACTTTCAAATATGCCATCAAAAATAAAAGAAGATAACGGGATAATGTTGTTTTTAATTTGAGCTTCTTCTAAATAGGTGTAATAAGCTTGTTTTTTTTCTTTTCTAATTATGACTGGAGCCATCTTGTATTTGAAGGCTAGAACTAGCATTAATAAACGACCAACTCTCCCATTGCCATCTGAGAATGGATGAATTTGTTCGAATCGAGCATGGGTTTGAGCTATGTGTTTAACTTGATTGATTGATTTTTTCTGAAAATCATTAAACATATTAATAAATTCACTCATGTGGTTATTTATACTTAAGAAGTTAGATGTTGGAACATTTACTCCAGCAATTCGAACACTATGATTACGATATACACCAGCATTAGGTATGATCCCATTCATGAGAATTTGGTGGACATGTTTAATAAATTCTTCGTCCACATTATCGCTATTATCTCTAATCCATCTCATTATAAAGCCTAAAGCACCCTGATGATTTTTAGCTTCCTGGTGCTCTTGAACACTTTTATTGGGGATGGTTACATCATCAAATAGTACAGATTTAACATCAGGTTCATTAAATGTGCTGCCTTCAATGCTGTTTGTATGATAAGTCAATGAAAGTAAAAAATCATCGTAAATATCTTTTCTAGACATAATTAATGAATACGGATCAGAAAATTGTTGTTGTAAATGTTTAATTTTTTTGACTTTTTTCTCAATTACATCTATGCCTATAGAAGTATCGCCTAGGTACTCAAGATAAAGAAAGTCAATTTTTTCAACGGCTTTTGCTCTAGGTTGACTTTTACCGTTTATCCAACTGTTTAGTGTGGGGAAAGACACTCCGAGATTTTGAGCTAGTTCATCTTGAGTTTTACCACTAAATTTTTGAATGTGGTTGAGTTTATGGGTGACATTCATATATTTAATCATAGCTAACTTTATAAAGAATGTCAATCTATATAAAGTTAGAAGGGGTAAATTAGAATTAATGGCTTAGAAAAGTTCAATCTACAAACTAGGGTGTTTGTTTTTCCAGATGAAAATTTGTTGTGACCCCACAGAGAGTCTACGACTCGCCACTATTTATATTTTCTGTAGGATGGCTCGCATGCACTAACCTGGCTCACTTCACTTCCGTTCAGTTCGCTATGTGGCGGAACTCAGCTTCGCTTCGCTCAGCTGTGATCTCCTCAAACTATGCGACCAAATAATAAAATAACACGCATATAGCGTGTTATTTTATTATGTGACCCCACAGAGAGTCGAACTCTGCTTATCAGGATGAAAACCTGGTGTCCTAACCGATAGACGATAGGGCCGTTATGGCCAACTTATATTTTCAAAGTGCTGTATTTGGGGGTTTTCCAATCTATCATCACCCTTCAAATACTCAATTGCTATGATATCAAATCTATAATCTTTATTATAGCCTTTGAGTCTCAAATAATTATTAGCAACCAGGTTCATGCTTTTCAGCTTTTTACTTGTCACTGCTTCTGAAGGATTGCCAAAGAAGCGGCTGTTTCTAGTTTTTACTTCTATAAAAACTATTTCGTCAAATTTTGTATCGAGTGCGATAAGATCTATTTCGCTGTTGTTAACTCTAATGTTAATTTCAAGAATTTTGTAACCCAAATTAAGCAAATGGTTTTTTGCTTCTCGCTCTCCCCTGCTTCCAAGGGAAAAATTATTCAGCCTTAGCTGCTTTGGTGTGAGTATCTTTTTCTTTAATACTGGTTGCTGATTTTCCAAGTCTATCACGTAGGTAGTATAACTTTGCTCTTCTTACATCACCCTTACGTTTGACTTCAATGTCTTTAATTTGAGGCATATTAATTGGATAGATTTTTTCAACACCAATTCCACCTGTACCCATTTTTCTAACAGTGAAAGTTTTGCCATTACCTCTATTTTTGATAGCAATAACTAGCCCTTCAAAAAATTGAATTCTGGTTTTCTCGCCTTCTGAAATTTCCTGATGAACCTTTACGGTGTCACCAACTCCAATTTTAAGATCGTTATAGATTAAGTATTGTGCCATGATAAAATTCCTGATTACAAGATTTACTATTTTACTTGATTTGAGACGTATTTGCAATCTGAATAATTTCTGAATAATTTCTATTATTTCCAGTATGTTTAATTGTTGCTTTCATGAACTCAACAAAGATTGGATGAGGAGTTAATGGTCGAGATTTATATTCTGGATGTGCTTGAGTTGCAATGAAAAATGGATGTTTGTCTTGAGGTAACTCGATCATTTCAACAAAAAAATCATCAGGTGATGTTCCTGAAATCACCATGCCGGCATCTTCAAGTGTTTTTCGATATTCATTGTTAACTTCATATCGATGTCGATGTCTTTCGGAGATTAAATTATTTTTTTCATCTTTGAAACCATTGTGATCGTGATAAATTTTGTGAGCGAGTGTGCCTGGCTTGAGTACGCAATCGTATGCACCTAACCTCATACTAGCACCCTCACCTTTGATGGTTTGGTATTTTTCATCAAAAGGAATGTCATGGATGATTGGATATTTTGTGTTTGGATCAACTTCGATTGTATTTGCACCTTCAAGTCCCGCTACATTTCTGGCGAATTCGACACAAGCAAGTTGCAGTCCATAACATAAGCCCAAAAACGGCACTTTATTTTCTCTAGCGTATCTAATTGCGTCAATTTTACCTTCGACTCCTCTAGATCCCCAACCAATTGGCACGATGATTCCGTCAGCAGATTTTAAGTCAGCTAGGGCTTTCTCATCTTTGTTTTCAAGTTCAGTGGCTTTAATAAAGATAATTTTCATGTTTATGTCTGTATATGAACTGGCAAATTTTAGGGATTCAATCAAAGAAACATATGAATCGGTTAATTCATAATCACCAGTTGATAAATATTTGGCGATAATTGCGATTTTGACATTATATTTTTTATTAGCTTTGAATTTTTTGACGAATTCATTCCACTGAGTGAGATCTGCTTTATTTACTGGCAGTCCCAATTTAATTAGAACTTTTTCATCAAATTTTTGTTCAGCCAAAATAGGTGGTAATTCATAAATACTATCGCAATCAGGATTTGAGATCACGTCATCTTTGCTCATGTTGCTATAGAAGGCAACTTTTTCTTTTCTTTTATCATCAATTATCAATTCTCCTCTGCCGACAATAAAATCAGGCTGAATGCCCATTGAGTTAAGAGTTTGAACTGAAAGTTGAGTTGGTTTTGATTTGAGTTCATTGATGTGTGAAGGATTTGGAAAGTAAGTCACATGAATATGAATTGTGTCCTGAGGTGTTTGCAGATTCATAATACGATAGGCTTCATAATAAATCACGTTTTGGTATTCTCCGGCGGTTCCACCTAGTTCAACTAAACAAATGTCGTAGCCTTCTCCGGCCTCTTTGATACGTTTAATTGCTTCCTGAGGAATGTAGAGCCAAGCATCAACAGTTGCACCGTTGTAAGCAAGATTTTTTGTTTTTTCAATCACGGTTGAGTATATTTGACCCAAAGTCATGAAGTTTTTATGACCAACTTCTTTACCCAAAAAACGTTCGTATGATCCCAAATCAAGATCAGCTTCTAGGCCGTCTTCACAGAGAAAAACGTCTCCATGTTCGATGGGATTAATGTTTCCAGAGTCAATGTTGAGGTAGTTTTCACATTTGATGTTTGTAATGCTATAACCACGGTTTTTGAGTAGTAGTCCTAAAGAAGCGGCAGTGATGCCTTTGCCAAGACCTGAAAGGACTCCGCCAGAAACGAAGATAAACTTTGTATTTTTATTTGGGGTAAATTTTCCATGGTTGCTCATGGAAGAGTATTATAGCGTCTTTTTGACTAATTGTAATCTCTAATTTAGTAAGGCGACAATCTTTTTTTCAAGTTCGCTGTCCCACGCAACACCGTATGGAAGCAACATTTTTTGAGGTTTTGCGCCATTAGGAATTAACACAATTACAGTTTGGGAACCTTTGTGAGATTTGAGTAAACTCCCAAGTTTTTGCAGGGTTTCTTTGGAGGTTTTTCTAGGAACAAAAATTTCTTTGTGAAGCGCGGAGCCCTCATGGAACATATCTTCTTCTGAAGGAACGCTTATTTTTTCAACCAAAAGCTGAAGCTCGCCATCTCTTTCGTCAACTTTTGCTTTGATCAACAAAACTGCGTCGTCATGAATCATAGTGGAATATTCTTCAAATGTTTTTGGGAAGACTACTATATCTATAGAACCTGTCTCGTCTTCTAGTTTGGCAAAAGCCATTAGTTTGCCCGTTTTCTTGGTAGCAATGTTTCGCACATTTGTTAGGATTCCGCCAAATTGAAAAACTTTTTCTTTGTGAATTGTAACATCTAGATCTTCAATTTTTTTTGTCGCGTCTTTGGAAACTGCTTTTAACTGATGGGCTAAAGGATGATCTGTTAAATACAATCCAAGTAGCTCTTTTTCAAATGAAAGTAATTCTTGTTGCGGATATTCAGGCAGTTCAGGAAAAGAATCTTCTAGTGTTTCATCAGATGAAGATACATCACCAAATAATGAATCTTGACCATCAACATCGGATTGAAGTTGCGAGGCTGTAGCACGAATTTTTTCCAAGCCCTGTAACATACTTGCTCTATTGCCAAATCTATCCATCACTCCGGCTTTAATTAGCACTTCAAGTGTAGTTTTATTTACTTTTCTACTATCGGATTTGTTGATAAATTGAGTCAAAGAAGTAAACTCACCGACATCTTTTTTAATTTCTAAGATATTTTCAATAGCTTTTGAGCCAACGTGTTTAATGGCATTAAATCCAAATCTAATTGCCAAGCCCTGTAGAGATTTCTTATCTTTTTCGATCACAAAATCATCAGTAGATTTATTTATTTCAGGTGGATAAATATTAATGCCCATTTTTTTGAGAGATTCAACTCCAATGGCAATTTTTACGTCTCGATTCATCGAATGAGAAGCTGACTCGACACTCATTAAAGCAGCCATATATTCAACAGGATAATTTGCTTTGAGATATGCGGTTTGATAAGCAATCATGGCATAACTTGCCGCATGAGCTTTGTTGAATCCGTAGTTAGCAAAAGCTTCAATAAATCCCCAAACTTTTTCTGCAACTGCAACTTTATAACCTTTAATAACTGATTGATCAATAAATCTTCTTTTATTTTCATCCAAAAGTTTTTTCTTCTTTTTTCCGATAGCGCGACGCAAAATATCAGCCTCACCCAAAGTGTAGCCAGCCATTAAATTTGCCATGAGTAAAATCTGCTCTTGGTAGACCATAACTCCGTAGGTTTCTTCTAAAATTGGTTTTAAAGATTCATCTGGGTATTTAATAGATTTCGGATTATGTTTCCCTTCAATAAAAGTTGGGATCAGATCCATTGGACCAGGGCGATATAAAGCAACCATAGCTGTAATATCAGAAAATTTATTTGGTTTTAGAGTTCTAGCTACGCGCCTCATACCAGCTGACTCAAGTTGAAAGACTCCAAAAGTATCTCCCGATGACAAAAGTTTGTAAGTTTTTTTGTCATTTAAAGGAATTTTATCAATGTCTAACTTAATCTTTTTATTTACTTCAATCAATTGAAGTGTGCTATTAATAATCGTTAAATTTCTTAGTCCCAAAAAATCAAATTTTAGCAAACCGATTGCATCATCATCAATATTACAGTCCAGTGCGTACATGTCATATTGAGTGATCGTTTTTCCAGATTTCGAATCTTTTTGGATGGCAACATAATCAGGAAGTGGCTTGTCAGTTATGATAACTGCGGCAGCATGTACCGAGGAATGACGGATTGATCCTTCAACTTTCATTGCCAAATCAATTAGTTTTTTAAATTTGGGTTGTTTATAGTATTCAGCTAATTCTGGAACAGTTTCAATGGCTTTTTTAAGTGAGATTTTTTTGCCAGGGTCATTTGGAATAAGTTTGGCAATTTTATCAGGATCTTCATATGGCATTCCCAAGACCCTACCAATATCTCGGATAGCAACTCTAGCTTCCATTTTTCCAAACGTAATCACGTGGGCCACATGGTCGTTACCATATTTATCGGCAACATACTCAATAACTCGATCACGTTTTGTATCTGCAAAGTCAAGATCAATATCGGGTGGAGTTGGGCGTTGAGGATTAAGAAAACGTTCAAATGCCAATCCGTGAAATAGTGGATCAATGGTGGTAATTCCAACAGAGTATGAAACAAGAGATCCGGCAGCAGAACCTCTTCCAGGTCCAACAGTAATGCCGTGTTCCTTTGACCAGTTAACAAAATCTTGAGTAATCAAAAAATAGGCTGCATAGCCTTTATCATTAATAATTTTTAATTCATATTCTAGTCGTTGCTCAATTTCAGGGGTAATTTTTCCAAGTTTTTTTCTTGCTCCTTTGTAAGTCATATCTTTCAAGACTGAAGCCAAAGTCTCACCTTTTGGAATCGGATATTCAGGAAAAATTAATTGACCAGTCGGAATTTTAAGCTCGCACTCATCGGCAATTTTTACAGTATTTTCAATGGAGTCAGGATAATTTTTAAATAATTTGATCATTTCTTCAGTGGAGCGCAAATAATAGTCAGGGGAATCCATCATGGTCATGCGTTTTTTATCATCTATCAATTTTCTGGTTTGAACGCAAAGAAGCGCATCTTGAGCAATTGAATCTTCTTGTTCAACATAATGAACATCATTAGTAGCCACTAATGGCAAATCTAGTTTACGAGCCATCTCAACTTGCAATTTTGTTAGACTTGTCAGTTCACTAATTTGTGGGTGTTTTTGAATTTCTACATAAAATCTGTCGGGAAACTTATTTTTGTAGAGTTTGAATTTCTTTTCTGCTTCTTCAAGTTTGCCGTCACGAAGAAGCTTATTAAATATACTACTCATACAGCCACTCAAACAGATAATGCCATCAGAATATTTAAAAAGAGTTTCTTCATCGATACGAGGTTTATACGAAAAACCTTCAAAGTTGGCAATTGAAACTAAGCGATTAATATTTTGATAACCTGTAAAATTTTTGGCTAACAGTGTCAAGTGAAATTGATCAGAGCCCATTTTGGACTGTTTATCCTTCATTGAATTTTTAGCAACATAAATTTCGACTCCAATAATTGGCTTAATTTCTGCCTTATTACAGGCGTTAAAGAAATGAAGGGCTCCATACATGGCGCCATGATCAGTAATTGCAATTGCATGTTGACCATTTTCTTTAACTTTGTTTATTAGGTCGGGTAATTTACATAAACCATCAAGTAATGAATATTCAGTGTGAACGTGAAGATGGACAAAGTTATTTTTTAAGTTCATTTATTAAGAGTTCTCCTAGTTTTCTGTTGTTAATCTTTTTTCCAAGTTTTCTCATTGTTTGACCGATAAAAAACCCAATTACTTTTGTGTCACCTGATTTGAATTTTATAACAGCGTCATTATTTTGAAGAATTACTTCTTTAATGGCAGAAATAATTTCATCGTCAGACACTTCGTCAGTTTGAGAAAGTTTTTTGAATTCATCTACAATTTTTGATGCTATTGTTTCATGTGAAATAATAATGTTTTTGTTTACTATTGTGCTAGCTAATTTATTAGGTTCAATATTTTCAAGTTGACAAATTTTAAATGATTCTTCAAGCAAATTTGAAAAGATTTCATGTGAAATGAGTTGTTTGGAATATCTTTTCTCTACTCCATATTCTGTGTTCCAACGCTCTGATTTTTGAGCTGGGAGTTCTGGAAGTTCAGCTCTCATGGTTTCAATACTTTCACGTGAATATCTAATTGGTGGAAGATCTGGGTCTGGGAAATATCTATAGTCTTCCGAATCCTCTTTAGTTCTTTGTGAGAAAGTGATTGATTTGATTGAGTTCCAACCTCTTGTTTCTTGAGCGGGAATTTCACCTTTATCTAGTATTTCAGTTTGTCTGTCTATTTCATACTCAATGGCTTGTTCCATAAATTTAAAGGAGTTAATGTTTTTGACTTCAACTTTATATTTTGGAAGTTCTTTTTGTCCTTCCGATCTCAAGGAAGTGTTTGCTTCCAGACGCATGCCACCTTGATCCATATCACAGTCAGCAACGTCTAAATATTTAAGAATTTTTCGAATTTCTTTAGCATATTCTTTGGCCTGTTCAGGGCTATGAATGTCTGGCTCAGTAACTATTTCCATTAATGGTACGCTACTTCTATTAAAATCAATTAGACTTACTTGTTTTCCATCAATTTTTTTATGCAAAAGTTTTCCAGTGTCTTCTTCTAGATGTATTCTAGTAATTCCTACTGGGCCAAAAGAGGTTTCAACAACGCCATCATAACAGAACGGCAGGTCGTATTGACTAATCTGATATGCTTTTGGGAGATCTGGATAGAAATAGTTCTTTCGATCAAATTTTGAGAACAAATTAATTTTGCAGCCAAGTGCTAAACCTACTTTAATAGTCCATTCGATGGCTTTTTTGTTGGCGACTGGCGATCCACCTGGCATGCCTAAGCAAGTTGGGCAAGTATAAATATTTGGTTTCTCAGCACCAAAAGGATCGTTTTTACAGCCACAAAACATCTTTGATTTAGTTTTAAGTTCGGCGTGAATTTCTAGACCACAAACTAAGGAGTATTTATTTTTGTTTTTATTGTCAGTATTCATATTAGTTTCTCCAAGAATTCCATTTGGTTGCTTTTTCAAATGCATCAGCAACTTGAAGGACTAAATCTTCTCGATACATTGGAGCAATAATGTTCATACCTAAATATAAATTTGTTTCATTATCTTTGTAGCAAGGAATTGAAATCCCAGGTAAGCCACTGAGCGAACTGGCTTCCAACAGTAAATCTTCTAATTCTCCAAACATTGCCTGTCCTTCAGTTGCGCCAATTTTTTTAGCAAACCCAGGTGAAGTTGGAGCTACTAACACATCATAAGTTTTAAATAAACGCTCATAATCTTTAATATATAAAGTTCTAACTTTTTGAGCTGTGTTGTAATATTGGTCGGCATATCCTTTAGACAAGGTGTAGGTGCCAAGCATAATTCTTCTTTTGGCTTCATCACCGAAAAATGATCTATCTTTTCCATATCTAATTCCGTCATATCTACCTAAATTACTGCTGACTTCTCCTCTTTGGACTATAGTGTAGATACTAACGCCATGCTTTGGATTCATAGCATCAACAACTTCGACAGTTGCTCCAAGTTTTTCAAAAACTTTTACTTGTTCGGCAAATATTTTTGTAATTTCTTCTAAGCCTTTCAGATCTTTATATAGATAACCAATTTTTAATCCCTTAATATCTTTATCAATTGCTTTGGTAAAATCTGGAACTTCCAAATTAGCAGTAGTGCTTTCTAGAAGATCGTGTCCAGCAATATAGTTTAATAGGATTGCAGCGTCTTCTACTGTTTTTGTTATTGGTCCCGGTGAGTCAGTAGATGAGCACATTGCAATGATTCCATATCTACTGCAACGACCATAGGTAGGTTTCAATCCAACTACTCCACACCAAGCGGCTGGTTGTCTAATTGATCCAGCAGTCTCTGTTCCAAGTGATGCAATGCACATATTTGCAGCCACTGCAGCGGCACTTCCACCTGAAGATCCTCCGGGCAAATAATCAATATTACGTGGATTTAAGGTACGACCATATTGAGAAGTTTCGGTTGATGATCCATGAGCCCAAGCATCCATGTTTGTTTTACCTATCACGACACCACCGGCTTTTTTCAGATTTTTACTTACTGTTGATTCAAAGGTGGGTATAAAATCATCTAGTATAGTAGATGAAGCCGTAGTGCGGAGATTCTTAGTGCAATAGTTATCTTTTAATGCAATGGGAACTCCCATCAAAGGAGTATTTTTAGCGGCTTTTGCTTTTTCTAAAGCATTGTCATCCAATGTTAAATAAACATTAAGTTTTTCATTCTGATCAGCGATACTTTTT
>PFJN01000060.1 GCA_002783105.1 Candidatus Pacebacteria bacterium CG_4_10_14_3_um_filter_34_15 | reverse complement strand
CCACGTTTAATATTCTCCGAGAGATTATCAATGTAATATTTACTTTGCCCAAAAGCGATATTGAGCATGAATTTGCCCTGCGGAGTGCTGTCAAACCAAAAGGTAGGGAATTTTAGCGATGTAATTTGTTCCTTATCTACAAGATAAATAATCTTGCCTCCATCAATACTATTTCTAGCCAGCCTGTCAGGATGCCACGCTAAAATTCCCACATTTCCCAATGATTCTATTTCTTTGATCATGCTGTTAAATATTGGTCTGCCTGGAGCCTTAGCTGTTTTGCTTTCCACAAATTCTTTTATTACTTCCAGATTTTCTTTTCGGGCAAATTCATGCAACTCAGTTACCTGTGCTTCTATTGAAAGCACTTGCCTGTCATCTTCATCTGTTGATTTTCTGGCGTAAAGAAAATATTTCATAAGCATTAAGTGGTTATCGCTTTTGGGCAAAGCCGCGCTACGCGCGGAAAATTGTCGCTTTCTTTCTGAAAATTTAGAAGTTTCGCCTTCGGCGAAATGCAAAAAATCGGCTGTACAACATCCGTTGTACTTTGCGCTTCGCGCAAACGAACTTCAGGCTCACGGGGCAAAAGGTGGCTTGCCAACTGGGTTTTCCGTGGTCTGCGGCGGCCAAAAAATCGCAATTTCTCGAATGGAGCTGCCTTTATGAAGAAGTTAGAACCTATTTCAAAGAGAAACATGGAGGCTAGCCTCCATGAAAATTTTGCAAAATCCTGACGCTCTTGGCCGCGCCGCCCGCCCGCGAACCTCGGGCGGCGCGTGAAAGAACACCGTGCAAATCCAAAGGAAAGAAGGGCGGGAAGGCAAAAATTCCTCCCCCAGACCCCCTCCTTTTTGCCTTCCCGCCTAAAAGAGCCGCCTTTTTCGGGGCGGAATTATTTCTTGTTTTTACCCCCGTAAGGCGCTTATAATTCACGCAAACAGTTTTAATGAATAAAAAATGCAGCAATACAATGTAAATCAATATCTTGTAAACAATATTTTAAGCGCTATTCAACTAAACGAAATCGCAATTCCCGAAATACAACGACCTTTCGTCTGGAATAGTATAAAGGTCCGTGATTTGATGGATTCTCTCTATAAAGGTTATCCGATTGGCTATATTATTGGGTGGAAAAATCCTGATATTAGATTGAAAGATGGTTCTATCTCACGTGGTAAAAAAATTCTAATTGATGGTCAACAACGCATAACCGCTTTAAGAGCGGCAATGCTCGGTCAAAAAATCATCGATAAAGATTATAAAGAAAAGCGGATTATTATTTCTTTTAATCCTCTTGAAGAAAAATTTGAAACTCTCACCCCTGCCATCAAAAAAGATTCTCATTGGATTGCTGATATTTCAGATATTCTTAAAGAATCAAGCAATCATTTTAAAATTATTGATGAGTATTGTCAGAAAAATGAAGATGTCGCCAGGGAAGTTATTCAAGAGAGATTCTCAAAGCTATTAGAAATCAAAAACAAACAGATTGGTTTTATTGAGCTTGAAGCAAGCTTGGACATAGAAACTGTAACTGAAATATTTATAAGAATTAATTCAAAAGGGGTTGTTTTAAGTCAGGCTGATTTTGCCATGTCAAAAATTGCTTCTTATGATGATGAAAGTCATTTTGGAGTTAATTTAAGAAAGTGCATCGATTATTTCTGCCATCTAGCCCTTGAACCTCATTTTTACAAACATATTTCTGAAAATGATACGGAATTTGCAAACAGTGATTATTTGTCAAAAATCGCATGGCTTAAAGATGAGAATGACGATCTCTACGATCCGAGTTATGGAGACGTGCTACGAGTTAGTTTTACTAAAGAATTTGAAAGAGGAAGAATGGATGAGCTTGTGGGGCTTTTATCAGGTAGAAATTTTGAAACTAAAACATTTGAAAGTGAAATAATGGATGAATCTTTTCAACGTCTTAAGGCTGGTGTAATAGATTTTGTTAATGAAACTAAATTCAAGAGATTCGTAATGATAATTAAATCCGCAGGTTTTGTGAGTAAATCTTTAATAAGATCTCAAAATGCTATTAATTTTGCATATATTTTGTATTTGAAGCTGAAAGACATGGAATTTGCTGATTCCATGATAGAAACTTATGTACAAAAATGGTTTGTGATGTCCATTTTGACGGGAAGATATTCTGGTTCCCCTGAATCAACAATAGATGCAGACATAAAAAATATAGTCAAACATGGCATTGAAAAATATCTTTCTCAAATTGAGGAAGCTGAACTTTCTAGTGCTTTTTGGAGTGCTGGTTTAGTTCAGAAACTTAGTAGCTCCAGTATTAATAATCCAATATTAGGAGTTTTCTTTGCCTCTCAAGTAAAAGAAGGCGATAAGGGATTTTTATCAAGAGATATTACAGTCCAAAATTTAATTATCCATCGCGGAGATATACATCATATTTTTCCTAAGGAATATCTTAAAAAGAGATTCAAATCACGTAATGAATATAACCAGACGGCAAATTATGTTTATTCACAATCAGAAATCAATATAAAAATTGGTAAAAAATCTCCACAGGAATATTTCCAAGAGGTATTAGATCAGTGTGATAGCGGAGAAATAAAATATAGTGGCATAACATCAAAAGAAGCACTTCAAGAAAACCTAAAACAACATGCTATTCCAACTGACGCCACAAACATGACTCTTGATGATTACGAAGAATTTCTTGAAAAAAGGAAAATTTTGATGGCTAAAAAAATTGAGAAATATTATAAATCTTTTGGAACGGCAATTGAAGCCACTGAATCCGTAGATGTAAGAAAGCTTATACAGGATGGGGAAAATGACAATTTGGAATTCAAGTCTTCATTGAAGTATAGCTACAACGATCCCAATATTCCTAGCAAAGAAATTGAATTTTCTGTAATAAAAACAATTGCTGCATTTCTGAATACAAGCGGAGGAACATTGCTTATTGGCGTTAAAGATGATGGAGAAATCTTGGGGCTTGAAAATGACTATAAATTAGTCAAAAACAATAATAGAGATGGTTTTCTCCTACATTTGAATCAAGTGTTTATAAACGCTATAGGTAGAGAATTTACGCCACTCGTTCATTTCGAGATTGTTGATGTTGAGGGAAAAGATGTTTGTATAGTAAAAGTTAGCTCTTCTGACAAAGATGTTTATATTAATAAACAAGATTTTTTTGTTAGATCATCGGCTTCCACTCAACCTTTGTTACCAAGTGAGATTGAAGGCTATAAGAATCAAAAACTGATCAAAGCCTAAATTAAAGAAGCTTTTATTAAACTGCCTAGTTCCGCTTTTATTAGACTTTCTATGTTGATGTTTTCTGCTAGTTTTATGTTGAAAACAACATGAAATTCATTTTTTTCTTTTTCCCCCCCTTTCAATCCCTTCAATAATATCAATCCCATAAGCTGTTATGCTAAGCCCATGAAGTAAAATTCCAGCATTAGAACCATCTTCCTTAAAATTAATGAATGATTTCTCCTCAAGGTATTTCAAGCCATTATATGTATCTATCGAGCTGTTATCAGCTAGGTTTAAAATAGTTTTTCCGAACTCGGATTTGTCGTTGAGGTTGATATTTTCGCCAGGGTAATTGTCAAAAACAATTACATGACTTACCTCTAACTTATCCTGTCTTTGTAATTTGTAGAAATACAATAATAAATCTCCTGCAATTTGTTTTAATGTCTTCATATTTTAAGCAATGCTTTTCAATAATTTCTCATTATT
>PFJN01000010.1 GCA_002783105.1 Candidatus Pacebacteria bacterium CG_4_10_14_3_um_filter_34_15 | reverse complement strand
CCCTGATCAGGGAAAAACTGGGCAACCCTTACCAGCCACAGGTGGTGATCAAGGTCTAAAAGACCTTTCCAATTTATCAAATGAGTCAAATTTATCCAATGAGTCCAATCAACCAAATCTTTCTCAGATATTCCCCGTCGAAACTCCCGATTTCAAACTTCAATATTCATACAAATTAAAAAAAATTGTTGTTGAGAAAAAAACTTCACAAGCTGAAGAACAGTTTATAAATTGGGCTAAACAAAATCAGCTAACTCCCTTAGTAAATAATGCTGATCTAACTTTAATAGTAGATCAAGGAAAAAATCCTGATGATTTTAACCCCGTGATTGAATTTTTGAATATTTTTATGAATATGGGACAAGGTTCGGGGCAATCACTATCTCCAACGCCCACCATTCAACCTCAAGGTCCAACTTCTAGCGTCCAACATCCATCGTCAACTTCATTCACTTATTATGCCCAATGTGGTGATCAAGGTAGTTTACCTTTACCTGATGGTGGAACTCTATGTAGTGCTGGTTGTGGCCCTACAACCGTTGCTATGATTTCTTCTAGCTACGTTGATAAAAAATACGATCCAAAAGTAATAGTTAACCTATATCAATCAAATGATTATCTCCTTGGAAATGATGGTTCGCGTTATTCCGATGCTCATGAACTACTAAAAAGTCTCGGACTTAAAACCACTGATTATCTTGTTTTTGATTCAGAAAAAGCCGAAACAATTGTCCCGGAGCTAAGAAAATATTTGGCCTCTGGTTGGACCTTTTTTACTTTAGCAAGTTTCTGTAGCGGCGGTTGCGGTCATTATTTCTGGATTACCGATATTGATAGTAAGGGAAATATTATTGCTTATGATCCCGCTTACGGTCGTTATCAAATCCCTTATAATGAAAATAGCCGTTACCCGTACCCGTTATACAGGTTAGCGTTCGGGGTTAAAAAATAAATATGGATTCACAAAATATTAAAGTTTATCTTGCAATTTCCGGAGCTCTTATTGTTCTTTTTATTTTAGTTTTGATTATTCCTTTCACTAAAAAAAACCCAACTCAAGATAAAACTACTAAATCAACTAATCAATTATTTCCTACTTCTGTCGAAACTAACCCTTCACCCGCAACGGCTAATGTTACACCTGTAACAATTAAAGCTGGCTTTACTGGCGCACTCGAAGAGACAATCCCTCAACAAATAGTCGACTTAGCCTCTCAGAAAAAAGACCTAAAATTAAAAGTTCCTTTGAATCTTTCCACTTTCTCAATCGACTTTGACTACAGCACAGACAAATTCGTAGTCGCACTCCTTGATCCAAAAGATCAGGCTAAAAAAGAATTTGAAAGTTGGAGAACAGCCAATTATCCAAGTCTCGGTTCAGAACAATTCTTACTTAAATAATATTCGTATTATTTCTTATCCCAAGACTCTCTTTCTTTTTTTACATATTCAATTGCATCAATCCTATTCCAAATATTTTTTCCTAATCCAAGACTAAATCTAGCTATTGGTAAAAATTCGATTAATGATGCCGGAATTTGATCGATAGGTTTTTTTAAGTCAAATTTATCTTTAGTTATTAAAAATGATTTGACTGCTTTGTTTACTTTTAAAAAGGCTTTGATATTTTTACTATCACTACTATTTATTTCATTTTGATACTTTACTTCAAATAAATAATTTTTTTCATCTTTGACTGCTATAAAATCAATTTCTTTATCTTTATTAAAATAAACTCCCGGGAATTTAATCTTAAGATAATTGAATATATAGTTTTCAACAAGGAATGGCATTGGAGCTTCAGTTGCAAAATTTGATGATACCAAATATGCTTTTTTGCTAATCCGTGGCGCTTTGATTGGTTTTTTCCCAAAATTATAACATAGAGAAATTAAAAAGACTTTTTCTAAATAACCAAAATAATTAGCAAGCGTTCTCTGGTCAAGACCTACTTGACTGGCAATATTTTGATATTCAATTATTTGGCCTGGTTGTTTTTTTATTTGATTAATTATTGCCATTAATATCTGAGGATGTTCTATAGTAAATGTTTTAGGAAGATCCTCTTGAGTGATTTTATTTTCAATTGATTCAAGGTATTTTTTAGTATCACTATTATTTAATTTTTGATAAATTGCTTCCGGAAACTGACCAAAACGAAGATATTTTTCAAAATAACCATTAATTATATTTTTATTGGCTGATATCCAAAGATCGTTCTTAATATCAATTTTATAATCTGGATTGACGAGTGATAAATATTCTTTAAATAAAAGAGGTGTTATTTTTATATCTATGATTCTTCCCGCCAAACTTTCCAGTGATTTTTTTTGGATAAAAAGAGAGTTTGAACCTGTTACTATAAATTTAAAATTTTCATTTTGATCATAAAAAAACTTAATTACATCTTGCCAATAGGGTATATACTGGACTTCATCCAAAAAAATATAGATTTTTTCGCTTATTTGATAGCTTTTCTTTATTAAAACAAAGTCAAAATAATATTGAATTATTCTTTTAAGAATTTCAGGGTCTCTTTTTGCTTGAAATTTTTCAAAAGAAAAATAGAAGCATTCTTTTCTTTTGCCTTTTAAAATCAAATTGCTCATTATCTGTCTCAAAATCGTGCTTTTCCCAACTCTTCGTAGACCCGTTAAAGTAATAATAAATCTTTTATCTAACCAATGATTTACCTCACTATATGCCCCCCTCTTAAACCAAGAGTTCTCTACTGGTAGATATTTTTCGTCACTCCACTGTGGATTTTGTTCGCCTATCAATGTATCTATTTCCATATTTTAGTAACATTGTATAGTAACTAATTACCATTGTCAAGCGTAAATATCCCTTGTTGTCATTCCCGTTCTTTCTTGTCATTCCCGCGCTTTGCCGGCCGTAGCCTTGTGCGAAGGCTGGAAGGCGGGAATCCAAGCTAAATATACCTCACAAATTATTCGCGGAATTCGCATTGCTTA
>PFJN01000004.1 GCA_002783105.1 Candidatus Pacebacteria bacterium CG_4_10_14_3_um_filter_34_15 | reverse complement strand
GTCAAAACACTAATTGAGATCTATCTATCAATCTAAACTATGTAAAAAACGCGCCCATTTTTGAACGGTCTCCTCCAAGTGGAGAAGGTGCCCTGGGGTACAAGTTGCCTTCCTCCAATGAATAGATGTATACTTTAAATATGTCAAAAATTAGACGCAGAATTAATTCAAAATCAAGAATCTCAAACAGGCCAAATTACAAGAATACTCCATCAGGAGTTTATTCTCGTAGAATGAATAGTGAAAAAAAGAAAGTGGTGCATCAAACCATTACGATAGTTGTAGTTGCAATCGTAGTGTTGCTTGTCTTTGTTTTTATTATCATTCCGGGTTTCTTTAAACTGACCGGAGATTTTTTTGATTCCTCTACTCCCTTTCAACAATCAGACGAAATAGCCCCTCAGGTTCCAATTCTTTCTGCGCCACCCGCTGCAACCAGCAGTGCCAATATTAAGGTCACTGGTTTTGGTGAACCAGAAAGTGACTTGATTTTAGTTTTAAATGGACGAAAAGATGATTCAATAAAAATTAATGAAGATGGATCATTCGAAATTGGGATAATTTTAGATGAAGGTGAAAATACAATCGCAGCGTATAGCCTTGATAAGGCCGAAAATGAGTCGGCTGCAACTAGAGATTATGTCACTTTGCTTGATACGGAAGCGCCAAGCTTGGAAATTTTAGAGCCCGCCGACGGTTCTTCTTTTGAGTCAAGAACAAATCAATCAATAAATCTTAAGGGTAAAACGGATGTTGGTGCTAAAATCTATATAAATAATCGAGTTGTGTTCCCAAATGATGAGGGTTTATTCGAGCATAGCATTCTATTGGTAGAGGGCGAAAACAAGATTGAAGTGCACGCTGAAGACAAGGCCAAGAACTCAACTAAAATTAACCTAGTTTATAATTTTAAGCTTTAGACTCTTGGTTTTCGAGCTAGAAATGGTTTTTATACTTGCGATTCCACCTAATAGCATCAATAACACAAATGGCTGGAATATCGAGTTATTAAATTGGGCATGAACAAAAGTGGCGATTATTGCTACACCAAGTTCAGGATCTTGTTTGGAGATTTTGACTCCCCATTTAAACAAAATATAAAGTGCAATTGCTGTGCCTATTTGACCGGTAGACAATAAAAGATTAACTAAGAAATTATCTGGTATTCTTGAGTGACTTGGAAGCAGCTCACTTTTTTCTAAACTGTTTTGTTTTGAGAACAAACCATTTCCAATCAGTAAAGTTTTTGGTGTCACTGAGTCTAGTTCATATTGGATTGCAGATGTTCTAGCGGTGATTGTTGAGGTTCTAACTAGATCTACGCCTTCACCACCGGGCTTGGGTATGATCAAAACTATAACTATAAAGATAAGAGCTTTTCGAAATAAAGATAAAAGTGATTTTCTTTTTATAATGTCCAGGGTTAATAAGGCTACTGCTAAGGCCAAATATGAGGCTCTTGAAAAAGTTAAAGCAATGCCAAAGAAAAAACATAGACTTATCAGAGCATTAATAATTTTATTTTCAAAAATTTTGAAGTTATTTCCCATTTTTGGTAGAGAATAAAAATACATTAAGGAAATTACTAAAATTATGCCAGTAAACCCAGGATCAAATATTGTGCTGATCAATCTATTTAAATGATCATCCCAACCTAAAATTGCTAAAAATCTTGTATCATTAATTGTAATAAGTTGCCCAAAACCTAGGAAAAGGATAATTATCCCAGCTCCAAAAAACTTAAATCTTAATTCGGACCTTGTTATCAGCTTTTTTGTAACTAATTGTTTAAGTGAAAGGCAAAACAAAATATATGAACCCAACCTGAGAAGATATAATAATGAAATCAAATCTTGATTGATTAAAACATTAAGAATAATTCCAGTAATAGTTATTCCCGTGAAAATAGATTCGATTTTATATTTAGATATAGTTTTCTTTAAGGAAAATTTTCCAAAGGTTAAACTTAACTTTTCTACAAATACAAATCTAATTAGCCAGAAGAAAATAAAAATATCGTGAAGGTATATATTAATTCCCTTGAAGTTGCCTCCCAACTCAATTCTTTGAAATTGGCCCAAAGCTAAAAGTCCAACAAAAGTCCAAAGTAGGATTTTTCTAAGCCTTGGGTTCATTATTCACTTCCAAATTATTATTCTCAAAATAAAAAACTCTTACAAATAAAGAATGCAAACTCATTATTGTTGCATAAATTAGTCCTCTGTATCCATCTAAGAACCCAAACTTAAAGACATAATTTTGAAGAAATTTGAGTGGTGGAAAAAAGATCATTTTTAAAATATTGATTATCCTAGCTTCATTACCGCCAGCTTCATTTAGAGATGCCATTTGAGAGTAATTGGCAACAGTTGTAATAAATTCTGATATATCAGAGTGTGAAAAGTGTGAAACAATAATATCCGACCTTCCCAATCTGCCATTTATTTGAGCAATCTCATGAACATTCTTTTTGAATTTCCCATTTTTTACTTTAAACATTCTTACAATATTTGTATTTCCTGCTTCACCAAACATAAGTTCTTTGCCTAAAAAAACATCTCTTCTTATAATTGACACACCGTCAAACAGATTTTGTTGCATGATGTTTTCAATTTTATCTTGATTGGACTGAATTATTTCCGCTGATTCCCCAAGAGTCTCATCGCTGTCAAGAAAAAATACCCAATCAGTTTTGATGATTTTCAACACTTCATTTCGTGTTTTTGCAAAATCTACTATTTCCTTTTCATGTGAAATTAAGTCAAAATTATAATTCTTTTTTAATTTCTCCCAATCATTATTGCTGTTGTTATCAACGACGATTACGTTTTTTGCAATCTGTGAAGATCTTAGTGAGGCAATAAATCTAGTATCAAGTCTATGGGTAATAATTGCAATTGTAACTGGAAGTACTTTTTTCATTAGCTATTTTTTAAATATTTTTATAGTTTCGTAGATAAGTAATGGCAGAGTTATTGCTCTGCTTATTACTAGGGCTTGTCCAGCTCCAGTAATACCACTATGTTTGCTTAAAATTTGTATCAGGACGAAGAGTGTTAAAACAGTCAAGATTAAGTGGATATTCAAAGCGGTGTATCTTTTTTTTGCATAAAAAACTGTATAAAAAATAATCGTGATACTTTGAAGAATCCCGGCAATAACAAACAGATATAAATTTGGAACTATTAATAACCATTTTTGTCCTAAAATTAGATTAACAATGAACTCTGGAGCAATAAATAAAGGCAGTGATATGGCGGTTACAATTAATATTGTTGCTGTAATAGATTTGAGAAAGGCCTTTTGTAATCTTGCTGAGTCGTCTGTAATTTTAGAAAAAATTGGTAACGTACTGTGATTAATTGATTTTGCAAATTCATAGTTTGCTTTGTGACCCAAACTATAGGCATTGTGATATAGACCAAGATTGTGGGTGCCAATAATTTTTCCGAGTAAAAAGTCATCAATATTTTCGTTTAAATATGAAAGCGCCGCTGAAATACTTAAGCCTTTAGTATTAGAAAAAATTACTTTAGCTCTGCTAGGAATGAACTCAAACCTAGGTTTGTCTTTAAATAGTAAGAAAGATATTAAAACTTCAAATAATCCAGCTGCTAGCATGGAAAATATTAAAGCGATTACATCCTTGAAGATTGTGGCAAATAGGATAGCAAATAATGCTTCCACAGCTAATAAAGATAATCTATATGTACTATCTTTTAAAAACTCTAAATTTTTATGTAAAGAGATAATGCTTGGATTAATGAAACCTTTGATAATCGGTATCAAGGCAGCGATAGATATCAAAATTCTAAGTCTTGGTTCGTCATAGTAGTTACTCATTCCAAATCCCATCAAAACCATGATGATTCCTATAATCAGACCTCTGGTAATGGCGATTACCCAAGCGGTATCAATAAAATATCCTATTGATCTTTTTGATTGTAAAATAGTGATATTAACTCCAGTTTGGGTGGTCGATTCAGCTAATCCCAAAGCGATAGCAATCAAAGAAAAAAGTCCAAAATCTTGAGGACTGAGGATTCTAGCAATGACCATAATTTTTCCAAGCGTTATTGCCGTGGTAAGAATTTTAAGTATGGTTTGCCAACTAAATCCAGATACAGTATTTTTTGTATAGCCCATACATTTATTCTACTATAAATAAGAGAGAGTTTAGTCCTTGAAACTAATATCTTTATTCCTCATAATCCAACCATATGAATAGTATAGTAAAATCTGTTAGTGGCTTTTTTTTAGATCTGATTGAAACAGCAGTTATCGGATTATCTTTTTTCTTGATTATTTATTTATTTTTTATGCAACCTCATCAGGTTAATGGTTCTTCAATGGTGCCAACGTTTGCATCTGGCGATTATGTATTTACAGATAAAATTAGCTATCGTACCGGAGAGCCACAAAGAGGTGACGTGATAGTTTTTCATGCTCCTCCAGAAGCTGGTTGTCCAACTGGAACAGGTTGCGATTTTATCAAGAGAATAATTGCTCTTCCCGGAGATAAAGTTGCTGTTCATGACAAATCAGTCTATGTAAATGGAAAAAAACTTAATGAGTCATATCTTCCAAGTGATTTCGAAACCATTGAAGGAAAATTTATTAGCGGAAGAACTGTAACAATTGGACCAAATGAGTACTTTGCTTTGGGGGACAACCGATCACATTCGAGTGATTCTAGAGTTTGGGGTCCAGTCGATAAATCAGAGATTGTGGGCAAAGCATTTTTTAGATACTGGCCAATGTCTCAAGTAGGAAAGATCGAAAGAATTACTTATTAATTTCTTTTTCCAGTTTTTTGTCTTTAATAGCTCTGTCAAGCATATCAATGATTTTTTCTAAACTTTGTTGTGTGTCTTCAACATCACCCCTAATAATGAAACTTACTTTAGTTTGTTTGGCAGTTCGGTGAAGTTTGAGTCTGGCTTTTGCACCTAAATATTTTTTAATTTTATTTTCAAATATTTCGATTTCTCTATCGTCAATTTGATAAACCACAGCATGCGGTTTGAAAACTCTGGTTTGACCAGTTTTACTTTTGGCCAATCTAGCAAGTTCTTCTGCTCTTCTGACTGATGCGTTTTCCTTGAGCACTTGCTTATAAACTTGCAACATAGTGTTCACATCTAGAATACCTGAAATAGCGCGTGCGTGGCCTTCAGAGATTTGTTTACCAAGCATGCCGTCTTTGATAGCGTCTGGAAGATTTAATAATTTTAGAGTGTTACTAATATAAGATGACGACTTACCCAGTCTTTCAGCAATTTCTCCAACACTTAAATTAAAATTTCTGTTAAGTCTTTGAAATGATTGAGCTCTTTCGATGGCGGTTAGGTTGACACGTTGTAGGTTTTCAACTATGGCCATTTCAAGCATACCCTTTGGAGTAGTTTCCTCGATAAGCACTGGCACTTCTTTGAGTCCCGCAATTTGAGCTGCTCTCCAACGTCTCTCACCTGCAATTATTTGATAGCCTGCAGGCGTGTGAGCAACTACTAGTGGCTCGATAATTCCATGAATTATTATTGATTTAACTAGATCTTCAAGATCTTCTTTATGAATTTTTTCCCTAGGTTGAAAAGGGTTGGCTTGGAGAACTTCTGTTTTAAGTAATTTAACTTCTTGAGCTTTCATACGGAAAGTATACCAGAAATTGTGTGAAACATGAGAGTATAAATTCTAGATGTATCTATTAGACTTGCGACAAGTCTATTAAGAATTTACAACGTTGGCGACTGTGCGACCAAATTTTTTGGAAAATTTAACGGCGCCATCAATAAGTGCGAAAATTGTGTGATCTTTACCCATACCAACACCTTTTCCAGCTTTATATTTTGCACCTCTTTGTCTTATGATAATGTTTCCGACGATAACTTTTTCGCCACCGAATTTTTTAAGACCAAGCCTTTTACCGTGACGTTTGCCTTGTGCTTGCTGTGCGACTTTTCCCCCTGCTTTGACGTGTGACATTATAAACTCCCTTATTTATTGAATTTAAATCTATAAATCTGTCTTTGAACCACTGCGTTTGGGCGATGATATAAAACGGGTTTAGATAAAGTAGTGTACCCGAGAGAAGCTAATTTGTCAATCAACTTATCTAGATTATACTCGATTAATTTACCATTCTTATTTTTAAAACTTACTAATGGAAACACAATTACAACGGACGCTCCGTCTGCTAAGAAACTAGTCCAATGTTTGAAAGCACCTAAATACATTTTTAGTAATCCTTTGAAGATTAGAGCTAATTTGCTTGGATTAGGTCTTGGTTTTCCCAAAAAAGGTTCGGTAACAATATATTGAATTTCGTTGTTTTGGATTGGAATTTTCGTAGCGTCAAACATCATGACTTTGCTATCGTTAGTGATTTTGAATTCAGTTTTGAGCCATTCGATATTCTGTTTTGTACCCTGAACGGAAAGTGGATCGATATCTGAGCCAATAACATTAACTTTTGCTAGTAAGCCTTCGATCAAAACTGTACCAGTTCCAACGAATGGATCTAAGAGAACATTTTTTCTACCTTCGATTGGCGGATTATCACCTAGAGCAAGATTTAGCATCATTTTAGCAACTTTTGGTGGTAACATACCTTTTTTCTTGTCAAAATATGGTTTGCCTCTATCTTTAAGTGTCCAAAGATCTATGTTTTGAGTAGCTAGTGTCTCACCCATAAATACACCATCAGCAGTTTGGACGAGATAAATTTCTATGATTCTTTTTTTGTGGATTAATAAGGCCGCAGATAGCCCCAATCTAGAGCCTTCGACAAATCTTGCAGATTTGCCACCTCTTTCGATTTTAGATTTAATTTGGAAATAATCAATTTTTGGCAAATGGTCGCGGCCGTATTCTGAAAAACCGAAATGAATTTTGTTGCCTTGCTTTTGGAGTAAATAGTCAGCTACCAATTCGATAATATTCTCAGCTGAAGAATCTTCTATTTTTGCAATTTCTTTGATGATTTTTACAGATCCGCCTAAAGAATCAATTAATTCGATTGCAACTTGATCATTTTTTAATTCCACTAAACTAAGATGAGAAGCAACTCTTAAAACATTTTTTGGTCCTAAAATTGTGTTGAGTTCTTGAATTGATAATTCCGGAGTGTTTCCGAGTTGAACGTAGTATTTTTGCATAGATGATTTGAGAGCTGCTAATAAACTACATTAAAATTAAAGAAAGCTTATGCTTTTATTTTCACAACTTCGAGTGTGCTTTCGTGTTGTTTGTGACCAGTTACTTTTCTGTATTTTGATTTTGATTTGTATTTAACAACTCTAAGTTTTTCACCTCTACCATTTTCAATAAGCTTCAAAGTAACTTCAGCTCCTTTAACGATTGGTGTACCAACGGTACTTGATTTTTCGTCTGCAACTAGAAGTACATCGGTGACTTTAAATGAATCTCCAATTTCCTTATCTGTAATTCTGTCAGTAGTAAAAGTCTTACCTTCTTCTACTTTAAATTGTTTGCCGACTAATTGAATTATTGCGTATGACATATTTTCCCTATTTTGCTAAATAAACTGAACAATGATTGTATCACGAAAGACCAGATTTGGGCTAGGAGGTGAATTGCGAAGCAAGAGAGGCTAGCCTGGGCTGTTGCGAAGCAAGAGAGGCTAGCCTGGGCTATGACAAATGTAGACTTACTTTTTGTTTCTGGTTAATGCGAATTGATTGAATTATACCAAACATACTAATTAGTGACAAAATAGAACTACCGCCATATGAGATAAATGGCAATGTTATGCCTGTAATTGGTAAAATACCAATATTCATGCCGATGTTAACTCCTATCTGGAAAGTGGTCATGATTGCGACCGCGTAACAGAAATATTTTTCTGTAGTTTCGTGAGCTTTCTCGGCGGCTGATATTGTGGTATTTACTAGCACAAAATATAAAAAGATTAGTAGGGCTGATCCAATAAAGCCAAATTCTTCAGCAAATGAAGCAAACACAAAATCTGTTTGTCTCTCTGGAAGGAATCGAAGATGAGATTGAATTCCTTGTCCTAAACCTTTGCCAGTAAGTTTTCCAGATCCAGCAGCAATTAAGGATTGCTGTGCGTTATAGCTAGTACCTTGATTATCTGTGGGTGAAATAAAAGAAGTGATTCTAGATTTTTGATATGGCTGGAATACGAAATTCCAAGAAAAAATAATGCCAACAATTCCTAAAAATATCAGTGGTACAAGATGACGAATTTTTGTTTTTGAAAGAAAAATTATGACTGCAACTGAGACTAAATAGACAACTGTTGTTCCTAGATCTGGTTCAATCAGGATGAGTAGTCCTGGAATTGCAGTATAAAACAAAAAAAGAAACAAGTTTTTAATATTTGTCAGCGATTTGTTTTTAAACAAATTAATTAAAAAAAGACTGGTTGTTGGAATAGCAAGTTGTGAGGGCTGGATTGCGAAAAGACCACCGACATCAATCCAACGAGATGTTCCTCTAGTAATTGGCGCCAGAATTAAAACCGTCACAAGCAATGCAATATTAACAATATAAAAAATTGAACTTAGTTTTAAAAGTCTTCTAAATGGTATTCTTGATATTAGAAAAAAAATGCCAAAGCCAACCATAAAAAAGATCAACTGTTTGGGCGCAAGTGTTGGGGCAATACTAGATAAAGTCAGAATGCTAAGTAAGCAGAGGATCAAGATTACTAAAGGTACTAACCAATATTTCATAAGCCAATAATATACTAAACTATTTTTAGCTCATTTCCTTTGACAAGTTTGGATCCAGTCTTTTTTTCAATTCTAACTTGCCACTCTTTTGGCCATTCTGGTACCTCAATTGTTACGGTATCATTTACTTGAAGACCAGCTTTTTTTCTTAATTTTTGAATATTTCTCATCAGTTCTCTTGCTTCGCCTTCGGATTTTAATTCATCAGTGAGATCTGTATCTAAAATTACTCGTAAAGTTTCAGTTGTTCTTTTCCACTCTATTTCTTTAACATTTACTTCACAGGCAAGAACTTCCAGCAAATTTTCTTTAGGAGAGTCTCCGGTCACAAAACATGTAAGTTTTGCTAATGGTTGACGAACCTTGATTCTTGCCTCACTTCTAAGTGAAAGAGTTTTTTCAACTACTTTTCTTACATTAATCATTTTTTCTTCAAGTGCTTTATGAATTAAATTTTTATTAGCGACAGGCCAATCTGTATGATGAACACTTGTTTTGTCATCAACCAAATTGTGCCACATAGTTTCACTGAAAAACGGAGTTATAGGCGCAAATAATTGTGCGAGCTTGACTAAAACATATCCAAAGATGCTTAGAGATGGACTTGAAATATTGCGCAAACGAACTCTACTTGTTCTTAAATACCAAGTAGATAATTCATCTACAAAGTTCATTAGTTCACGACTGGCTTTATTTAGATTATAGTTATCCATGTATTCAGTGACATCTTGGATCAAGGTATTGAGTCTGCTGAGAATCCATTTGTCCATAACATCGTCAGAGATTGGAGTTTCAATCAGGGAAATTTTAGAGTTTTTACTTGAGTATAATTTGTAGAAGGCAAACATATTCCACCAGATCAAGAAAACTTTTTTACGAATGTCAGAAACTTCTCGTTCACTGAAATTCAAGTTTTCAGCTTTCATTACTGTAGAACTCATGAGATAAAGTCTTAAACTATCAACACCATACTCATTAATGAGGAGCATCGGGTCAGGATAATTTTTCTTAGATTTACTCATTTTATTGCCGTCTTCTGCCAAAATGGTTCCAGTAGTTAGGGTATTTTCAACTGCATTTTTTCCAAAAATCCCAACAGAAATGACATGCATGGTATAGAACCAAGCTCTGGTTTGGGCAATATATTCACTGACAAATTGAGCTGGATAAGTTTGTTCGAATTCTGCCTTATTTTCAAATGGATAGTGTTTTGAAGCAAACGGCATAGAACCTGACTCGACCCAACAATCGAAAACTTCAGGAATTCTGGTACCTTTAACGGTTTTATCATCATCTATCCAAACCTCTAAATCATCTAAAAATTCTCGATGAATATCGGTTAGGTTTTTTACTTGTTTGGGATCAACAGCCCATTTTTTTAGTTCTTCAATTGAACCAATTACTCTGATTTCCTTGTACCCCAGGGTACCTTCTCTGGCTTCGCCATGGCCCAGGCCAGCTTCTCTTGCTTCGCAATTCACCTTCTTCACCTTGTCTTTGGAAATCCAAACTGGCATTGGCGTACCCCAATATCTAGATCTGGAGATATTCCAATCTGGAGCAGTTTCTAAGCCTTTGCCAAAACGACCTTCTTTTAGATATTCAGGATACCAATTAATTTTTTCATTTTGTTTAATCAGGTCATTTTTTAGTTTTTGAACATTTATATACCAGGCAGGAACTGCGTTGTAATAAAGTGGTGTTGAGCATCGGTAACAAAATGGATATGAGTGAGTAATTTTGCCTTCTTTAAACATGAGTCCACGTTTTGTTAGTTCTTCATTGATCGTTTTTTCTGCACTTTTGTAAAATTTTCCAGCAACTATTTCTACAAATGGTAAAAATTTGCCTTCGTCACTAAGAGTTGGAACTAAAGGCAAATCTTTTTCCAGAGCCAGAGCATAGTCATCTTCTCCAAAAATCGCTGCAGTGTGAACAATCCCGGTACCGTCTTCCATACTGACAAAATTGGCATCAAGGATTGACCAAGCATTAGGTTTATTTTTTGCTCCAACTGTGTTTGGGTTTACATAATCAAATAGTGGCTGATAATGTTTGCCAACTAGTTCACTGCCTTTGACTGTTTTAATTACTTTGTATGAATTGTTGTTATTAGGAGTTAGCTCAAAAACTTTTTTAAACAAATCCTTAGCAACCCACAATAACTCACTTGTTTTTTTGTCTTCAGCTTTGTATTCAACTTGCACATAATCGGCGTCTGAATTCACTGCCAAGCCAACATTTCCAGGTAGAGTCCAAGGGGTTGTGGTCCAAGCGACAAAATATTCATTTTTATTTGTAGTTGTGAGATCATTTTCGACTAATTTAAACTTTACATATACTGAAAAGTCTTCAACATTTTCGTATGAATTATCCATTGCAATTTCGAAGTTAGAAAGAGGTGTTGAACATCTTGGACAGTACATGACAATTTTTTTACCTTGGTAAACTAAATCTTTATCAACTAATTTTTTAAAACCCCACCAGACTGATTCCATGTAAGTGGTATCCATGGTTTTATAATTATTTTCAAAATCTACCCAACGACCCAGACGATCGATGATTGTTTTCCAGGCGCCATCTAAACGTAGAACCTCAGTACGGCATGCTTGATTAAATTTATCGATTCCAAGAGCTTCAATCCCCTTTTTACCGCCTTTGATATCAAGTTGTTTCTCTATCATGTTCTCGATAGGCAAACCGTGACAATCCCATCCCCAGACTCTTTCAACTCGATAACCCTTCATGGTCCAATATCTTGGAACTACATCTTTAGAAGTGCTACCAAGAAGGTGGCCATAATGTGGCAGGCCGGTTGCGAATGGAGGTCCATCATAGAAAACATATGATTTGCTCTTATCTCTCATCTCTACCGACTTTTCGAATGATTTGTTTTTTTGCCAATATTCAAGAACTGATTCTTCAAGTTCAGCTAAATTTGGTCTTAGTGGCATTTGTTTGAGTTTTGGCATGGTTCCTTTAATTTAAAATTTAGTTTTTGTGCTTGGGGCAAAGTAGCACAGATTAATAAAAAGCCCACTTATAACTAGCTCATTTCATACGCACGACGCACGATTTAAACTAGTTATAAGAGGGCCTTCAGTTCAACTAAATGTTGAGTGTGGCGGTACCACCTCTATTTATTTGGACCGAGCGCATGTTTTTTGTCCTTCTTAGGCAAAATAAGTTGCGTTTCTATAATCCAAATATCTTGTTCACAGCAGTTACGGGCTCACCCGGAGAGATCTAATTGTTTTAGGTTTTGCTACTAAGCTTTTTGAGCCGATTAGAAAAGCACTAAAATGTTCTTCCCTCACCTTGTTCTGTGATATCCAATTTTTTGAAATTGGCAGGACTCAAGCGGATTTATTTTTCTAAAGGATATTATAACATGAATTAAGTTCTAATATAAAATCCTAAGTTTTTTTTGTGAAATTTTTTGAGCGGGTAACGATACAGTGCTCGAACCTATTTAGCCTGGTTGACTATATCAAACTAGATCTAGTTTTGCAGTTGAACCTTCTTAAATAACATTTGCGACATGATTTATTTACTGTTATTAACTAATTTTTGCAAATACCTTCTGTAAATTCATCCAGCTAACTAGCTCATTACTTTGAATTTTTTGAGAGTTTTCCCCTCCGTAGACTACAAAGCCATTTGCTTTTTCATCTATATTTTTTTTCCAGTAATCAAAGCCCTTGAATAGAGTATTTCTATATGTTGCAGATGATTTAACTTCAATAGGTATTAGATTGCCGCCAGTATCAACAACAAGATCTATTTCATTGCCATGATTGTCTCTATAAAAGTAAACCTGTGCTGATTTGTTTGTTTCGCTCAATTCTTTTTTAAACTCAGAAATAATAAAATTCTCAAAAATACTGCCCACTGCATAGTGATTAGTTAGCTCATTGACTGTGGAGAGATTTAGCAAGGAACACAACACTCCAGTATCATAAAAAAAGATTTTAGGTGATTTAATAAGGCGTTTTCCGACATTTTTATAATATGGTTGTAGTCTGTACACAATGTAGCTTGCTTCCAAAATAGAGATCCAATCCTCTGCAGTATTTGGGGCGATGCCGGTGTCATTAGCTAATGAGGACACATTAACTACCTGACCAACTCTTCCTGCTAATAAACCCATAAATTTTTGAAATTGGGAAAGATTTTGAATATTCTTAATCATTCGAGCATCTCTCTCAACATATGTTGCCAAGTATCTGCTGTAAAAAAGTGTTGATCCAATGTCTCGAGTATATAGTGCAGGATAGAAACCATTTAAAATTTGCTCATAACGATTGAAAAAATTCAACTTATGGGTTACTAACTCTTTAAGGCTAAAAGGGAATATATTTTGATACCCAGCTCTACCAGCTAAAGATTGCGAAATCTTTTCAGAGATAAGTAAGTTTTGTGAACCACTAATTACTATTGATCCCATTTTTTGTTGTTCATCGACATGAACTTGGATATATGAAAGTAACTCGGGGAGGCGTTGAACTTCATCAATAATAATGTTTTTGGGATTTGTTTTAAAAAATTGTTGAGGATCACTTTCAATGAACTCTTTTGTTTGAGGGTTTTCTAAATTGAAATAGGTATAGTTTGAAAAGTGGTGTTGCAAAAAGGTGGTTTTACCTGATTGTCGAGGTCCTGTGACAGAAATAACAGGAAAACCCTTCTGGAGCTTGGCTATTTGGGAGGAAACATTGCGTTTGAAGTACATAAGGTGATGCTAACACTTTTTGTGTATTTTTGCAATGAGAATGCAAAAATACACAAAATAATTATTTTGTATCAGATTGATTGAAATCAAGGTTGTATTGGATCATTTTTTTGTAAGATTCACCATAGTAAAAATCGGCTTTTGCTATTACATTAGGCGCTGGTAACGAAATCACGGGCTGGAAGTAGTGTTTCTTATTGATGTACAGGTAAAAACAGTGTGTAAAAGGTCGTCGACAACCTTTTT
>PFJN01000029.1 GCA_002783105.1 Candidatus Pacebacteria bacterium CG_4_10_14_3_um_filter_34_15 | reverse complement strand
TCGATCACCACACGTTCTGATTCTTTTAGTTGTGTGTAGCTCATGCTTTCCTTTCTAAGCGGTATTCTACCGCATGAAAGTGTTGCACTTCGTTTGTGAACCCAGGTAAATTTAGTTCTAATCATCCCCAATGCCTCCTGCCTATCATCCGCGCTCCCAGTTTTCAGTACATGCTTTAGATAATTAGTTTGCATTTCATCATCGTTGGATTTGACTGCTGAATTTTCAATCTCTCCTAAATTTCCTGATAAATATTCTTGGTGTAAAACCTCTGATCTGAGTTTATGAAATCTTTCAATGTCTGCTTTTAGTTTTTTAGCTATTTTAGTTTTGTTAATTTTTACGTTTCCCGCATTTATATGAGCCAGTAATTGTTTAATTAAATCTGCCTCAGTAATATATGGTTCATCGCACTCATAGTCTACTGATCTGGCACAGTGGTAATAAATATGTTTATTGCTTCCTCCTCCGTACTTCAGCTTTTTATATCTTTCCTCTGCAGTTACTCCACCTCCGCACGATCCGCAGATACACAGAGTTTTGAAGGGAAACTTATTCTTATGCCAATTTTTTGGTGGTGTTTGTAATTGTTGCTGAACTTTATCCCAAAGTTGTTTTGTTACTAATGGCTCATGAATTCCTTTATACCAATCATCTCCATATTGAAATTCTCCGTAATATAATGGGTTCTTGAGCGTTGAATAAATTTTGCTCAAAGCTAATAACTTGTCATTTTTGGTTCTGAATCCAATTTCTTTAAGCCATTTCTGAATAGTCCTACCACTATGACCTTTTTCTGCTACTCTTTTAAACATTGCTTTAACAACCCAGTCTCGTTCGGGATCAGGGATTACTTCGCTGATGCGATTGTTGTTTATGATATTAAGATATCCCAGAGGTGCAACTCCTGGTCTAATGCCCATCTGACATTTTGCTTTGAGTCCTCGTTTAACATTTACGCCTCGATTATCATTTTCTAGTTTTGCCTGCGAGCAAAGAATCATTAGAAGAAATTTCTCATTTGGACTATTGGTAAAGCTTTGTGAGTAGGTTTGAATTTTGAGAAGTTTACCTTGATCCATTAAATCTACTAATGACCCCAGATCTCCAGCATTTCTACTCAATCTATCTGGTGCCCATGTCAAGATAGCGTTATATTTTTCTTCTCTGATTTCCCTGAGAATCTCTACGAATACTGGTCTTGCTCCAGATGCTTTGGCTGAATGACTTTCTCTTTTTGTCTCAACTATATTTAGTTTTTCACGCTCAGCTAATGTGAGCATTTCTTTAAGTTGAGAATCTATCGACATGGTCTGTCGCTCATCAGATTCTGAAGATTTGCGGGCATATAGGCAGTATTTAAGTTGGTTTATTTTTGTATCTTTCATCAAGTACACAAGGTACCGCGAAGGTTTTAGAAGTCTAGCAGCAGTTTTATGAGGAAATTCTTGAAGAAAGATCTTTGCAGAATGTAATAAATGAATCTTGTGAGAAGTCTTTCACTGACCATTTCACAACCACGCCATATTGTGATGTCGATTGCAGAGGTTGAACATTAGTTTTAAGTATATCTTTAACACTTTCCAAAGTTTTCTGCTCAATTTCTTTATCGTAAAGCCAAAAATCTAGTGTTTTACTAGGTTTGCCTCCATTTATAGAACAACTAATAGTTAGTGACTGTTTGGTTTTCTGAGGTAACTTTAGGGTAAAGCTTATATTCTTTGGAGTTCTTCGAGCTTCCCAATTAACTGTCTCAGCAGGATTAGTTTGCATTTGATTCATCGTATCTATGATTTCTCCAATTTGTTTACTCAAACCAATTTGTGAGAAAGCAGAGATAAATTCATCATTACCAATAAAAGTGCTATCAGCTTTCTTAGTATTCACGTCTTTTTTAACTTGAGCTCCATAAAGTTTAGGAATCAAGATTTCGAAACTTTCATGTTGATAGTACTCAAGTTCTACACCATAAATATCAAATTTACTGTTTTGATTCATATAAACAATCAGATCTTTGAGGCGATCCTCAATGCTGTCCATGAGTACTACAAATTTAAAGTTTCCCTCATCTAGATTTATCTTCATTTGCTCCAAAACACTTGGTAGCTCATCATCACTGAGTGAAAAATATTCTTGGATTTTCTCGGTGGCAGAGATACCAAATTTTTTCTGAACATGAGCATTTAACTGTAGTAGGAAATCATCAAAATCATTGAGAGTTCTCCATAGTGATGCCCCATAGTCTAAAACTTGTGCTACCACTGTGCGTTTATCTGGATTCTTATACAATTTGGTTTCTACTAAATAGAGTTGTCCTTCGTGATCAATACCAACAGCATCAATTGGACCACTATTAGTACCAAATTCACGAGCTAATATGAGAAGTTGAATATCATCTCGTATATCGTAGAGAGGAATACTTTCTGGGTTGTCGTAAATATATTGTTGTAGTTTATCTTCGAGTCCAAAACTGATGGGATCTAGCTTTGAAGCATTTTTTCCGTTGTGTGAGACGATGATTGGCATATTTTTGTTCTTTCTTCCTGATTAAATGATAAGCTAGAGTTAGCATAAAATCAAGGCTAATACCAGGCTAAATTGCTAACTCTCACTTAGTGGAGCAAGAGGCCCTTTTCCAGAACAATGGGAGGCATGAGAAAAAATGCCAAGCTTCCCAAAGTTTTGGGTAAGAAGGTGCAACGCTATCGCAAAAAGACTGGAATGTCTCAAGAAGAAGTAGCCCACAAGGTCGGTATTAGTCGTGCCTATATGGGCTACATTGAGCAAGGTCGAAACATCCCTTCACTGGAAGTATTGCAAAAAGTTGCCAAAGTACTAAAAGTTAAGCTCAACGAACTCCTTTAATCCCAACCATAAGGATCATTCTTTAGTGTTCTTGGATTAAACTTTTTCTCATCCAAAATTGAACCTCTAAAAAACCAATCTCTAGAAAATCTAATATCAATTCTTTCAGTCTGCAGAGAATCTGGAGTTGCTCCTGTTTTGGCATACTCCATTATCTGTAGTGTCAGCAAAGTGAAAGCATCCATCAAATCATCATGAGACTCAGTTCCAAAATTGACCATTTAGTATTTTCCAATTGAATAATGAGCCTGAAAATCGATAAAAAAGTATAGGATCAAGTTGTTGTTTTTGATCGATGATTTTTGCTTAATTAAAT
>PFJN01000054.1:5116-14258 GCA_002783105.1 Candidatus Pacebacteria bacterium CG_4_10_14_3_um_filter_34_15 | reverse complement strand
CCAAGAATACTTTTCAAAAGTAAAGTTGTTGTGTTTTTGTCTAAGCTCTTCAAAAGTTGGCATAATCTCATTATATCTTAATTTAAGATTTGATTTTAGTTACTTATTTTTGGATTTAAAAGCAAAGAATATTTTTCGGGTTTTATCTAAATAATAATCAAACTTTTTCATTGCTGGGGGAGGGGTTCAGATGAATTTCACTTACTCAAGACAAAAGTTGTTCAAAGGGGGCTTTCTTTAGAAACTACATCAAGCTGGTGATTACATAAATTATGGTTTTTTTAAATTTTAGTTTCGTAATAAAGAACAAAATTAATGTTCATTACAAAAAAGGCGAAAACATAGCGAATGTTTGTACTTTTTCTAAAATAATGTTGTATACTTAAATTTGATAAATTAGAATTAAGATTGCTAATTTTTTGTCAAAAATGACGATTTTTGGTGAATCTTATAACTTTTTGATCAACTAGATCAAACACTAGCTTCTTGATGGGTGTTGTATGGTAAGCTCGATAGAATGGTTTTAATTATAAAAATATGAAAAAAACTGATTTGACAACCAATTTATTTGGTTACGAAATATTTAGCAGAGATTATAATTCATTGCTAGAAATTTTAAATTTTCATTTAAAAAATAGAGACAAGACGCTTTCTATCTTCACTCCCAACCCAGAGCAGATAGTTTTGGCAAAAAAGCAAAAAAGCTTCGCTAACTATTTGGGTTTTGCAGACCTTTTGATTCCTGATGGTGTTGGATTACTTTTTGCGGCAAAAATTTTAGCATTTTTTGGAGCTAACAAAAATAAAAATGGTGTCAACATCAAAATTTTCCAACGAATTACGGGAATTGATTTAACAAAAGATTTATTGAAAATTGCAAAAAAAGATGATTTGAAAGTTTTGATTGTTGGTGGAAGAGATTACGAGGGTAGGGAATATGAAACTCAAAAAGTTAGAATTTTAGGTTTGGACGGCAATGGTAACGGCAGTAATAAAGCTAGTGGTGCGACCAAAAAAATAGTTGATGATGATTTAAATACAATATGGTGGGCCGAAGGGTATAACAAAATTTACAGTCCAACCGATGGAGAAAGCAAATCAATTATTTCTACGATTAAAGAACTTAAGCCCAATCTAGTATTTGTTGCTTTTGGAGCTCCAAACCAAGAAAAATGGATTGTGGAGAATATCGAAACTTTGAAAAGCTCGGGAGTTTCCATAGTCGTTGCCGTTGGAGGAACCTTTGATGTGCTTTTTGGAAAGGTAGCTAGAGCTCCTAAATTAATGCAAAATCTGGGTTTAGAGTGGTCATATAGACTGATAGTCGAACCATGGAGATGGCGTAGACAATTGAGCCTCTTAGAGTTTGTTGGACTAGTGATAAAAGAAATTTTTACTCTTCAGTAACGCCTAGTAACCAAAGCACTGCTTCTTTCTTATATCTTCTGTCGCCTCTTGAGTTGATTCTGATTGCAGGTAGTTTTCCTCTTTTCCCCCATCTTTTAATTGTTAGGGGAGAGACTCTGAGTAAATCTGCAACTTCTCTAACAGTTAATAGATCTGGAAGATTTTTGATATCTAGTTTACTAGCGTCATCAGCTCTTCCGGTTCTTTTATCGTCCGTTTCGTCGATAGTGTTAGTGTTTGTTAAAACTTGATCATTCATGTTAGACAGTCCTTTATGGTTTTTTTTATAAGCAGGCCCACTTTTATTGGACCAAATTAAATACATTTTGAGCTAAAACTAGATAGTTTCTGCTCAAAGCATACCGGTGAAAAGTAGCTCAAATGTAAGCTTTGCTATTAATAAAGTAGCAGAGTATAAGGAACTAGGTCAATAGGGAAAGTGGATGAAGATTGATTGTTTTAAAAGAATGTCTGGCTTATAATACAAGAATTATGATGAATATTATAAAAGCTTTGAGCGCATTCGAGAACAATAAAGAAATGTTGGTCGATGTGACAAATTACGCAAAGTATTTGGCAATAAAAAATTGTCCAGAAGAAAAGATTCCAGATTTAGAAAATATAATTAAATTTGGAGATTTTACAAAACTTATGTTTTTTTGTCAGGATAATATTATAAATTTCAATGATGAATTAAGTAATTATATAAACAACTATTAAATTATGCATAATAAAGAATCAGGTGGCCCATCCAGAGTATCAAGGTTTTTCAAGGAACATCTTTTGAAAATTGAAACAGTAAAAAAGGGAGCCGAGCTTAGAGAGGCAATCGCTAAAGTTTCCCAAGATAAAGGTCTTTCTCCAACTGAAGTTGAGCAGTTTTTATCAAATGAGAAACCAACCGGATTTGAATTGTCAGATGCAGCTATATCAGGAGCACTTTTTGTTTTATATCTGGCCACACTTTCAATTTTAAATAGATTTGGATCGACATTGCCTGAATTAGGACAATTGCCTCCTGGACTACACAGTATTTTTCAAGCTTTTCACAGTGTAACTGTAAACTCTGCCGAGTCACCCGCACTTAGAGATCATTTGCCATATTTATTTTTGGAATCTTCACTTGTTTACGCTGGAGGCAAGACATTAATTACAAAATTAATGAAAAAAATCCTGGGAACCGGTGATTTGATTGAGTTACAGGAAAAAGTTAGAACTCAAAAGACTGAAGGTTCATTGCCTGTAAAAATGGATGAGGGGCATACCGCTATTTTCTCCGGAGATGGTGATATTTTAGCAACTTTATTGAGAAAAAACAAAGGTCCTAATGATGCAACTGAGTACGCCAACAAAAAAATTAACAAAGATATTTGGCACCGTTTTAGTCTTGGAGAAAAAGAAGAAGTTTATAAGTCTCTAGATCAAGGAGATTTTTTAAGCGCTGGTGAAGTTTTGATTTTACCGGTTAAAAAAGAGCATATGTTTTTAGCTCCTCAAGATGGGGGACATGATATGGAGTTAAGTGAAATTGAAGGATTGATTGCGATCCTAGATTCATATTGTGAAGCAAGAAATATTCCAAAAAAGAAAATCATTATTGTTGGAAGGAAATCATACTCAGAAACTCAATCAGAATCAGAGCTTGTCGGTAAAAAAATTAAAGAGGATTTGTCACAAAAGACATTGGGCCAGCTTGAAGAAGACAAAAATTATGCAGAAAGATTATCAGTTATCGACCCAACTGAGATCGTTATGAAAAAAGTTCTAGAGATTGTTGGAAACAGACGAGTGAGGTTTCATGCGACTGGAAAATCAGCAAAAATATATCGAGATGATTTTCTTAAAACTTTGAAAAACATGGGTCATTCTCCATCAGATCAAAAATCGGAGCCGATCGTTGTTTACTATAATATTAGTGATATACCAACATCAGTTGGTGCAAATGGAGAAAACTCTATAGCAATTATTTTAGATTCATCTCAAAAAGATGCGATTCTGAAAAAGGGAGTACCTGAAAACAGAATATTAGTTGTTCCAGAAATGGTTAATGAGGTTCTTGTTCCAAAAGTTGATGAGACATAAGTAAAAACAAAAAGAACCCCGCCAAGTTGAAAACCTGGCGGGGTTCTTTTTAAATTTAATTAAAAATTATTTAACCTCAACAACACAACCTGCTGCTTCGAGATTTTTTTGAGCTTTTTGAGCGTCTTCTTTCTTAGCGGCTCCCAAAACTGTTTTTGGAGCTGATTCTACGAAAGCTTTTGCTTCTCCTAAACCTAATTCTGGTTTAAGAACTCTTACTGCTTTAATAGCAGCAATTTTGTTTGAACCGGCATCTTTTAAGATAACGTCAAACTCGGTTTGCTCTTCAGCTGCTTCTGCTGGAGCGGCTGCTACTGCACCCATCATCATAGGAGCTGCTGCGCTTACACCAAATTCATCTTCCAAAGCTTTTACGAGCTCTGAAACTTCAATTAAGGATAATTCCTTAACTGCATCTACTAATTTTTGCACTTTAGCGGAGAGTGCTTTTGTTTCTTCTGACATATGTCCCTTTCTTACTTGGTTTGTTGGTCAGTTTAATACTACTTTATGCCTGGATAGGCTGCTAATTTTTACTTTTTATAACCCAGACCATCTTCTCTGGCTTTGCTCTTCACCTTCTTTATTTTTTATCTACGATTGCGTTTAATGCGTAAACCAGATTTCTTGGTCCTGCCTTAAGAACATTGACCAATCCAGTTGCTGGGCTTTGGAGCCTGCTAATAAGCATGGAGATAAGTTCGTTCTTGCCTGGAAGTTTACTTAATGATTTGACTTCATCAGCTGAGAGGACTTTATCATCCATAAATCCTTGTTTGATCTCTAATTTACTTGCATCTTTTTGGAAATTAAACAAAGATTTGATTGCAGCTACTGCATCATTATATGAGAAAACGATAGCGTTCATTCCTTCTAGAGAATCAGTGAGTTTCCCTTTACCAACGGCGATGTCGATTAAGGTATTCTTTGCAACTAGAACTTCGCCACCGGCTGCGGTAACTTCAGATCTAAGTTTGACTTGATCATTAGCACTTGTTCCTGAATAATCAACAATTGCTATCGATTTAGCTTTTGCGATTTTGGTTTTCAAAAGTTCTACTTGTTGTAGATTTTTTACATTTGGCATAATTTTTTTCGCGGAGAGGTTGATTATTTTGCCTCAAGCGCGCCTTCTTTTTAAATACAAAATAATTTTAAATTTTTGTTAGCCAAAGTTTGAGAGGGAAGAGAGAATAATTTTAAGTGATAAAACTGTGCGGTTATATAGTCAGATAACCTGAGATTTTTTTATACTTAATTTTAATTGTCTTTTGCCTCGGCGTGACTTATTTATTACTGAAATTTCAGTTATATCGCACGCTGTCTTTGGATGACAGAACAGTATTATATCATAGAATTTTCAGATCAAGTATTTTTTCAAAATGTTTCTTATTATTTGTCACAAGTGTCAGGTTTTTATTTTTTGCTGTTGAACCAATGAGTAAGTCAAAATCGTCAAGATTATTGCCTTGTTTTTCTAAAAGAATTTTTATTTCAGAGTATGTTTCGACTACTTCGGAATCAATTGGTATTACTTCAATATCAAATTTTTTGATGAAATTTTTAATTTTTAGCACATTCTCTTTTTGTTGATTAGATTTTTTTGTTCCGTACAGTAGTTCTCCAAGTGTGATAACACTAATGGCTGGTTTATTTTTAAGCCATTCAACTTCTAATTTTTTCTTACCGCGAAAATGATAAATAATAACATCTGTATCTAGTTGATAGCGCATAAACTATTTTCTAACTAAAACTAAGATCTTTTTTTCTAAAAAATCTTTTTGATTTTACAATTTCTATATCTGGTATACTGGCAAAAAATTTATCTAAATCTTCTTTTATGCTTGAATTTTTTATGTCTGGTTCATCGAGCGGAATGATTTTAACCATTGGCTTTCCGTGTCTTTCTATGATTATCGGAGTTTTTGTATAAAAAACACTATTAATAATAGAGGATGTATTCTGTTTTAAATCAGTAGCAGTGGTATATGAAATATTCATTATGTACATAATAGCTAAATTTCTTATTTTTGTCTAGTTTTGATATTGTTATCGATAAATTTCCTTACGATGCCCGATTCGTAATACAACAATTTTATTTTTTTCCAGATCAAAAATAACTCTATGGTTTCCTATATGGTATCGATAGGTTCCTAAATCATAGTCGAAAACTATAAATCTCCAAAAACTTGATCGTGTGTAAGAGTGTCTCCAGATTTATATTCTTTTCTAGCTTTCTTAATACTTACTAGATATTTTTTATTTTTAAAGGCAAGCAAGTCTTCAAGAAAATCGAGATTAACAAGAGCGTGAGCAATTTTTTTACCACGAGCAATCAAAAGATATTCTTTGTTCGAAACTTCGTCTAAAGCATCAGATAAATTGTTACGAAGGGTGGTAGATGTTAATGTAATATTTGTGTAGTTATTACGCATGTAGTTATTACGCAATGTAGTTATTACGCATTGCAATCTATCTGGAAGTATTCTATGATTTCTATTGAAATGAAAAGTAATTTTACGTACCGTACCAGAACTAATATTTGCCTTATTCAAGGAATTAAGATGCAAGGGGCTCGTGTGTTTAAATGTTAGATAGAAAGAAAAAAAGAAAAAAACGCACAACCTCTCAAACAAACGAGAGGTTTTTTTATGAAAAGATGTGTGGAAATGAAAGAAAAGATAAAGAATATAAATTATATATTAGTAAAGAAAGGATCTATGAACACGGGATTGGCTGTACTGCCATATAGTAGAAAAGCACTAGAAATATTGGCTGCAACTTTGAAGATTCATCGTTCAATGGTCTGGCTAGATCCTGTTACTAGTAGAATTAGTATCAAGCAATTTGATTTGTCAGATAAAGAGCTTGATGCGCAACCATGAAAAATGTTGTGATAGAATGTACCTCAATGTATCGAATATTATTTGTTACCACTACTTCAACAACTACAAACCCTGTTTAGGGAGTTGAGGTAATTGTGTTTAAAACATAAAACCAAAAGCTCCCCAAATGGGGAGCTTTTTGCATTATAATAACATTTATAGAAAGAAATTATGAATAAACAAGAACAATTAGACAGTGAGAAATCGGATTTATACAAACTTAGACATACGGCCGAACACATTTTGCACCAGGCAGTGAAAGAATTATATCCAGACATCCAGTTGGCAATGGGTCCTGCAACTGACGAGGGTTTTTATTTTGATTTTGATAATAAGCCAGAAGGTAAGGCAGAAATACAGATTTCCGAACTAGATTTTCCTAAAATCGAAAAGAGAATGAAGAAAATTGTGGAAAGAAATTTGCCAGTTACCAGGCATGAAATTTCAGTTACCGAAGCCCGCGAATTGTTTAAGGACAATCCTTACAAATTAGAATGGGTAGCTCAAATTGAAGCAAAAGGGGAGATAGTTACAATTTATTGGACCGGAAAACCAGGCGAAGCTGGCGCAATGGTTGATTTGTGTGCTGGTCCTCATCTTGATTCGACAGGCAAGGTCAAACACTTTAAATTACTTTCAGTCGCCGGTGCATATTGGCGCGGAAGTGAAAAAAATAAAATGTTAACTCGTATCTATGGAACTGCTTTTTTCACAGCCGAAGAACTCGATGCTTTTGTCAAAATGAAACAAGAAGCCAAGGATCGTGATCACAGAAAACTAGGCAAAGAACTAGATCTATTTACTTTTTCTGATCTTGTTGGTCCTGGTTTACCACTCTGGACACCAAGAGGAACCTTAATGCGAAATATTTTGAATGATTTTGTTTGGGAATTACGCAAAGCTCGAGGCTATGATCGAGTAGAAATTCCTCACATTACTAAAAAAGATTTATATGTGGTTAGTGGCCATTGGGACAAATTTGGCGAAGAGTTATTTAGCATGAAGACAAGAGAAGGACATCATTTTGTGATGAAACCAATGAACTGTCCTCATCATACTCAGATTTTTGCAAGAAAGCCTCATTCCTACAAAGAAATGCCTCAGCGATATGCAAATACCACCATGGTGTATCGTGATGAACAGACAGGTGAACTTTCCGGGCTTTCTCGTGTAAGAGCAATTACTCAAGATGATGCACACGTTTTTTGTAGACTTTCTCAGTTTAAAGAAGAAGTCTTGAAGATTTGGGATATTGTTGATGAATTTTACAAGGCAGTTGGCTTTAAATTAACAGTTAGACTTTCTTTGAGTGATCATAAAAAACCTGAAAACTATATGGGAATTAAGGCAGATTGGGATATGGCCGAGAATGCGCTAAGAGAGATTGCCAAAGAGCGTGGTGTAGTGGCAGTTGAAGCCTTGGGAGAAGCCGCTTTTTATGGTCCAAAGTTAGATTTTATGGCAAATGATTCTCTTGGAAGAGAGTGGCAAGTTGCTACCATCCAGCTTGATATGAATATGCCAAAGTCTTTTGATCTATCTTGCACAAATGAAAAAGGCGAAAAAGAACAAATTGTCATGCTTCATGCAGCAATTATGGGTTCAATCGAGCGATATATGTCTATTTTGATTGAGCATTTTGCTGGAAAATTCCCAACTTGGTTGGCTCCAGTCCAGGCAAAAGTTTTACCAGTTTCAGACAAATATATTGATTTCGCTAAAAAAGTTGTATTTCAATTAGCAGAAGCTGGAGTGCGTGTTGAACTTGACGATCGAGCAGAGCGTTTACAGGCTAAAATTAGAGATGCCCAGATGGATAAAGTTCCGTACATGCTTGTTGTCGGCGAAAAAGAAGCTTCTGACAATACTGTAGCAGTTAGAAAACTCGATACAAGAGAACAAAATGTTATTTCTGTAGCTGAATTCTCAACAAAAATTTTGAAAGAAATTAACGAGAAAAGTTTGTAGATTAATGAGGGAAGTATGGAATTTATTATTAAGACTGTTCCAGAAGTAGGGGAATTTCTTGTTCCAGATGATGTTGTTTTAAGTCTTCCTAGTGGGCTGACTATTGATAAAAAAGATTGGCATTTTTTAGTGTCGATTCCTTGGGAAGATAAATACTTAGAGAATATTCCTGAAGATTTTGTGGACTTTTTTAAGTTTGTGTTGCCTTATTTAAATGTTAGAACTATTAATGTTCATGTCGCGATTTGTTTGGGTTATTTAGATCAGTTAATTGCGGAATTTCCAGAGGAAAACATCAACCGACGTGTTGTTGCCTTGTCATTAATTCTTCATGATATCGGTTGGAGTAAACTATCTGATCAGGAAATTGCCAATAGTTTGGGTGTTTTTGGGTTGAAACTTACAGACGTGGCAATGGCACCAAAGAAAAGGCATGCAATTGAAGGTGAAAGATTAGCAAAAAAAATTTTAGGCGAAGGTGATGACGATGGCGAATTTTTATTTGAGCCAAAGTTATCTGTTCAAGATAAAGATTTAATTTTCAAATCAATTCGTTTTCATGATAAGCCAGAAGAAGTGAGTGGATTTGACGAATCTATTCCAAATTCGGAAAGAAAAATGCCAATTGAAGTTAAGTTGCTAGTAGACTTAGATCATATTTGGTCATTTGTTCATCTTGATTTTTGGTTGGATACAATTCGCAAAGGAATTGCTCCAGCAACCTATGTACAAAATTTGAGCAAAGATTTAGATTTATATTTTGTGACAAAACCTGGAAAAGAGCTAGCAAAAAAACTTCT
>PFJN01000054.1:1671-5099 GCA_002783105.1 Candidatus Pacebacteria bacterium CG_4_10_14_3_um_filter_34_15 | reverse complement strand
AGGTAATAAAATTTTATAATTGAAAATTTAGTTTTATCACCGAGTCCTATTGTTTAACACAACAGGACTCGGTGACTTGTCAATTTAGTTGTCATTTACCGGTTACTCCTCACCCTCGGGTGGAGGGACCGGTGGTGGATGAGCCAGAGCTTTGATTGCTCCAAACGCACCCTCGCCGAGAACTAGGCCGAGGATGGGGATTATTTCTTCACCAGTTAATCCACCAATTAACAAGGTGACTACAAGAAACAACACCATCAAAATTCTCCACGACCACTGCGTGCACTCAACGGCAGTTTTGTTCGAGAGAATTCTGTATGCCCCGTAGAGAACGAGGCACACGAGTAGTATTCTTGGGATGTCGATTTCCATTTTATCCTACTTTGGTGGTTCTTCAGTAATCATCCCTACGGCGAATCGAATCTGATTCTCCATCTTATCTGGATTATCCCATCTCGCCACTTTGATATGGGCGGTATTGCCGCCACCGTCTTTGATGATTAGGTCAACGGACCCAAGACACCAACCTACCAGACTGTCATTGACATCTATTTGGTTGATTTTTGCAACGATGAAGTTGGATCTCTTGTCCAACATCAGGAACTTGAACCCTAACTTCACTCCAGATTTGCCAACTTGGTTGGCTGACTGGAAAATTCCGCTAAAGTAACCAAGCAGAATTCGCAAAAATGGGCGCGGTAGGATGAGAGATCCATCCTTCATCTTATGTGGTTTTCCTGGAATGCGAAGTAAGATGATGGTGCCGATCAAGGCGATGAATCCCACCAACCCACTTACCTGAAACAAGTTCAGTACTACAATCAGCAGAACAAAGGCTTTAATCAACCAAATGCTCGCCGAATTAGATACCGAACTGGCCAGGCTTTCTCGGACAGTTTTGGGGACTTTCTGTTGGTAGACACCAACGAGTTGATCTTTCCCTCGTTCTTTGGTGTACCAGATCCAAGCGCGTAAAGCGATCGCAATGACCCAAGGCAAGGCTGATTCCGTAAACAGCCAAATGCCGAAGGCCAGGGGCCAGATCAGCCAATCAATCCCAACGCTTTTTCCGCCCTTTTTAGTCTTTGGCGTTGTTGGCAGTTTTGGCCTGGACTCGATGTATTTCTCCCATCGGGCTTCTGCATCAAGTTGAAGGATATTACCTTTTCCTACTTGAAAAAGAAGTCGACGAAGAACATCTTTGTCTTCTGTGAAGTTCATCCAGAAGCTTCTTCCTTCGGCTTTCGTGATGGTTTCATCTTTCACCAGCTTTTCTAGCCTGGCTTCGAAATCATCAGAACTTTCCATAACCAGAAGTTGTTTTGTCATTGCAGCTTTTCCTTTTTTTTTGCTCACTCGCCGCCCCTTTTTCAAAAGGGGCGGGCGGGTGAGAATATGTGTTCATTCTGCCCTTATGGCAGTGTATAAACACCTGCCTCTGGGATTCGATCGAGAACCGAGCTTTGATCGCCCAGTCCCCAGTCCCAGAGGGTTTGCAATTCGACCGCAAATGAAACCGATGTCACTTGGTCTTCAATCAGCGGATTAGGATATAAGGTGATGGTACAACTCTCACCTCCGCCAGCCACATTCGCCAGAGCCCCCGCCCAAACTTCGCATTCGGAAAAATAAAAACTTCCTCCTGCAAATCCGACCAGGGTTCGCGCGCCTTCAGCGTCCGTTAAGGGCAGTTGTGCCGCAGTTTCAGTGATCAACGCCCAATTTTTCAGGGCGTTTGCTACTTCCGCATCTGCGGCTTCTTTTTCAGATATTGCTTTTTGCGATGCCGCCAAAGCGTTTGTAGCTGTCGCCACATCCGTTTCATTGATGCAAACACGCAATACCTCATTTGCCGCATCCCGTATTTCATACGGGTTGCCAACGCCCTTGAGTGACTTTAACTTCGCCGCTGCTAGATTGCAGGCAGCGAGAGTTTCATCAACTGGAGTAGGTGTAGAGGAGGATTCATCGGTCGCCGCTGGTGGGACCGCTTCTGTTGGTTCTTCCCAATTCAGCGACGCCTCCTCTTTGGGCGCTCCACCACCAGAAAGGCCCTGGGCTCCTTCTGAGAGACCGGCTTTGTAAGGACCGTCCATGGGGAACACCCCAAGGAATTTCCAGTCCTTATTAACCAGCTTGAGTCCTAGGAGTTCGGTGCTTTGGTCAAGCACAAAGGTCTCCCCTGTGAACCCATAGTACGTGTCTGCGACGAACAAGGGAATATCATGCATTCCCTTTCCCACTAGGACTCCGAGTCCTGTGGTTGCCAAGGCTCCTAATAGGATGATGCCTACGGCCCATCCTATTATTTTGCCAAGAATTCCCAAATCGATTTTCATTTTTTTCTGCCTCCCAGCAGATTTTTTTATTTCACTTTTGTTTTTTGAGTTTTGAGTTAGTTATTCTTAACAGTGGTCGGGTTTGCTCCCGAACTGCAGAGCAGTTGAATCGCCACTTGGACAAAAAGATCTTTCAATCTTTTATTTAGCATCACCTCCTTCGGTGTTTGACTTTGTTGGGTACAGGCGCCAGTTGAGAAGGGGATCTAACCCCAAGTCTCTCGGCTGGCCGCCAATTGATAAAACCGACAATTTTCTGTGCAACTCTAACAGCGATTCTTGAGTTTTAATCAAAAAATCGACTATCGAGGTTACACGCTCAAGCAATTTATCTGCCTCTTTAATGTTCTCTAGAAACTTTTTCGCAGAAATATCAATTCCTACGGATTTTAAGAAGCTATCAAGATTATTGATTGCTTCTTCAGCCTCTAGAATACCATCTGCAGCAGAACTGGCCTGGTCGATCAAATCTGCGATTTCTTGCAGAAGGCCAATTGCTTCATCGATATCTTGAACTTTTCCTCCAAGCCACAGTGTTATTGATAACACCGGAGTTTTGCGAAGGGTTAAAGTTACATGAGTATCGGCGAGTTTCTGGTTGGAGTTAGGTGCGGTTTGAGTTGTATTCCCAGTAGACGGATTAAAGTCACTTGGGAACTCAGTATAAATTACTCTGCCATTTCCAATCCATTCATATGGATCTTCCCATCGACCATCGAACTGGTCTTTGCATTGGAAACAACCACCACCTATTCTAACTGCGATGTGGGCATGTGGGCCAGTGCCAGCACCGGTGTTACCGGTGTACGCAATTAATTGGCCTGCTTCTACCCAGTCTCCTGGAGAAGAAACATACTCGGACAAGTGAGCCACCAAAACTCTGACAGCCTCACCTTTCTCATCATACCCACAGAAAACCCAGATGGTTTTCCCGTGCCCAAGACCTGTTGGCTCCCATCCTGCGGGATACCAAGCAGTGCTTTCGACAATTCCTGGACATGGAGATTTCACTTTTGTCCCAACGGGAGACAATATGTCGACTCCTGTGTGCGCAAGTTGAAACGAAGTTGGAACTCCAAAAGCCCAACC
>PFJN01000054.1:0-1632 GCA_002783105.1 Candidatus Pacebacteria bacterium CG_4_10_14_3_um_filter_34_15 | reverse complement strand
CTCGGCATCTTTTGTTGGTCGAACCACTTGTGCTGGAAGTTTGGCTTCTTCAACCTTTGTTTCTTCAACGATTGGTTCTTCTAGAACAGGATCAATTTCTTCCGCTTCCACTGTTGTTTTAACAGTGGTTGTTGGAATTGAAATCCCACTAGCTTCAAAACTGGCTCGAAGAGAATCAGCTTTGGCGATTACGGGATTCACGTATGAATCCCCCGCGCCAGGATTATAACTAAGGACAGCTGATCGCCGTCCACTAGTAAAATACCTGTGCAGAGTTAGATATCGTGCCGTGAACTCGGCCGAATCTTCAAGCTTCCACGGATCAAATCCGGGGCCCATCAAGTTCCACCAATTGCTCGGCAGAGCTTGTGTCCACCCAATCGCTCCAGCTCCGCATGAGCCATAAACCTCTGTTGCGTTGAATCCCAGAGGCTCAACAGTTTTTCTCAAACTGTTGGTCTCAAGGACGCCATTGAGAAGTTTATGTTTCAGCAGTTCCCACCAGGCGATACAGCCTCCAGTGGGATTTGAAACAGTGGGATCAACTGTGTTTTGACTAAGAACAGTCTCGACAGAGTTGATTCCCAGGATGTCGAACATATCCACCCGATATCCTGTTCCCGGCATTGGTTTGCCAGTAGCAAGATCACGTTCTAACGAAGCAGCTTTCACTGCGCCCGCTAGTGTGTCCGGATGTAGTCCGTTGTTACGGCCCCACTGAGTGAGGTCCGTTGTCATTTCTGGCACGATGTTTTCGTGCCAAGAAATTGGTGTTCTTCCGTAACTGGCTTGGTCGGTTATCCCCTCTACTTCGACCCATTGAGGTTTAATAAAAGAGAAGGGGAAACCAGTCAAAAACCACACGGTGATGAGAACTATAATCCCCCACCAGCCACCACTTATCTCTTTCGGACTTTCTTCGCGAGGAGTTTCATCACCCCGCCTTACAACTACGTTCTGTTTGCGGGCCATTGAATTTCTCCTTTTGATGAATTGGTCCAAGATTGAAGAATAGGCCTGATGAGGCCCAGTTTGTTACGGGGCTTGCTCATTAGACCTCCTTTTTGTCTATTTTTTTGCTCCGTGATCTATCAAGTTGATTAGAACTAGACAGGTTACGGAGCAAAACTAAATAAAAAACAAAATTCAAAAACAAAATTTTTATTATTTGACAACTAAATTGTTAAAGAACTCATTTTAACAAACAAATCATTTCGCTTTGAAATGGTATTTCTTAAAATGAAGCAAGATTGTATAAAAGCGAAAAACATTATCTCTTGCAAAAAGAGATGGGTTTTCGTAAATACGGTTAAGTATTTATTTAATTTTACACATATCTTACATACAGTCTTAGATTATATGTTATTGGGATGTTAAAGTCAATAAATAGCTAAAAAAAACCACTAAATTCATGTTAGTGGTTTTTCTTAAAATTTGAAACTAAACTTTACTTTGCCAACTCAAGCTTCACACTTGGACTCATGGTTGCTGAAATAGTTGCTTGTAGCATTCGATCTTTTAGCTTTCCAAGTAAGTAATCAATGTTTTCATTTAACTTTTTGTCATCCATCGAAACTTTTCCAATATTCACATGGATTACTGGAGCTTTTTTCTCTGTTTTAAGATCAAAAC
>PFJN01000001.1 GCA_002783105.1 Candidatus Pacebacteria bacterium CG_4_10_14_3_um_filter_34_15 | reverse complement strand
TTCCAATCCAACTTCTATAACCTGTGAACCAGCTGTTGTTCCTACTTCTAAGACTTGGAATGTTACCACTAGCTTTATTTGTCCTGATGGTTCAACTCCTAGTACAATAGGTAGAAGATTATTCTGGGTTGTTTGGCCACCAAGTCCTTTGACATGGTATTATAATCCAATACTATCTCTGGTAGATGGTTCAACAACAGAGATTACTCAAGCTATTACAGTTGACAACATTACACCAGGTTTAGTAAAAAGTGTCTATGTTGGATTAGCAAAGGCATCTGATCTTGATAACTTTGATGCTAAAGCATATAAAGCAATTAATCCTCCTACTGGAGTCACTGCAGCTACATACTTTAATCCACCAACCGAAATGTTTAACTGGAGCGTGATCAATGATACTGTTCCTACAAACATGACTCTTAAATTTGAAGCACCTGAAGAATTGTGCGAGCCTATTATTATTCCTAGTGAACCAATGTGTAAAGATGTCGCCATTTTAGATGCAAATAATAATGAATTAGATCCTGCAACAGACACCTTCTCGATTGGAATGGTACTTAAATTTAGATGTGCGGCCGATGATCCAGATATCCAAATAACAAAATACGAATTTAAAGTAACTGAACCAAACGGAACAATAGTTCAAGGTAGTGCAATCAATCCAGCGGGCTCATCTTCAACCTCACAAGAATATCAAATAACTCAATATTTAGATCATCAAGTGCAGTGTAGAGTATGCACCGGCACCTCATGTCAAGATTGGGTATCGATTATTAACTAAATATTAATAAATTTAAAAATGGATAACATAAATACACAACCACAAGCTTTCTACACTAAAATTCCTAGTGCAAATGTTAGTGGTAATACAAATATGGTTGGAAATGTACAAACTCCAAAGAAGAAAAAGAGTTTTAAAAATATTTTCGCAATTGTAGGAATTATTTTCTTCATAATCGTAGCCTCAACTGGTGTCTTTATAGCTCAAAAACAAATAACTCAAAAAGGTCAAGAAATCACACCAGTAGCGCCTAATGCTCCAGCATCAAAACCAAGCGCAACTGTTGATAACAACAATTACTGCGCAACAAGTTTCACTGTTCCAAAAGGAGATGCTGATTGTATTTCGAAGGTTGCTCAAAGTGATTTCTCAAAAAATGGCACGCCTACTATATATAACGAACCAGGAATATTTAACATTGGAGATAGGTTTGTCTTTAAAATAACAGTTACTGCAACTGAAGATACCGTTGGTCCAGTAGAAGTTCTTGATGTCTTGCCAAAAAACTTACTATTTGTAGAAGATCCAGATAATACTCCAGGACTCGAAGTATCAAACAATTATGAAGGCACGAATGTTCAAAGTGTTGTTCTTAATATTGATAGCATGTCTAAAGATGAATCGATAGATGTTGAGTTCATGGTTGAAGCTATTATCGCTCCAGATCAGGTAGATCCTGATATTGAAGATTTAGAAGTCTTTTCAGCTACAAATTCTGCAAGAGTGGTAACAAACGATGACATTAATTCGTTATCTATATGCAAATATGAATTTAGTACTCTCGTAGGCACAGCCGAATGCACAAGCAAAGAACTATATGATGGCGACCCAGCTGAGTCAGCTTCCGAAGTTGTCCCCGCCGGAAGTGCTCTAACTATAGGTGAAGAATATGTTTACTACATCACAGTTAATGCAACTAACAAAACTAATGGCGAAGTCAAGCTCTATGATGTAATTCCAAGTAATTTTAAATTTGTTAGAGCCTTAACTGCTAGTGAAAAATATATATCTAATGTTGCAGGAGATAATGAAATATTTGTAAACTTTGGAATCCTGGAAGATGAAGAAGTAACCTTAGGATTTGTTGTGAAAGTAATTGACCAACCAACTTTGGGTAAATTTACTAATTCTGCGCTAGTTTATATATATCCTACTGATTCAACAACAGAAGAGCCGCTTGAAACCGGTAGTATCTGTGAAGTTGATCATACAATCTTACCAAATGGAACAGCTCAATGTACCGAAAAGCAAGCATTCACTGACTTTGATGGCACTGAAATCAAAGCTAATGAGACAGTTAAAGCCGGTCAAGAGTTCATCTACAGAATTTCAATCAAAGCTAATAGAACCACCACCGGAGACGTTGTAGTTGTAGATCAACTCCCTGAAAATTTGATCTTTGTAGAAGATGCCGACAATACCAACGGCATAACATACAATTCAACCACAAGACGAGTAACTATGGATTATGGTGTCATTGAGGATAGCGATGTAAGAACGATTGAATTTAAAGTCCAAGTAGTTGCAAATCCAACTGTAGAATCATTTATAAATATCGCAACTGTAACTACTGATAGCGATACCTCTCACGTCTGCAAATTACCGCTAAAACTCTTTGTTGCAGAAGTGCCAGATTACGCCTGTAACGAAGCTTGTGAAACTAATGCAAACTGTCAAACAGTAAATGAAGATTACATTTGCTATACTGCAGGAGACAAAAAGGTTTGCAGATTAGAATCTAATCCTTCTAGCTCAGCTTGTTATCCAGCTGCAACTCCTACACCAACACCTACTCCTACTCCAGCTCCGGGCTGTAATGAAGTCTGTGTAAGTAACGCTGACTGTTCAAACAATAGTTATGTCTGTATAACAACAGCTGATAGTTCAAATAGATGTAGATTAGAAACCTATCCTAACTCTATAACATGCACTGTTCCATTAGCTCAAGTACAACCTGAACTACCACCTACTCTTCCACAAACAGGTCCTGAAGACTGGCTTAACTGGTTGAAAGCAGGATTGGTTACACTCGGTGTCGGTACAGCATTGTTCTTACTACTCTAAATATATTAAAAAATAACATTAAATGATTAAAGCAGCTATAAACCCCACAGACATAAACACTCAATCATCATCTGCTACACCTTCATTTCCTACATATAATCCAGCACAACAAAATAGAACTTTTATGACAGGTGCTTCGATGCCACCAGCTAGTGTTCAAGCAACTGAAACTTCATCTACAAAACCGTTACCAACTAGCGCTCCAAGTAATCCAACGGCTCCAGTAATGCCAGCATTGCCAAAATTCCCAGATCCAACCCAAACAAATTTAGTAATGGCCGACGGTACAATTGCAAGCGCAAACGGTTCGAATAGTGAAAAAAAGAATTCAGGACAACCAAAAAAGAAACTAAGTCTAAAAATGGCTCTTGGAGTTATTGTTCTGTTTTTAGTAATTCTGGGCTCCGGAGCAGGTTTTTATTTAACCCAGCAGAGCCAAGATTTAAGACAGCAAGCCTCCTCAACTTGTGTAGAACAGTGTCCAAGCAGTGACGGTGTTCTTATAAACTGTACACCTCCAATAGCAGATGAATCGTCGACAGTCGGTATGTGCAATGCTGATTTTCTTACAAAAATTGAATCTTGTGGTGGCACAACATATTGTTGTAATGGAACAAGTTGGACAACAGATATGACAGTTTGTACTACTGAGATAATTCCAGTACCAGAATGTAATGGTGACTGCACAATAGATTCAGAGTGCTCTGATATTAATCCAAGTTGGATTTGCAACGCTACCAGTCATAAATGTAGGCTAGCATCTAATCCTGATTCAGCAATTTGTGAGGAAGCACATATAGCATTAGCTTGTAATAGTGATTGTACAACCGATACTGAATGCTCTAGCGTTGTCCCTGATTGGACTTGTGATGCTACCAGTAATAAGTGTCGCTTAGCTTCCAATCCAACTTCTATAACCTGTGAACCAGCTGTTGTTCCTACTTCTAAGACTTGGAATGTTACCACTAGCTTTATT
>PFJN01000044.1 GCA_002783105.1 Candidatus Pacebacteria bacterium CG_4_10_14_3_um_filter_34_15 | reverse complement strand
GCACCAGCCGCATTGAATACCATCGTTCCAAATCCCTCAGTAGCACCCAGGTTTTTCTTTACATCTTTAACGATTTCTGGCAATGCCAAAATAATTGCCAAACCCATCAGAGTGGTGATTGCGTCGGCTTGGCCTCTTCCTAATAAAAACGGTGGGATAAAACCACCAGTTGTTGGAGCTTCTTTTGTAAATTGATAAAATAAGATTACTGTCATCAATACTGTTGGAAAAGCAGACAGATTTGCAATTATATTTTTAATCCAAGGCCCGAAGACATTTTTTCCAGGGAAAGCTCCCCCAAGTAATATTAATGGTGCAGTGACAACATATAAAACAACAATGGCGTATGATTTTAATAATTCAAAAAATAATTTAAATGTTCCAATCAAAATCGCCACAGCCAAGACGAGTGACAAAGTAACGCCACCAACAACTCCTAATGTTTCTCCCAATTTTTCACTTTCTACCATTGATCCCATAAGATTTTTAACAATATCAATACTCTGAAATCCGCCAGTGGTTACTCCGACTTTCGAATTTAATTGTCCCATTAATTCTAAAATATCAAAATCCATGATTTTGCCACTTATATCTGGAGTTGTTTGTTCAAATATGCCAATAATCATAAACATTAGAAGGTACATCATATCTATTAGAAAACCGGCAATTGCATATGAAAAAGTTACAAAGATTAAGCTTGCAATGACACTAGGAATAGCTTGTTGAGCAGTTACTGCAGATTGTCCGCCAATTTTTTGTCTAAACATTATCATGAATCCAAGTACTATAAAAATCATGATAAATAACATGTAAGAAACGTTTCTAAAAATTTTCCACAAGTCTAAGACCGGATTTAAAGATGCGAACCCAAGTCCTTGGGCGTAGGCTGGGGTGATAATATGAGCATTTTGAAGTACATCGGCAACATAAATAGAAGTTCTTGCAGCTGGATAACGATACATTTCTCCAATTAGATAAGTAATTCCGTTAACAAAACCACCTTGCTGTGTTGCAACTTTGGAATCTTTTGATCCTGCATCTGCTATGCCTGTTGAACCTGGATATATGATACTATTGACCCATTCGATGGCTACAAATCTTGAGGTTTGATGAACTAGACATTCTAAAGATGGGGTCGCACAATTATCCATTTTTATTGCATCTCTGTAGTTATCTATTTGATCTTGGTCATATGTTGGTCCCCAAGGCTTAGCTTTTTCTAAAGGTTCTTCTGTTGCAGGAGGCTCTTCTGTTTCTTGAGCATAAACACCATTCACATTAATGGAGAAAATACCAAATAACAAAACCAAAAAAAGTAATACTTTTTTACTCATACAATTAATTATAGCAAAATTTGATTATTCGAGTATAGTAATAAATCATACACAAATGATGTAGAAAGACACTTAATGATAGATAAAAGAAAACTAGAATTATTTAAAGAGATATTTGACCGATCTCAATCTATCTTGATTATCTATTCGCAAAACGCAACAAGAGATCAGTTATTTGCTGCAGCATCATTTTATGCGTCGTTAAAATCAACTTCAAATAAAAGCACAAAACTTTTGTGTTCTAAAGACCTTTCAAAGGAACAAAGTGATATTGCCTATTTAGAAGAAGCCCAATCTGAAATTGGGCATGAAAATCTTTGCATAGGCTTAGACTATTTGGAAAATTCAGTTGATAAAGTAAGTTATCACGTCAGCGAAGAAACAAAAAAGTTTTATTTAACTATTAAGCCCAAAAAAGGTTTTGCCCCTCTTTCAAAAGAAAATATTGATTTTTCATATACAGGGGCAGAGGCAGACTTAATTATTTTAGTTGGGGTTGATGAACTAGATTCTTTAGGAAAGCTTTATTTTGGCTACGAAAATCTGTTTAACACTGCAACTCTAGTAAATATTAATACTTATGAAACTGAGTTTGGAAATTTCAAATTTGACATTTCTGGCGCTTCATCTTTTAGTGAATTTATTTTTCAAGTTTTGTATGAACTTCAAATTCCAATTGATCCAGAGTCAGCAACTAATTTATTGACTGGCATAAACGAAGAAACTAATAATTTTAGCTCATTTTCGGCAACAGCTGATACTTTTTATGTTATTTCAAAACTGATGAAAGCGGGGGCGAGGAGAATTACAAAAAAACTGAAGAAGCAACAAGGCGAACAACTAACAAATGTTGATAAGAAGGTTGCAGCCGAGGTTCCAAAAAACAAAGATTTAACTGGCAGTTTTTCTCCAAAGAAAATTACCGATTCACAAAAAAGAGAAAAAGAACGATTTAGATTAAAAAAACTTGCTAAAAAGACAAGAAGAGAACCACTCTAATTGTTGCAAGGCTCAAAACTATTTGGATGCAAGTACCAATAATAGGTGAAGAGTCTGGCAGGGAAAAATGGATTTGTGCAAAATTTATTAGAATTTAATTCTTCATCAGAATATTTTTCCAAAAAGTTTTGATATGAATCTTTCCAATGCCACATTGTTCCATAAAGGGCGTCCATTTGCTGTCCAAGATGGAATGGCTCTGCAACTGTTGGAGTTATTCCAAAAGCTCCTTTAGAAGTTCTTATGTGGCTCATACCTGTTTCCTCGGCCCACATTGATAGGGCAAATCTAGGACTAAAGCCTAGTTCTTTTGCTTTGTTCACAACAAATTCGCACGCGGTCATGTTTGAACTGGCCACAAATACTCCCTCCTCATTAACTGGATTAGCCACTAGGGTATTTGGATATGTACAAGCAATATAAGAATAAAAGTCATCATTGCAAACTGGAGCAGGATCGTTTGGATCAAACCACGCTGGTATTTCGTGAAGTGCTGGAACGTACATATTTGGAGTTACGGTAGGATCTGGACATGTTCCTGGAGCAGGCACATGCACAGCGGTTTCTCCAGAAGTAATTCCATCACATGCTCCAGGAGTAACTTCATTACACTGTGCTACGGCCGCCACTGTTTCTGGATCTACGTCTCCTCCGACTGAGTCGATTACAATACATCTTCCAAGGAGAAATTCCTCCATTGTTTTGCAAGCTCCATAATACTTACTGGCTATACTGAATTTGGAACTTAAGGCAACTTGGACTTTTCTGAGCCACCAACTGAGTCTTGAACCCAAGATATCAATTTTGCCACCATCTTGTTTTATTCCAATGCTTGGACGCTCTTTACAGATTATTGGGACTTTAGGTATGATGACTTCTCCAAATTCATCCTTTTCATAACCACAATCTCCAGGATTATTTATAATCCAATCTGTATCTTCAAATTTCCAACTAACTTTTCCGCCATCAAGAGCTTGAGTTTGTCCAGTGACCTCAAAATTGTTAATAATGCTTTTATCTTCATTCATCTGAGCAATTTGAGCTTGTGTAAAAAAAGTTCCTTTAATTGCTTCTTCTACAGTTTCTAATTCATAGCCAACTGGATAAACCAAATAAAAATGGACTAAACTATTATTAACCTGTGGCCTCCAGATTGGTTCTCTGATAGTCCAGATAGTTTCAATATTGCTTAATGTAGCAAGATCTGGACTAGCTCCTCCTGCATTATATGGAGAACCCAAAAATAAATTTACGAGTACTTGACCTCCATTAGCTTTGGTAAATAATTTACCATAAGTGTCACTTGCATCTCTTAAGCCTGCTAAATCACTAATTTCTTTTGCAGCTTCGGCATCATTTTCACAATCAACTCTTTTGGAATTAATAAAATCAGTTAGAGCCTTTGGTAGGGGAAGAAGGCATGAATTTGTACCATTGCCTCCAGGAAATATACCGTCATAGCAATAAATTCTACTTTCAGGGGTTTGTTCTTGTGCGGCAATGGCTCCATTTAAAGCAGCTTCTCTTTCTGAATGTCCCAAGCCTTCTTGTGTTTTGTGAGCTTCATCAGTAGTTAAAACCAATCTAGTTAAATCTAGAGGATCGTCCCATTTTTCTTGGCCAAATAACGATCCAGGTCCTTTATTTGTTCCTATATCAGGAAGTTTGAATGCTGCCACTAATACTTCATCCCATTCTTTGTCTTCTGTTTTTGGTGTGAAAAAATTAAAAATTTGCGTAGCTTCTTCTGGATTGCTTGCAGGTTCGAATGGTTGCCTGGTTTCCATGGCCGCAACTATAAATCCAATTCTATAACCCTTATCTCTATATGTAGGAACATTTATGATCGTTTCTTTGATTGGTTTTACTAAGGCTTTTTGAACAGTGTTTAATTCAGAGTCATTCGGATCGGGTGGTTCAGAAAATAAGATATTACACCACTTTATTGCTAGTTCCTCACCTTTTTGGGCATCGCCACCGGCCCAACCTCCCCCGGTAAAATCACTCAACATGCCCATAATGTCATGAACTTCAAATCCGCCTCCAGGAATCATTCTTTTTGTAAGTTGACAGGTGGATATATCTTGCAATCTGTTGCATGCTCTTCTTTCCGCTCCTAAAGTTATCCAACCCTGGACACATGCTTGTTCTTGAGAGAGAAGAGAATTGATAGCCGCCGAGTTCACTTCTGATTTGGCAGGATCTTTTTCATAGACATCTTTAAATCCAAAATATTCCTCAAGAGAATTCATTAAAAATTGTCTACCATCTAAATCTCTCCAAATAGGATAATTGGCATTTTTCATACCAAGAACTTCTGTTGAGAAGGCATGAAGATTAATTCCTTGAGGATTATAATATAAAAATAAATCTATTAATTTTTCCGTATTATATTGCGGATTAATCTCTACATTTTCAGCCATACAATAAGTTTCATAACCAGTCATAGCTAGTTCTAGTCTTATATCTTTATATTCTCCTTCTACAGTGGGTTCGCTGGGACCATTCCCTTGGATAATATTTTTTATTGGGGTGATATAGAACTTGTCATCAAAATCTGGATAACCCTTGGTGTTGTATGTTCTATATTGTTCAATATTGAATTGACTACTTTCATTAAATTTACCACCACTTGCTTCTTCTGTTGCATAAACAAAATTAAAATATGGTAAAAATACTAAACTAAAAGTAAAAAAGATTAATGAGACAATAAACTGTTTTGGCACAAATTTATTATACAATTTAATTTATGAGTTTGAGGTAGGGATTATAAATTGCTTAATATCTTCAACACCAGTAAATCCTGAAATTAGGTTCAAAACTATAAATGCACTCAAGGCAACAACAATTCCAAGTACGGCATAGGTCAAAGTGTCACGAGCCTTTTTAGTGCCTTCAGCACTACCGCCAGATACTAACCATAAAACTGATCCAACAATAAGCATCACAAATGCTATAAGACCAATAAGGGTAATAATGACAGTAAATATGTTTGCAATCAAACATTCTAATCCCTGGATAGTTGCCACATCATGAGTTGTTGGATCGTCACCAATTCCCGAAACACATACTCCGGTCCAAGTAGTTGTTTGGGCAAAGACTGGAGAGGCAGTATAGAGATTGCTGATAAGAACTAAAAAAATTAACAAAATATGTCTTTTTAGAAACTTGATTCTTTGTTGAGCTATATTTTCTTTTTTTAGATTTTTCATAGAATATTTTGAATGAGTATATTAATTATATCAGAAAACCCCCGCTCGAGCGGGGGTTTAAATTCTAAATTAAGATTTCAAATTAGACTCCAGCATTTGAGAATAATTCATCTAAGTTTGTGTCTAAGAATCCTAGGACTAGCAATAGGATTGCCCATGCTGATGCGAGAACAATCAGTCCAACGATAGCAGCAGTAATTTTATTACGTGCAGATTCTGTCTTTCCTTTATCTCCACCCGATGTGATCCATTCAATGCCACCCCAAATAAGGTACATGAAAACAAGTAGGGCGCCAAGAATCAAAACAAAATCTAATGCTTTGGTAATTAATGAGCCTATATCAGTAAAGAAGGCTTTTGGGGTCTCAATTTTTGTTATTGCCAATGCCTTGCTACTTGATGCTACTAAAGCAACTGCTGTTACGGCTAGGCTGTTTATTCTTTTTTTCATAGTCTCCTTAATTACTTTTATATATCAGTTTTTTAGCTGAATGACTAATTATACCTGCTTTTGGGAAAAATAGTCAAGTTTATTTATTTTTTATTAATAGTTTTTAGGCTCAGAAAGTAAAGGTTAGAATTTCAAGATCGAGGAAATTCTGGATCATTATAAATAAAGCAACTGTAGCTGCTAAAACAATCAGTCCTATCATTGACTGAGTAATTTTATTTCGAGCAGCCTCAGTTTTAGTAGCATCACCTCCAGCTGTGATCCATTCAACTCCACCCCAAATTAAGTACATGAAAACAATTAGTGCTCCTATAACCAGAACAATATTTAAAACTTTGCTCAAAAGTTTTCCAAATCCAGCTTCTCCATCGGCTGAATTATAGTCAGCTGTTCCCGGAAGATTTCGACCGGCTGCAGTATCACCAATGTTTAATTCAACCGCATATGCAACCGGAGGTGCGAAGAAATCGAATTTTTCAAGACTTGCTTCTTCTGCAGGAGCAGGGGCAATAAATTCAAGATTTAGGATTGAGAATTCGTCTCCAAAGAAAAGGTGACTAACAAACTCAATAATCACAAATGAGCCAATTAGAACGAATAAACCAATCATTGCTTGAGTAATTCTATTTCTGGCTTTTTCAACTATGGCCGTATCGGCGCCAGCTGTAATCCATTCAATAGATCCCCAGAGAAAATAAATTAGGACCATAACAGCGCCAATGACAATAAAAGCTTGCCATAGCGACACAAAATAGCTTACAAAAGTTGCTCCACTTGTAGCGGCGTCAACGCCTCCAGCGCCATTTCCACCTAGATCTCCATTTATAACTGGATTATTAAATGCAGAAACTTTGGTTATCATAAAAACTGTCATAAAGCTTAGAAAGCTTGTCACACCTAATAAAAAGGATTTTAAAATTTTCATTAATATGGTCCTATCTTTGGGATTATTTCTTCTAGTTGAGTTACTGGGTTTAGGATGTCGATTCCAACAAGTGTTCCAATTAATCCTAATATTCCATAAGCAGCTACTAAAATTACTAAACCAAGAACTCCTTGAATAATCTTTTCTCTAGCTTCGGTGAGCTTTCCGGCATCACCACCGGCTGTTATCCATTGAATAGCGGCAATTAAAAAGTAGACAACAAATATTAAGGCACCAATAATTGTAAATAAACCAAGCAAATTAGAAATAATCAAATCAAAGTTAGCGAGTACTCCTGGTCGGGTAGTTCCTCCTTCAGTGTATGCCTTGGAAGGTGAGGTAATTCCATCTCCAAATTGTGCGATTAGTGTTGGTAAAAACATAATTTTATAACTTATTTTATTAACTAATATTTATTATATACTAACGTACTCCATATAAATTAGGTTTGAGCAGGAATGCTGGGTCCTTGAAGAAAATGAGACCAATTAATCCGACTATCGTATAGGTAGAAACAATTATTATTATACCTATAACACTATAGGTAATTTTATTCATGACTTTAACATGAGTTTCTGAATTTCCAGCCCCAGTGACATACATTAATCCTGCTCCAATAAAATTTCCAACTACAATAATTCCTCCAACTATTGCTCCAAAATTAAGAGCTCTGGAAAAAAATAAAAGTACACCAAGCCCACTTCCATCTACACTATTTCCAGAAATTCTATTAATATTTGCGATAGCTGGTGGAGGTGCTACTCCACCTATCACAGCCGATCCGCATGGTTCTGTACCTGTAGTATAGTATCCACCAGCTGGGAGGCTATCATCCACAACCCAAACGCACTTTATATTGTCATAGCAACCTCCATTAGAGCATGGTGCACCAGCAAAAGCGGGTTGGGTTTTGGAAAATGAAATTAATGAAATGGCTAAAATTAAAAATGAAACTAAAGTTAGTATTTTCTTTATAATAATTGAGTTGAGCATATTTTTGTTCTTAAATTGGCGCAATTGTCGGATTAATAATTGCCGCAGCATCTCCAAAAAACAACAATCCAATTAATCCAGCAAACGTATAAGTACTGACAATGAGAATTAAGCCAATAATACTCATTGTTAAAATATCGCTTGCTTTTTGATGATTTGCAGGTTTTCCTGCACCAGTCAAGTATGTGTATGCGGCATAAATAACGTTTACCGCAACCCAAACACTGGCAATAACAGTTACAATTCCTAAAAGTCTTGAGACAAGCAGAAGTATACCGATGCTATTTTCACTGCCTCCAGATTCAATATTTATTGTGCCTACCCCAGCTGGTGATCTTACGTCACCAATAAGAGCATCAAATTCACCTTGAGCAAATACTGATTTAATCAATTGAAAACTTTTCATAATTAATAGTCTGCACCTATTCCAGGTATATTTATTCCAGTTAATAAGGAAATTATTTGAACAATCCAATAAGCGGAAAACATTACTAAAAATCCAATTAGAGTTGTAGTTACAATCTTTTTTGCGTCTTCTATGCCTTCTTTTCCTTTGGTAATAAATTTAAAGCCTGCTAAGAATAGCATCGAAAATATGATTACTCCAGTAATAGGAAACATATTATTAATAATAATATCAATTAAAGTGGCTGGAGTATCGTAAACTTCACTTATTTTTGTGCTATCACTTAGTTTGAGACAATCTCCTAGATTAATTCCACCACCTTCTCCTGCTCCACAAGGGCTTGCTTCTTCTGCAAAAACGGTTGAAATTAACTTAAAAGACATATGTAATGATATTATATAGTATATGGAAGAAAAAATGCTATTAGCTAAACTTAAGTATGGTGACTCAAGAGCAGTAAGTTATTGGTTTAAAATGTACAAAAATAGATTAGTGACAATGGTGATTGGAAAAATTTCAAATAAACAAGATTCTGAAGAAATAGTTCAACAAACTTTTTTAAACTGTCTAAGACATTTACCTCTTTTCAGAGGTAAATGTAGTATTTGGACATGGATGAACTCGATTGCGAAACATGAAATTGCTGATTATTTTAGAAAAAAATACGCAAAAAAAGCTCTAATAACCACGCATCTTTCTGATTTGCTAATGTTAGACGATATTGATAATTCTGAGGAAGTATCTCAAAAAGTAAAATTGGTGTTAAAAAATATGAAGAGTAATTATGGGGAACTCTTAATGTTAAAGTATGTTGATGGAAAAAAGGTGTCATTAATCGCAAAAGAGATGGGGAAAAGCATCAAATCAGTAGAGTCAGATCTTTTTAGGGCAAGACGAGAATTCAGGTGTCTGTGGGTGGAATAAACAGATAAATATAACGATGAAAAATGATTTTTTAAAAGAACTGCAAAAAGAAGCAACAACTCAAAAAAAACTGAATGAGGAAAGAATTTTTCCAGAATTTTTGGATGAAATTACTTCTTTTATTGGGATACATTCCTGGCAAACATTATTAATATTATCTGTTTTATCAACAATTTTGGTGGAGTTGATATGAAAAAACGCAAATTAATTCTCTCAACCACATATTCTCTTGGTCAAATCTCAGTTGGATTAGTTTTACATCCATATCAAACGATGCAAGCCTTGGTAAGGGAGAAAATTTTTGTTTGGATGTCTTTATTGCCAAGTTTATTATTAATGGTAACTACGGTGTTATGGAAAATTATGATTGTTCCGCTGGTTAGGTTTGTTTTCTCTTGTTCTCAAAGTGTTGTTATTAATTGTGATTGGCTAAGTTTTGTTTCAAACGTTATTTCGTTCTACTGTATTTATTGGCAATTATTATTATTTTATTTACTAATTAGATTTAGCTCAGCATATAGGAAAAAATCATGAATATATCGACAGTGCATGACGATGAAGTTTTATTAGTAAATCCAGATAATGAACCCATTGGACAAATGGATAAATTTGAGGCCCACGAACACCCTGCGAAACTCCACCGGTGTTCTTCTGTATGGCTAATAAATAAAAAAGGTCAGGTTTTATTGCAAGAAAGAAGTGCTAAAAAAATTGTTGGTGCTGGCTGGTGGGCAAATGCTATTTGTGGAAACTTGAGACCTTCTGAAATTTATTTTGACTGTGCTAAAAGAAGACTAAGAGAAGAAATTGGCATTTTATATGGAGATTTGGATGGAGAAATTCAACCAATTTATAAATTTGTGTATAAAGCCTATTGTAATGATAAATATGGTGAGCATGAATTTGATCAAGTGTATGTTGGGAGTTACAACGGGAAAATTATTATTAATGAAAATGAAGTTGCTAGAGTTGCTTGGGTCAACTTTGATGATCTAGTTACTCAAATTAATCTTAAGACTTCAATTGCTTCACCCGAACAAACTTTAATAATGGATTTGGATGAACTTCAACAAAAAACAGCTCCTTGCGAAATAACTATTAATGAAGAAAAAGTTTTTTTAGCACCTTGGGCTTGTATGATGTTGAAGGATTTAAGACTTTCTGAAGAATTAAAAAAGTTGCATGATTTCACATCAAATTTACGACTAAGTTGTTATGGCCCATAAATTTAGTTTGTATATCAGAGATGAGAATCTTTCTGAAGTTGAAAAAGTCGTGAAAAGGCAAGAACTAGTCAAAAGTTCTCGAGTTGGAGATTTCCAAGAACTTTTTGATATTAATTTTCCTGTAGAAAAAGCTGGAAGCAGCAATTGCGAAAACATGATTGGTAGTATTGAAATACCAGTTGGATTAGTGGGGCCAGTTAAAGTTAAAAATTTTATTGATGCTAACAAAGAAGGTGAAATATCATCAATTGATGATATTTTTATACCTTTAGCAACAACTGAGGGTGCTTTGGTCGCTTCAATAAATAGGGGCTGTAAAGCTCTTAATTTAGCCGACAATCTTTCAGTTGTGATAAACAAAGTAGGTATGGCACGTGCGCTAGTATTCAGATGCGACAGTACACTAGAGGCTTATAAATTTATTGATTGGATGAATAAAAATATTAAGACATTTGCCGACTATTGTGAAAGCACAAGTAAACATCTTAAGTTTTTAACTTATCAGTCATTTATAAGAGGCAGGCATGTTTACTTAAGATTCAGCTTTGATACGCAAGAAGCTATGGGCATGAATATGGTAACAATTGCTCTTAAATATGCTTGGAATAAGATTGAGGAAGATCATAAAAAAGTAAAGTTGCTTTCGTTGTCAGGAAATGTCTGTACTGATAAAAAAGATTCTGTGCTAAATCGTATGTTTGGCAGAGGATTCAATGTTGAACTCGAGGCTTTTTTATCAAAAGAAATTTTGGCGGATATTTTTGATGTAAATGCAAAAGATTTGGTCAAAAGCCATGTAGCCAAAAATTTAGTTGGAAGCAATGTGGCTGGTTCGATGGCGCAAAATATGCATGTGGCAAATGCTTTGGCTGCATTTTATATAGCAACCGGCCAGGATCCAGCACATGTCGTGGGAGGTAGCGAGTCATCCGTAACTTTTGAAGAAGATGGTGACGGTCTTTATGTGGCTCTAACGTTGCCAACTGTCAGTGTGGGGAGTATTGGTGGTGGAACTTGGCTACCAAAGCAAACACAAGCAAGATCATTAATTTTATCTGGGAACGATAAAGAAAATAATCTTGCCAGTTCAACAATTTTAGCTCTTTGTGCAGGTGTTGCAGCTTTAGCAGGCGAAATTTCTGGTTTATGCGCTCTCACCAATAATTCATTAGCGAGCGCTCATCAAAAGTTAGCTAGATGCAACTTTAATCTACGTGGTCGAACCACAAATTTATAACATGAATAATACAAGCGATTTAGGAATAGTTTCCTATGGATCATACATTCCCGGTAATTTTGTTACAGGGAAAAATATTGAAGCAGCTCAGGAAAAATTTGGATCCGATATATATAAGTCATTAGGAGTTTTTCAAAAAAGTGTTCCATCGATTGACGAAGATACGACAACAATATCTGTTCAATCTGGCTCGCAGGCTATTAAAAGATTTTTTAGTGATTCAAAGAGTAATAACAAAAATGACATTAGTTGTTTGTTTATTGGTAGTGAAAGTCATCCGTATGCAGTTAAGCCAACTGGAACAATGGTAAAACAAGCTCTTGGACTTTCTGATAATTTATCAATGGCAGATTTACAGTTTGCTTGTAAGGCTGGAACTCAAGCTTTGCAAATCTGTTTTGCTTATATTGGTTCAGGAATCTCAAAAAATGGTTTAGCCATTGGATCAGATACAGCTCAATCACGTCCAGGAGATGTATTAGAATATACGGCTGGAGCAGGATCAGCAGCGTTTTTAGTAGGGACACAAAATATTATTGCAAAACTATTGGGCACAGCTTCAGTTGCCACAGACACCCCAGATTTTTGGAGAAGACCAAGGATGAAGTATCCAGAGCATGCTGGAAGATTTAGTGGTGAGCCTGCATATTTTTATCACATTGCTTTGGCTGCCAAAAAAATTATGGCCGATTTAAAGATGAAGCCTAAAGATTTTGATTACTGTGTTTTTCATACACCCAATGCCAAATTCCCAAAAATGATTGCTAAAAGCTTAGGTTTTACCCCCGAACAACTCAAACCAAGTTTGGTGGTTGATAAAATTGGTAACGTTTATTCTGCAGCTAGTTTAATTGCCTTATCTTCAGTTTTAGATATTGCTACAAAAGGACAGAAAATTCTGATGGTTTCGTATGGTTCTGGGTCAGGCAGTGACGCATTTGCATTTGAGACAACCAGCCTTTTGGAAAAGAAAAGAAAAACTTGGAAAAGATTTTTGAGAAACCAAATTGAAAGTATGAAAGAAGTGAGTTATCACACCTATATTAAAAACACAGAATAGCTAGGACATAAAGGTAGTTGGGACATAAAATTATGAAAAAACAAACTGATAAAAACGCGGTTAGAGAAATAAAATCGGTAAAGATAGTTGGCTCATTTATCTCCGATCATTTTGGTGAGCTTTGGGATAAGTCACTTAATGATTTAATAAAAGAGGCAGTTTTTGGAGTTCTTAAGAATGTTTCAAAGGATGGCGATTTTGATCCAAAAGAAATTGAGGCAGTTTATATTGCCAACATGGCTTCAGGAATATTTAATAATCAGTTGCATTTAAATGCAGTTGTGAGTGAATTATTTGAACATTTTCCTCCATCTATTAGAGTAGAGGGAGCCTGCGCTTCTGGCAGTTTGGCGATGATTACAGCCCAAGATGCATTAAATTCTGGCAGATATAAAACAGTAATGGTTCTAGGTGTAGAAAAAATGACTGATTTTAATTCTAATGAAGCAACTAAGGTTTTATCATCGGCTTCTGACTATAATTTTGAGTATGGGAGCACTTTTCCAGCTTTGTATGCATTATTAGCTAAAGCTCATATGCATAAATATGGAACTACACGTGAACAATTATCAGCAGTCTCAGTTAAAAATCATGCCCATGCATTAACCAATTCTAAAGCCCATTTTAATAAATTATTTACTTTGGAGCAAGTAAGTCAGAGTTCGATGGTAGCAGATCCTTTACGATTACTCGATTGCTCACCGGTTTCAGATGGATCAAGTGCGGTGATTTTAAGTACAAAAGATTCGGGAAAATTATTGGATGGTAAAACAGTCAACTATAAAAATAAGCCAAAAATTATTGGCATGGGTCATGCTCAAGATTTTTTAAGTTTGGCTAATAGAAAAAGTTTAACTAGTCTTAATGCCACAATTAAGGCAGCAAAAGATGCCTTTAAACAAGCGGGTCTAACCTCAAAAGATATTGAGGTCGCCGAAGTTCACGATTGTTTTACGATCGCAGAAATTTTAGCGATTGAGGATTTAGGATTTTTCAAAAAAGGCACTGGCGGTCAGGCAACGCTTGATGGGCAAACCACCTTTGGTGGAAAAGTTTTAATTAATCCTTCTGGAGGATTAAAAGCGTGCGGACATCCTGTCGGTGCTACTGGAGTTAAACAAGTGGCATATTTAGCAGAGTTACTTGAGAATGGAATTAAAGTTAAAACAGACCGATCAAAAAAAATAATGAATTTTAAATATGCACTTGCGCATAATGTTGGTGGAAGCGGAGCAACAGTAGTAGTTCATATCTTGGAGAAATAATATGCTACTTAATCCTGCTAACTATTGGCGTAAAAATAAAAATTGGAATAATTTTGTTGGAAAATTAGGAGAGGTAGTTTTTGTGACTAGAGTAGAAGTAACATCTCCAGAGTTGCAGTCTTTTCTTCCTTATTGTTTCGCAATTGTCGAAATGGACGGTGAAAGATATGAATTTATGGGTGAAAAAGGTATTGAGCTTAAAAAAGGTGACAAGGTAGAGTTTGTTTTTAGAAAAGTGAGTGATTCAAATAATTCTTCTCTGATAAATTATGGAATTAAGTTGGTATTAAAAAAATAACTGACAAATATGATTAATAATTCAAAAAGCAAAATCTTTTTTTCATCTGGAAAAGTTATTTTGAGTGGAGAACATAGTGTTGTTTATGGAGAACCTGCTTTAATATCTGCAATTAACTTAGGTATTAAGGCTAGTGTGGAAGAGAGAACGAAAGAAGTTAATAAAAATTCAAAGGCAGGATATTTGAATCATATTTTTAAAATTTTTAAAGAAAAATTTTCAAGCAAAAATCTAAATACAGATAACTTGGAAATAAAAGTAACTTCGAATTTACCTAGAAAATCTGGGCTGGGATCTTCAGCTGCATATGCACATGTGGTTTTTTTATGTTTGCTCAATCATTTCAATTTAATTTTACCAGAAGAAGAAATTTTTAATTTAGTTTGGCAGGCTGAAAAATTTATTCATGGTAATTCAAGTGGGACTGATCCTTCTGCAGTTGTATTTGGGGGAGTTCAAATATTTAGAAAAGGAAAAAGAAAGATGCTAAAAAGTTTTTCTAAAATGGACTTTATTTTAGTTAATTCTGGAAAACCTGAAGAAAGTACGGGTGAAATGGTAAGCCTTGTAAAAACAAAGGTAGAATCAAACAAAAATAATTCAAAAATAATTAAAGATATCGGCCGAGTTACTTTCAATATGATTGAGAGTATTAAAGATAAAAATTTTGATCCATGTTTACTTACTCAAAACGAAAGATTATTAGAAAAACTTGGTGTGGTTAGTTTGAAAGCAAAAAATATGATTAAAGAAATTGAAAATCAGGGAGGATTTGCAAAAATTACAGGTGCGGGTGGAGTCAAAAAAGGTTCTGGTTGGATTTTGGCATATCATCCAAATAAAGATGGATTGAAAGAATTTTTAAGTCAAAATACTATAGAAAGTTACAAAATTGAAATAAAATAGATTTTTTATACTTACAAATATTATTATGAGAAAAGAAAATTTTAATCTGAAAGAAGCATATAATAAACGTACTTTTGATGCAGCTCCTACAATATATCGCGATAAATCATTTGTAGAAATAATTTACCTTGCTACAGGATTAAATGAAACATCAGAAGACCCAAAGGTATTAGATCTTATGTCTGGTCCAGGGAAGTTGACAGGTGAATTGGTAAACAAATCTCCTGCTAATTATTATTGTTTAGATTTTGCAGGCTCTCAGCTTTCGAAAATATCACCAGAAGTGTCAAATTTACGTATACTTGCTGAGGTTCAGTCATTGCCTATTGTTTATGAATCATTTGATGTTGTTGTTGTGCGTTTTGGTATTAAGGATTTAACCGCTGATGTTCAACCAGAAGTTATTGAAGGATTATTCAGAATTTTAAAACCTAACGGATGTCTGATTGTAGCAGACATGATATCTCCAGAAGGTACGGGTGAGTGGCTAAATGCTCAACATGCTTTAAAACAAGAACTTAGTGGCAGAAATCCACAAACTGAAGGAAAATGTAATATTCCATCAGAATCAGAATGGATTGAGTTATTAGAAAAGGCTGGTTTTAAGACAGAGGTTTTTGGTAGATCAGTAAGCTATGTTAATACAAGTGCATGGAAGAAAAGCAAACAGGTAACAGAGGAACAATTAGGTAAATTAAATCAAAAGATAGTAGATGCGCCAGATCACATAAAAGAAGTGTTTAATATACGTCAAGATTCAGATGGTTTAAAAATTGATTACCCGTTAGTTGTACTCAAAGCAATAAAACTTAGTTAAGAAAAAACAAATTAATAAAAAATTATTATTTAGGAGATAATCTATGAAAAAACAAGTAACTGTTTCAGCACCAGGAAAGCTTATGCTTCTTGGAGAACATGCCGTAGTTTACAATCGTCCGTGCATAGTGACAGCAGTAGGACAAAGACTTAGTGTTACGCTAGAGATAATATCTGAAAAAAGACTTGAACTTGAGGCTGAAGATGTTGGAGTAACTGGTTATAGTAAATCATTAACAGACCTAGGTTTGGGAGATATCTCAAAAGGTGCAAAATTTGTGGAGATGGCGGTTAAAAATTTTAATGAAAAATATAAGATAAATTCAGGCATTCGAATAAAGACTAAATCAGAATTTTCATCACAGTTTGGATTTGGATCTTCTTCTGCATCAACAGTATGCGTGATTAAGGGTTTAGCTGTTATATTTGATATTAAACTATCAAATAAAGATATTTTTAATTTAGCATATCAAACAGTTCTTGATATTCAGGGAAAAGGTTCAGGATTTGATGTTGCGGCTGCTATTTATGGGGGTACATTATATTTTGTTACTGGGGGAAAAGTGATAGAGCCAATAGAAATTAAGGAGTTGCCTTTAGTTGTTGGTTACACAGGCATAAAAGCAGATACAGTAACTCTGATACAGGCAGTTGCAGAAAAAGCATCTCGCCACCCAGATTTGATAGACTCAATCTATATGCACATTGGTAAAATGGTTGAAGCCACTAAGGTTGCGTTTATGGCAAAAACTTTACCGGTTGTTGGAGAGCTAATGAATTTTGACCAAGGAATGCTGGAAGCATTGGGTGTCGGAAGTGCAAAATTGTCTGCAATGATTTATGCTGCGCGCGACGCTGGAGCGTGGGGAGCTAAGTTGTCAGGAGCTGGAATTGGAGATTGTATGATTGCGTTAACTCCAACTAATAAAGTTGTAGATGTTGAGGAAGCAATAACTCGTTCTGGAGGTCAAGTAATAAAAGTACAAACAAATGTTGAGGGTGTGCGGGTTGAAAAATAATTAAAATATCACACTCTGTTTTTAGTATAATAAGTTGAGGATTTTTATGGAATTAAACAAATCAACCGTCAAGGCATCAAGCGATATATCTTTAGTAAAGTATTGGGGCAAAAAAGATGAAATTCTAAGACTTCCTGAAAATGGGAGTATTTCTATCAAGTTAGAAGGTCTAGACACGATTACAACAGTTGAGTTTATTCCAGAATTATCAGCAGATGAGTTAAGCATAGAAGGAGAAATTATAGATTCTACTTCAATTGAATTAAAAAGAGTGATTAAACATTTAGATAAAATTAGAGCTTTAGCAAAAGAACAAAACATATCCAACTCCAATCAATTTGCCAAAGTAGTATCAGAAAACTCATTTCCAAGAAGTACAGGTCTTTCTAGTTCTGGATCTGGAATGGCTGCTTTAACTTTTGCCGCCACCAAAGCTATTGGTTTAGATTTAAATGAAAAAGAATTAAGTATTTTAAGTCGACAGGCGTCTGGAACCGCTTGCAGGTGTGCTTTAGGCGGATTTGTAGAATGGCTTGACGGAGAAACTTCCGAAACCTCGTATTCAAAAACAATCTTTGATCAAAAATATTGGGATATTAGAGACATTGTGGCTGTTGTTGATTTTGGAAAGAAAAAAATTTCATCAACAGAAGGCCATACATTAGCGGGATCAAGCATATTTTTCGAAGCTAGACAAAAAAATATCAAACAAAAAATTGAAGATACAAAAAAATTTATAGAAAAGAAGGATTTTTCTTCGCTTGGATCTTTAATTGAAGCAGAGTGTCTAGAATTTCATAGTATTTTATTAACAAGCCAACCACCTATGGTTTTGTGGTATCCAGGAACTTTGCAAATTATTCATGAAGTTCAAAAGATGAGAGCCGAAGGAATTGAGTGCTATTTTACAATCAACACTGGCTTTAATGTTCATGTTTTAACATTGCCAGAGTTTGAAGAAAAAGTTCAAAACAGATTGGATAGTTTAGACTTAGTTAAAAAAACACTGACTGCAAAAGTTGGAGGTAAACCAGAATATTTAGAAGATCACTTGTTTTAATATACTCAATACAGTCGAATATAAATTAATTAAATGTTAAAAATGAAAAAAAATATTCCACCAAAACATGTCGCTATCATTTGTGATGGCAACAGAACTTGGGCTAGAAAAAGAGGTCTCAAAGTTTTCATGGGTCACGAAAAAGCGGTTAATGAAGTTTTTGAAACTTTAATAGATCGCAGTATTGAAATAGGCTTGGAATATTTAACGTTTTGGATATTTAGCACCGAAAATTGGAAAAGAGAAAAGATCGAAGTTGATTTTTTAATGAATTTATTCAGAAAAGTTTTTGATGAAAGATTGGATGAATGGAGCAAAAAAGGAATAAGAGTTAAAATGATTGGAGACATTAATGGTTTTGAGAAAGATATTCAGGAGAGAATTAAAAAAGGTGTTGAAAAAACCAAAAAAAATGTTTTAAAAAATACTGGAAAACAATTCACAGTTACCTTGGCAATGAATTATGGTGGTCGAGACGAAATCAAGCGAACTATGCAAAAGATCGCTAAAAAAGTTGCTGATGGAAAATTAAAGCCAGAACAAATTGATGAAAAATTAATTTCAGAAAATTTGGATACTAGTTATATGCCAGATCCAGAAGTAATTGTTAGAACCGGTGAGGATAACACTAGGCTTTCAGGATTTATGTCTTGGCAACATCAATATGCAGAAATCATTTTTCCAAAGTTTAATTTTCCAGATTTCACAGCAAAAAAACTAGATGAAGTTTTAGAAGAATTTTATTTAAGGAACAGAAGGTTTGGTGGGTAGATTTAATTTTCCTATTAAGAAAAAAAAGAAACAAATTGTTTTATTTAACTCAAATTTTAGAGTATTTTAATTCTAAAAATTATTTCAACAATCTGTGCCATCCAGTAGGTTGAGAAAAGAAGAAGAAAGCCAATGATAGCCGCAGTTACCCTATTTTTACCTGCTTCCATACCTTTTTGATCGGCAGAGCTAATAAGTATTTCAAATCCGCCCCAACTGATTAATAGAAATAGAATTAATCCAGTAAGTGGAAATAGAAAATTTAACGTCCTAGATACAAGACCACCAGGGGATTCTCCGGCTAAAGGAGATCCAGCAATTACAAGAGGATTTAGATCATCAAACGTTTCTGCAGTTACTTCTATTACTTCTTGAGCATTTATTTTTGATGTTACAAAAAACGCAAAAAGCAGAATGATAAAAATGGAGATAATTTTGTAAACGTTTTTTTTCATTTTATTTAGCTTCCAAATCCTGGAATTTTCAATACTGACCATCCAATAAATTGAAGTACCGAAACTGAAAATATAACAAATATTAAACCCATAACAGAGGCAGTCATCATTTCTTTGGCACTTTTCACTCTTTCTGGGCTTCCTTGGGATGTGCTAAATATAAACCCAGCTACTAAAAAAGTTATGAGTGTAAAGCCTCCGCCAACTTGAAGACTTACAGTAATTAATTTTTTAATGATAATCTGAGGATCTCTTTTGATACACCCAATAGCTGTCCAGACTCCGGCGTCTTCTTCTTCTTCTTCAGTTCCTTCGGTGCAATCCATACAGGCGGTTCTTTGTTCGACATTTTCTTTAGGAATCTGGTCACAAAGTGAAAATACGTCTGGACCTTCAGATATCGGTTCTGGCTCTTCCATACATTGATCTTCTACACCTTCGCAGCTTCCCATAACTTCAAAATCATAGGTACAAAGTACACCGGTGATAAGTCCAGTCTGTATTTTGACACTGTAATTTTTCGCGTCTAGAGCTCCAAAATTTGATTCAAGAATTCCATCTGGTGACGATCCATTCTTGCTTCCTCCTGGTATTAAGTTTTGTATAATATTATCTGGATATGGGCTACCATCTGAACTGTAGACTGTAGAGGTAATTAGAACGTCATGAGTGGAATCAATACATCCACCGTCTGGACTATAATAACAAACTCCACCAGCGGTAGAGTCATCTCTACCAGTTTGACTTGCAAAAACTGGACCGCAATAGGGTCCAGTTACTAAATAGGTATCTAAATCACATAAGAAAATGGTACCAGGTTTGACGACTTGAATACTCCAGGTTCCTACTTGAAAAAGATCTGGGTCGTTAGTTGAAAAATTGAGTTCACCACCAATTCCGGATTTAGATATCACTTTAATCACAATTGCTCCATTGTCCAATACTGATCTAAAATGAAATTTATAATTGTCATCGCTAACATTAGTAAGTTTAAAAGCTATTTTATTAGAGGCAACTCCTGCACTAAAGGGACCTCCAGCGTCACCCACAAAATTAAAACCTGAACAATCACCGGCATAAATCTTCCCTGTTTGTGCAGATGCAAAAAATCCAAGAGCAAAAACGACCAAAATCTCAAGTATTTTTTTCATGATTAGGTATTTATTTTTTTTGTACAAAATGTAAGCTTTATTGTACTGTAACCTGAGCCGAGTTGCCAGCGCTTATTTATAAAATAACTTAACCCACTATAAAACTCTTCGAGAGTCAGTTACAATTAGACTTGTTTCTAGATAAAAGGTTACAGCACTTTCTCAAATATATGCAAAATTGACAATAATTTTATCTCGAAACAAGTCTATTGATCAAAATGATTTATGTCAGTTATTTATGAAAAAATTAAAATTAGTTACTCAAATTTTCGTATTCCTAGTTTTTATTGCGGTTTTGAGTAATAGAACAGAAATATTTAATATATTATCAAAAATATCACTTTTTCAGGTTTATGCCGAAGAAGTTGATGATCTTCAAAAACAAATTGATGAACTCGAACATCTTAAGCAACTTTCCGAAGATGCTACTAAGCCTTTGGAGTCTGAAGTTGGTTCTTTAGAAAAAAGAATCCAAAATGCAAGATATTCAATTGAAGTAGCAAAAAATGAAGCAAAAGCACTCGCTATAAAAATTGGCGATCGTGAAGTTGATTTGGCCCTTCAGTATCAAATTTTTTCTAAAAGAATTGCTCAACAATATAAAAGAATTAGAACTTTTTCTCCAATAATTTCAATTTTAGCTAGTAATAATGCTGCTGATTTAACCAAAGATCTTGCTTATCGAGATTCGGTTAAAAATCAAGATAATCAATTTATTCGAGCGATAGGTGAGGATATCAGAGAGCTTCAGAAAGACAAGAAAAAACTTGAGTTGGATCAAATTACTTTAGCTGCACTTGAAAAACAATTAGACGAACAGGCAGCTTTTTTTAAAGTTGAAATTAACAAGGCTAAGGATTATCAACAGGCGCTTGGTGGCCAAATCGCCGCACTGTCTGCTCGTCAACAAGAGATTTTAAACGAAAAATCTGGAACTTTTCAAACTACTGTTGGAGATGTTCCACCAGCAGATGATCCAGCTAGTAGACCAGATTATAATCCAGGGTTTTCGCCAGCTTTTGCTGCTTTTAGTTTTGGAGCTCCACATTTTAAAGGTTTGAGTCAATATGGAGCATATGGTCGGTCAAAAGATGGTCAAACAGCAGAAGATATTTTGAAAGCTTATTATGGAAGCGGAATAGAGATAAAAAAAGATTATCCAAATGAAACTATTACGTTGGGAAGATATGTTAATGGTAGTTTAATTTGCGATCAAGGATCGGTTGATTTAGAGACTTATGCAAATAGAATATATGAGGTTCCTAGTTCATGGGGGGACGATGGGGGCATGGAGGCACTAAAAGCACAAGCTGTTGCTGCAAAAAGTTATGCTTTGGCCACTGTAAAAAATAGAGGTTGTATTTGTATGACCGAGAGTTGCCAAGTCTATAAACCAGTTAACAAGGGAGGGAATTGGGAACAAGCAGTAAATGAAACTTCTGGTTGGGTAATGATGGCAAACGGAAGTCCTCTTTGGGCTCAATATGCTGCTAGTTCTGGAGGATATCAAGAATCATATTCATCTAGTTATAATTCTGGATATAGTACTCCAGCATTTTGGGACACTAAAAATGGCCAAAGTGGTTGGACTAGTCAGGCTTATGAAAAAATTGCTGGTAGTCCTTGGTTTTACAAAGCTTGGTATAAAAAACGCAGTGGTGATAGCTGTGGAAGTAGTCACCCTTGGCTGACAAGCGGAGAAATGGCAGATATTATTAATGCTTGGGTAGTATTGGTAGAGCATGGTCAAAGTGATGATCGTGTTGGAGCAATTGGTTCTTGTTGGGGAGGCAATCCTTATTCAATTGATGAATTAAGGAATAAAGCTGCTAGTTTAGGAAAAGGTTATTCGAGTGTGACTGGAGTTTCAGTAACTTATGGCAATAATGGAGTAACCGCAAGCGTTATATTTCAAGCAGACGGTAATTCTGTGACAATAAATGGTAATGATTTCTATAAAGTTTTCAATATTAGAGCTCCAGGGGCAGTTTCACTAAAAAGTGGTCTCTTTAATATTGAAAAAAAATAGGGGTGTGAGATGAAATTACGTCTGACTATAAAATTCTAAATCTAGAATATTCTGAAAATGTTTTTTATTTAGAGTTAAAAGCTGGCAATTATTAAAAATACAAGTTGCAGCAATTGCAGAATCTGCAAATTCGATTGGATTTTTTAAATCTCTGGCAATCTCTCCTGCCTTTTGTGCAACTTCTAAATTATATTCAAAGATTTTAAGTGGAGAAAGAATTGCCAGAAGTTCTGTAGTTTTTTGCTGATCTAAAGTGCTTTTACCCTCGAATAGTTCTTGAATCGTAATGATAGAGATAGCCAAGTCGTCTTTTCCTTCAGCATCATTTATTTTTGCTAAATAAGATTTTGTACCCGGTTTTTGTCTCAAGTGATCAATAATAATATTTGTATCTAAAATTACCATTGTTTTTTTCTTGCTTTAGAAGCTTCGAGCTCAAGATTTCTCTTTTTTGTTTTTGAATCAATATCGTTAGAATTTTGAAGGTCTTCTCTCCAGGCTCCAGCAGTTTTTTCTAGGGTTTTTGTGTACATGTTTTCTCCCGTTATTTCTGGAATTACTTTTTTTATTGGTTGAATAAAAAGTCCTGTTTTTTGTAAAATAATATTTAAAGTAACTTCACTATTTATGCCAAGTAGTTCTCTATACTCTTGCGGAATTACTAGCTGTCCTTTGGTGTTGGTGTGTGTTAGTTTTCCTATTTTCATACTAGTAATATTTTATTACCAGCATAGCTTTTTGTAAAGCAGTAGTTTTAGTAGCTTATACAGCCAAATTTTTACACCAACTGTAGTGTTTTTATTAGATCAAGATGTTATAGTAACTCAACTATGGTCATTACAGGTCTCGCGCTTCAAAATCTTCGTTCACACATAAGTTTTACATTAAAATTTACAAGTAAAACAACAATTATTGTTGGCGATAATGCTATTGGTAAAACAAGTATTATTGAAGCGCTTTCACTACTTTCGACTGGGAATAGTTTCAGAGCTGGCAGGGTTGAGGAAATGATAAATTTTGAGGCCGATTTAGCAAGAGTTAAGGGAATTATTAATTATGAATCAGAAGGAAGTTTAGCTGAAAAAGATGAAATTGAAATAATCATTACCAGAAGTGAGGTAAACGGTAAAAAAACTCAGTACCGACTTTTTTCAGTAAATGGTGTTAAGCGTAGAAAGAAAGATGCGATTAGGAAATTTTATACTGTTGTTTTTCGACCTGAAGACATGAGATTGATTGAGGGTTCTCCGTCAAGGAGACGAATTTTTCTCGACACATTGCTTTCTATGATTCATCCTGAATACGAAGTTACATTTAAAAGTTATGAACAAACACTAAGAAGAAGAAATAAATTATTGTTACAGGTGCGCGAGAGAGAACAACCAAAAACGAGTTTACAATATTGGAACATTAATTTGTCTAGGTATGGAGAAATTTTACAAAAATATAGAAAAGATTTTGTAGCTAGTTTCACAGGAGTTGAGTTTCCAGTTAATTTTGAAATAGAGTATGATCCGTCGATAATTTCCGACAAAAAAATTAATCAATATCTTGATCGGGAGATTGCCGCTGGCCATACGCTAGTCGGTCCCCACAAAGATGATATTATCGTATTTTTGACTCAAAAAGGTAGAAGACTGCGTCTTGATACATTCGGTTCAAGAGGTCAACAGAGACTTGGAGTATTGTGGTTAAAATTTTGTGAGATAGAATATTTAGCGACTATTGCTGGAAATAAAAAAACGCTATTATTACTGGATGATATTTTGTCAGAACTAGATGATGAGAGCAAGGTGTTGGCGCTAAGTGTTTTAAAGAATTATCAGTCAGTGGTAACAACGACAGACGAAAGTCTAATTACTGAAATACAGAAACATTCTGAAGATAGTATTGTAGTTAGGTTGTAGCTTCGTTGAATAAAATATATACAACGTGAGCATACGCTCTATATTGACAGCTAAAGCGACAACTCGCTGATTGCTCACTTATGTACACATTTTATTAAATTTAGCTACAATAACATAAAAATATTATAGAAAATATATGAACACAGAAGTTAAAAATTACTTGAAGAATATTAAACTTCCTTCCGATGACTCTCACAAAGGCCAGAATGGGAAGCTGTTGCTAATTGGCGGTTCTGAGCTTTTTCATGCTGCTAGTAAATGGAGCCTAGACGTTGCTTCAAAGTTTGTTGATATGGTTTTTTATTCTTCAGTTCCAGATAATAATGATCTGATAAAAGAGGTTAAAGGTGATTTTTGGAATGGAATTGTTGTTCCGCGTGGCGAAGTTGAGAGCTACATTGATGAAGCAGATTGCATTTTAATTGGACCAGGATTGGTTAGAGATAAAAAAACAAAAGACTTTGTTGACAAATTAATAAGTGAATTTCCAGACAAAAAATGGGTCATAGATGCAGGCGCGCTTCAGGTGATTGAACCTAAGTTATTAAATAAAAATCATATTATTACGCCTCACAAGCATGAGATGATTAAACTTGAAGACTCATTTAAGAGTGTTGGTCTAGATATTAGTAAACTTGAGGCCACTATTTTGCTAAAAGGTAAAATTGATAAAATTACTTTTACAAGTGTTGATGGAAAACAGTTATTAGCAGACGTAGAAACATCGGAGAAAAGACAAATAATAGAAGTTGAGGGTGGTAACGCAGGCATGACTAAAGGTGGTAGTGGCGATTCCTTAGCCGGTTTAGTTGCGGCTCTTTATTGCACTCATGATCAAGTAACGGCGGCGGTTGTTGGTAGCTATATCAACAAAAAAGCGGGTGATGAATTATACAAATCCGTAGGTCCATATTTTAATACTTCAGATTTAGTTGAGATAATTCCCAAAGTTTTTTGGAAAGCTGTGAAATAAACCTTTAATGATCCTTATTGACATTCATACTACAAAGTATATACTATGTAGTATGAATACAGTAATTAGCGTAAGAACTGATAAAGATGTGAAGAATGCGGCACAGCAAATTGCTCAGAGTATTGGAATTTCTTTGAGTACTATGATTAATGCATATCTGCGTCAAGTTATAGTTACTGGACGTATTGAGTTATATGCTCCCGAAAAGATGACTCCCAACCTGGAGGATTTTATATCTGAAGTAGAAGCTGAATTAAAATCTGGCAAAGTTAGTGACCAGTTTAATAATGCCGATGATTTTTTGGTAGATCTTAAAAAATAATGTTTATTTATGACTATTCAGTATGCTCTAAAGTTTAAAAAACAATACAAAAAATTACCTCAAAAATTTCAACAGCAGTTTGACGATCGTCTTAGACTTTTTTTAATTGAACCAACTAATCACAAACTGCGAATTCATCCATTAAAAGGTTTCTTTAAGGGATATTGGAGTATGAATATAAGTGGTGATTTAAGAGCACTTTATTTAAAAAAAGGTGAAGTGGTAATTATTTTTGGTTTAATTGGTACCCATAGTGAATTATATGGTTGATAAAGCATTGGGTTAGATTTTATCTCTGCAAAATTTGCAATAATAAGTTATACTCTGTCCTTAGATGTACCAGCCAGAGTTCAAAATTACAAGCAATCTTCTTACTTATATTTCAAGAATTGAGTCTTCAAAGACTCTTATTGATCATTCTCCTTTGGTTCCTGCATGGGAGGCAAAATTTAGAGATGAGGCATTTACTAGAACTGTTCATTATGGCACTAAAATTGAGGGAAACGATCTAACAAAGGAACAGGCTCAGCAAGTTGTTAGAATGGAAAACATTGTCGATACATCCGAAATAGCTGAAAAAACTGGCATTATGGCCAGAGCTAGAGATATCCAAGAGGTTTTAAATTATCGAAATGTTATTTCATGGATTGATAAACAACGAAGTGGAAATTTAAAGACTATTTTTACCGAAAGTACCCTTAAAACAATTCACAAATTGACTGTAGCTAATTTGGTTGACGATAAATATGCTGGGGTTTACAGAGATAAACAAGTGATTATTAAAAGTGCGTTAAATGAAAATATTATTTACCGTCCACCGGTTTCAATGGAAATACCTTATTTAATTGAAGACTTTTTCACTTGGGTTAATAGCGATGAAGCTCAACAAATTCACCCAATTTTTAGGGCAGCAATTGTTCATTATCAGTTGGTTTATATTCATCCTTTTATTGAGGGCAATGGCCGAACAGCTAGAGCGATGGCATCGCTGATAATGTACTCACTAGATTATGATTTTAAAAAATTCTTTTCTATTGAACAATATTTTGATAGCGATGTTGAAGCCTACTACCAGGCTTTATTGTCAGTTCAACAAAGCAAAAATAATGACTTAAGCTATTGGCTAGAATATTTTTGCTACGGACTCGCAATCGAAATAGATAAAATTAGAAATCAGGTGATGAGACTGTCAAAAGATTTAAAATTAAAGAAACAACTTGGTAAGCAAGTTGCCCTATCAGAAAGACAAATAATTTTATTGGAGCTTTTTCAAAATCAGGATGATGTTACGTCAGACGACATGAAAATGGTTCTACCAAACGTCTCAGTTGATACGATCTTAAGAGATCTTAAAGATTTAATTGATAAAAAAGTTATTGAAAAACACGGCGTTACCAAGGGTGTAAGTTACAAGTTGGTAGATTGATTTCTAATTATATTTCGCAACAAGTATGTTGTGTTAAACTGACTTATGTTATTTAGTAAATTCTCAAATTACCTCGAAAAATTGGAAAGCACACCATCTCGTCTAGAAATGATGTATCAGTTGGCAGATTTGTTTAATGTATTAGAAGATGAAGAAGTAACTCAAGCAAGTTATTTGATGCAAGGTAGCCTGGTTCCGTTATATTTATCATTAGAATTTCAACTTTCTGTCAAGATGGTTATTAGGGCATTGGCAAGATTAGAATCAAAGAGTGCTATTGCTGGTGCATTCGACAAAAATAATAATTTAAATGATTTTGAGTCAAGTCTTTTTGAAGAGGTTGATCCAGATTTTAAAGAATTATCTTTAGATTCAGAAATAATAAAAATTACTAAAGACTATAAAAAAAGTGGTGATGTTGGCAATGCTACAAAAGAAATTGTGACAAAATTTAGATCGATAGCTGAGAAAAGTGGCGCAAACCTAAGAAATGATCTGTCAGTTTTAGATGTTTACGAAAAACTTAAAAAAATTGCTTTAGACAATGGATCGGGTTCTCAAAATAGAAAAGTAAATAAACTATCAGAATTGTTGATGAATTTAGATCCTATTTCTTCAAAATTTGTTGCAAGAATAGTAATTGGAAAGCTTAGGCTTGGATTCTCGGCGATGACAATGCTTGACGCGCTATCTTGGTCGGTTCTTGGAAGCAAAGATCACAGAAACTTACTTGAAAATGCATATCAAAAAAGAGCAGATGTAGGTGAATTAGCAAAAACATATATTAAAATTTCGCGAAATCTAAAAAAAGTTTCAAAAAGTGATTTTCCTTCAAAATTAGCATCTAAGTTAAACAGCAATTATTTAGTTGTAGTTGGAACTCCAGTTATTCCAGCTTTGTGTCAAAGATTAAATTCATCCGAAGAAATAATTGCAAAAATGGGTGAAGTTTTTGCTGAACCAAAATATGATGGACTGCGAATTCAAATTCATTATTCAAAAAATGGTTTTAATATTTTAGGTATGGGCGGTGACAAAGATACTGCTGGAAACATTATAAACATAAGAGCGTTTACAAGAAATTTAGAAGATGTTACGCATATGTTTCCGGAACTCGAAACTGTGGCAAAAACCTTAAATTGTGCTAATTGTATTTTGGATGCTGAAGCAATTGGCTATGACAATGAGACAGGAAAACTATTGTCTTTTCAAGAAACAATTACCAGAAAACGAAAGCACTTAGTGGTAGAACAGTCAAAAAAAGTACCCATAAGATTTTATGTTTTTGATTGTTTATTTTTAAACAATAGCTCTCTTTTAGATGAAAAGTTGCAATCAAGAAAAGAGCTACTAAGAGATCTATTCAAAGATAATGACACCATTAGGTATACAAAAGCTTCGGTGATTAGCGACCCGAAGATTCTAAAAGAATTTCATGGGTTACAGTTGGGGAGTGGGCTGGAAGGAGCTGTAATGAAGCAGCGAAATTCTAGTTATAAAAGTGGCAGAAAAGGTTGGCAGTGGGTTAAAATAAAAGAGGAAGAAGGTACTTCAGGAAAACTGAAAGATACTTTAGATTTAGTTGTTATGGGTTATTATTTTGGACGGGGTAAACGCTCACAATTTGGAGTGGGAGCATTTTTGGCGGGAGTTCTTAATGAGAAACAAGAAGTCAAAACAATTGGCAAAGTTGGTACGGGTCTAACTGATGAGCAGTTTAAAGATTTGAAGAAGCGCATAGATTTGTTGGAAACCAAAGAAAAACCAGATAATTATGAAGTAGCAAAAATTTTGTTGCCAGATGTTTGGTTAATCCCTGAACTGGTGGTAGAGATTGCTGCCGATGAAATTACCAAATCACCAAGTCATACGGCGGGCTTTGCAATGCGTTTTCCAAGATTAATCAAGTTTAGAGATGATAAAAACTGGACGGACGCAACTCAAATTAACGAGTTAGATAAATTTTAGTATAATATAGCCTATGAAAATTGCCGTTTTTGCTGATATGTTTTTGCCACACGTTGATGGTGTCACCAATAGTTTGGTTCACTTGACTCAAGAATTTGTAAAACAAGGACATGAGGTTCTAGTAATTACTCCAAAGGCAAAAGGAAGTAAAACAGTGAAGCTAAAAGGCATTAAAATTATTTTTTTGCCTTCAATTCCTGCGGTTGTTTATCCAGAATTAATGTTGGGTATGTTTTCTAGGGAGCTTTTTAGTGTCTTGAAAAAGTTTTCTCCAGATATTGTTCATATAATTGGTCCTGGAACAGTCGGAAGTATTGGTCTTTTTTACTCTAAACTAGTTAACATAAAATCTGTAGCCGCTTTTCATGGATATTTCATGGAGCCAGAATATTTGCGAGTTTGGGGAATCAAGAATCGAGGTGTTGGGACAGTTCAAAAAATGTTGTGGTCATTGGCTAAAACATTTTATGATCGAGCAGACGTCGTAGTTACCCCTTCAAGTTTTGTTAAAAATGATCTTCTAGGTCACGATTTTTCTGGCCCTATAAACGTTATTAGAAATGCTGTCAATTTTTTAAATGTGGAGTTATACAAGGAACAGCAAAAAGACTTTATTAAAAAATATTCACTCTCAAAATCTAAAATAATTTTATATGTTGGCAGAGTTAGCCTTGAAAAAAATATCGAAACCTTGATCAAAAGTTTCGCAATTGTAATAAAAAAAATTCCAGATTCAAAACTATTAATTGTTGGAGGTGGTCCAGACTTAAAACGTCTTCAAAAACTTGTATCAGACCTCAATATAAAGAAACAGGTAATTTTTTCTGGAGAACTAAAAAATTTGGATTTAGTTAGAAAAGGAATCTTTAAGCTTGCTAAGGTTTTTGTAACGGCCAGTCATAGTGAAGTTCAACCAGTGAGTATTATTGAAGCAATGAATTTTGGTCTTCCAATAGTGGCTGCTCATTCTAGAGGTCTTGTAGAGATGATTCACAACAATGGTTATCTTGTAGATGGAGATAATGCCGATGAATTTTCAGATAAAATATCAAAAATTTTATTAGATGCAAAATTACAAAAAGAAATGTCTAAGAGTTCGATCCAACTAGCGAAAGAATATTCCATCGCAAATTCTGCAAAGCAACATCTTGAGCTGTACAGAAAATTGATAACTGAGAAAAAAGAAAGAAGATCAGTGGGAAAGTATTTAAAGTCTAAAATTAATCTATAAATTAGTCTAGTTTTTTAGAAATCTTGGTTCCTCCGTTCATTTTATATTCACAGTTAGAATTTTTGAAATCTTTTCCTTTAATATAGTAGTGATTAATTGATTTAGAATTATTTTTAATTGTTTTTAAAATACCATCGGAGTTAATTCTTCTAATTGAAAGTAAATATCTTGGGTTTTTGAAAATTTTAAAAACGCAACCTTTATTGATCAAGTTTTGTACAAAAATGCTATCCTCCATTAATTTCTGTTTTTCATCAAAAGGAAATTTTAAAGCAAGGTGGGTTTTTACACCAATCATAGCTCCATAGGCAGCTTTTTTTTCAAATTTATCATTAAACAGAAGCCACAAGTTGGCCATTGTTTCCATAATTCTATTTTCATCAATCTTTACTAAGGTGTTAAAAATATCAATAGTTTTATATTTGGATATTTGAAGTTTGATATTTTTTAAAAATGACGAATCTAATCTATTATCAGCATCCATAAAGATTATCCATTTTCCTTTTGCAAGTTTGGTACCAACATTTCTTTGGTAGCTGACATTTCTAACTCTCACAATTTTGGTTACTACATTAAATTTGCTTGCAAACTCAACAGTTTTGTCCTCAGATTTTCCGTCAATATGAATGATTTCAAAATCTTTATATGTTTGTAAACTAAGATCAATTAGTAGATGGGGCAGGTACTCTTCTTCATTTAATGTTGGAATTACAATTGAGAAGAATGGACTATTTTTCATATTATGTATTATAACAGGGAGACTGTTACAATGTATTAAATAAGATAGAAGATTAAATATGAATATTGTTGCAGGACTAGGTAATCCGGGAGACATTTATAATAATTCCAGGCATAATGTTGGATTTGAGATTATTCAAAACTTGAGCGAAACTCTGGGTTGTCCAAATTTTTCTCTTAAAAAAAAGCTGCAGTCAGAAGTTTGCAAACTAGATCAAAATATATTCGTCAAACCGCAAACCTTTATGAATGGTTCTGGATTTTCAGTCAAGGCAGTTTTGGATTATTATCTCAAAAAACCTCAGACAAGCTACGAAAATCTTTATGTAATTCATGATGATCTAGATATAGCCTTGGGAGATTTTAAAATTAAATTTGGCAGTGGTCCAGTAGGACACAACGGCCTAATGTCCATTTATCAACACTTGGGAACTAAAAATTTTTGGCACGTTCGAATTGGAATTGATACAAGAGAGGGTGATAGGACAATGTCCTCTCCAGTCTATGTTTTACAGAAATTTAATGTAAATGAAACTCAAAAATTTAATTTTGTAAAAATGGAAGTTGTCAAAAGATTGATGAACTTAGTCAAGTAGAAATAATTTATGCCTAGAATTAGAGCTCACCATCTTCATTTGCCTCATATTACTTATGATGATAGTAAAAACATGAAGTTACTTTATGGAATAAGAGTAACTAGAGATTTAGTAAATAAGATGGCTCTGTTTTTTCTGCCAATTTTTCTTTTTATGATTGGTTCTGAAACAAGCTTTCTGTCATTCCTTCCATTTACAGATTTTCAAAGAGGAATGCTGACCATATCTTTTTATTATGTTGTTTATGGAGTAGTGGGTTTATCTTTTGGAATATTTTCTGGAAAAATGTTGGGAAAAATTGGCTATCAAAGAAGTTTTGTTTTATCATTATTTTTAAGAATATTGATGTTTGTGACGCTTTATTTATCAAAAGCAAATCCTATTTATGTCTTGGTATCGGCAATTATCGATGGTGTAAACTCTCAGTTTTTTTGGCCAGGTTATTTTTCTTTATTAAGTAAAACAGCTCATAAAAGTAACATGGGTAAAGATCTGAGTTTAATACGGTTTTTGTTGCAATCAGTTGCAATGATTTCCCCAGCCATTAGTGGCGTAATTGTATATTTGATTGGATTTGAATATCTGTTCTTAATTGGGATTGCGATAAATCTTTTATCAAGTGTTTTTGCACTAATGATGGACGCAAAAGTTCGTAAAAATAATGTGAGTTTTGCTAATTTTATGATCTGGATAAAGAATAAAAAATTTCTTCAATTAGGAATTGCTAACTCTGGAAGAAATATTAATGACTCTATTATATATTTATGGTCTTTATACATTTTTTTCCTTTTAGGATCGGTAGATAGAGTTGGCTATTTATACACATTTTCATTATTTTTGGCGATGACTTTTACATTCTTTATTGGAAAGTATATCGACCATCATAAAAATAAAAGACCTTTTTACATGTCAGGAGGATTTATTTCATTTTTATGGTTAGTAAGAACTCAGGTTTTTGATGTTTGGAGTATAGCTCTGGTAGACACATTTGATAGATTAGCCACAAACGTGTATTCACTATTTTTTGACTCAATGTTTATGAAACGTGGTAAAGGTCATTTATCTGATGAATATTTTACTTATTTGGAAATGATTTTAAATTTTGTTAGAATTATTTTTTGGTCACTATTTGGAATATTCTTTCTTTTCTTTTCGTCATGGAACTCAATTTTTGTATTCGCTGGAGTTGCTATATTGGTAGGTATGTTAATTAGTGAAAAAAAACCAGATTATGTCTAAAAAATCAGTTTCAATTAAACAAGATTCAACTCAGATGGATCTTGGATTTAATGAACCATTGAAAAAAAAGAAAAAAGGCTTTAGTGAAATCGGTTCATTATTGAAAAAATATAATTTAAAAGACAAGGGAGGATATATAACTCAGGAATTTCAAGACTTTGGTTATAGATTGGCAGTAGCACTTAATGACATGAGCCATAAAAGTTTGTATATTGGAATGGCAAAAACCGTTGACAGAGGAATTTTGGAGAGAGCATTGTCATTTGTAACGGATGCAGGTTTGGCAAAAAGTAAGGCAAGATTATTTATGTGGAAGGTTAAACAACTCAAAGATGAAAATTAGACAACGCATTTTTATTGGAATACTTTTTATTGTTTTAATTTTACTGGGTGTTAATTATTTTACAAGACCATTCGAAAAATATTTTGATGTGAAAGAAACCGATGTACAGCAGATAAATATTTCTGAGGAGCCAGTAGTTTTGTCAGGTGCCGATATTTTTAAACAATTATCTTCAAAAGAAAAAATTGCTCAAATGATAGCGTCACCTTTAGTTATTGATGAAAGTATTGAAAATGAGAGTAGTAAATCGGCCACTCCATCTGCTGTTAATTTAGAGACTGGATTTATTACTATTTTTGGAGAGAATATTTCTTCTGAAAGTGCAAAACTAAAAATTGTTGAAGCTAAAAGTTTATATAAAAGTAGTCTATTATCTCCAAAATTTGCAGTCGATCACGAAGGTGGCAAAGTACAAAGATTAAATGGAGCAGGATACACGATAATACCTTCATGGAAAAAACTTTGTGCCATTGAAGACATTGAAGAATTCAAACAAATCCTAAAAACATCTGCTCAGGAGCTTAAAGACACAGGTATAGATATAGTTTTGGCACCAGTTTTAGATGTTGGCGATAGTCAGGTATTAAAAGACAGAATTTGTTCTGATTCATACCCGGTGGTGGCAGAAAGAAGTCTTGAGTTTACCGTGATATTTGATAGTTATGAGATTCTGCCAGTACTAAAGCATTTTCCCGGAATTGGAAACATTACAAAAGATTTACACACTAGTTTTGATTTTGCTAAAGTATTGGACAACGATGTCAAACTATATACCTATCTAATAAATGAATCTCCGCATGTTGGAGTTATGGTTTCTCACGCTGGAGTTCTTAACCAGGATCCGGGCATTCCATGTTCTTTGAGTGCTGATTGTGTGGGTGAATTAAAAGCAGTTTATCCAGATATATTAATTTTTTCTGATGCTCTTGACATGAAATCGGCCAGTTTTGATAAAAATAATATAAATGAAGCAAAAGATCTGGTTAAAGTTTCGGGAGAAGCTATAACAGCAGGAGATGAAGTATTAATTTATGGTCCAACCGTGACAACAGAAGAGTTGAAAAATATCATTAATGATTTATCCGTTCGATATGATAGTGACGCAACATTTAAAAATTTAGTTGACGAAGCAGTTTTAAAAATTGTAAACTATAAATATACAGGGAGCCAAATCTGAAAATTAAACCCCAAATAATATTAATTCCTTTGTTTTATTTAGGATTATTTTTTCTTGCAAATTTTTTTAAGGGTGAAATTAGTTACTATAATTTGATATTTTTTACCGTAGGGACAGTTTTAGGAACAATTTTGATGGATTTAGATGAAGCAGTTTTTTATAAATATTATCTTGAAAAAAACGAAACAGAAATAAAGCTGATTACGCGTTCAGTATTGTTTATGTTTTCACTTTTACCCATGGGAATATTCATCGTAACTTCTACCGGAAGTGAGATAGGCATTGGTTTATTTTTAGGAATACTTACTACCTTATTAATTGAATTAATCATTTATAGAAATAGTATTGATCTTTTTCACTCAAGATTTTTATCCCAACTCAAAAGAAAATTAAGTGCTCAAGAAATTAAATATTTTGTATCTATTTTTAGTGTGCTGACACTAATTTTTGTTTTACTTACTTTTTTTCTTGGGAGATAAACATTTTATGATTTTACCTTTCCATTTGTATGGGTTTATTGTTGGCATTGCTGTGGTTGTCGCAACTACTTTAATAGAAAAACAGTATAAAAAAATAAGATCTTCAGAAAAATATTTTTGGAAAATAATAATTACAAGCTTGGTATTTGGTATTATTGGCGCTCGCCTATGGCACGTAGCTACAGATTACAATTTGTACATTGATAATTTTAAAGAAGTGTTTTTCATCTGGAACGGAGGTCTGAGCATTTTTGGAGGAATTTTAGGAGGAGCGATGGGAGTTTATCTGTCGCTGTGTTTTTTCCAAAATAGTAATTTTTTCAAGTCGGATGGCGTTGGTAAAAAAATTCAATTTCTAGAATTTTTAGATATTGCTATTTTTGGTTTACCAATTGGTCAGGCAATCGGTAGGCTTGGTAACTTTGCAAATCAAGAATTGTATGGAATACCTACTAATGGTTCAATTTTTAGAGTATATATTTCCCCTGAGAATAGGTTGTTAGGATATGAAAATATTGAATATTATCATCCTTTATTTTTTTACGAAATGGTGGCTACCATTGGCTTTAGCATTGCAATTTACTATTTAAATTCAAAGAAAAAACTACCTAAAATTGGAACAGGAAAATTATTTTTAATTTATACTGTCTTTTATTCAGCAATTAGATTCTTTTTAGATTTTATAAGGATTGATAAAGCTATGTTGAGTTGGACTAATATGGGAGTTAACCAGGTGGTATTATTAATTATAGCTTTTTTTTCATTAACTTTACTTCTATTAAATAGTTATAAACTTAAAAAAAAGTAATGATGTCAAAAATTTTTAAATTATTAAAAATAATTTTGATAATCGCAGTCGGATGCCTAGTTATTAACAAGCTATATTCGAGTTATAAATATATTGACGAAACTTCATTCAATACAGATGAATATGTTTGGGTTTATGATTCTCAAATTTATCAACAAAGAATAAATGGAAATTATGAAATATTTAATTTTTCAGAAAAAAATCTAAAGTCAAATTGGGCTTCAATTGATTATCGTTTGATTGATCAACCTCAAATGGGTAAATACATTTTTGGATTTCTTATCAGTAAGAGTGATTCAGGTTTTAATTATCAAAAAGCTGATAAGTGGTTTAACCAGGAACAAAAAGAGTTTGGAAGATTTGGAGAAATGTGGGGTTCTACTGGTGGCAAAAGCCCAAGTGAGTTGCAAACCTTAATTAATGAGAATTGGTTGTCCATTATTATTGAGCTAAGGCAATATAGTTTTTATATGTTTTTGTTTTTTCTATTTATTCACGGCATTTTTATTTTAAGAATTTTTAAGTCAGTTTTACTAAGTATTGTTTCTATAGCTATTTTTGTGTTCAATCCAGTGTTAGAGTGGCTTTCTCAGGTAGCTTCCATGGATATGTTTTCTATATTTTTTATCTATTTGAGTTTTATCATTTTTAATAACATTTACTTTTCTTGAACCTGAGATATTTATCAATCCTGTAAACGGTTTTAGAACACTTATTACTGCTAGGATAAGACAACAGCACAGTTTTTTATATGTTAATTCTTATAATATTTTTGAGTATCTTATGTTTTTATTTAAAAACTATGCGCTTATTTATAATAATTTGTTAATATCTTTCTTTTCTTTCTTATTTTCTATTTTAGGAATATTGTTTTCACTCAAGAAGGTTTTTTTTAATAAAAAATATTATCTTAATCTAATTTTATTGGCTTATTGCTTGATAACAAACTATTATTATGCTCGAGTAGGTTTTAATAGATACTTATTTCCGAGTTTTATAATTTTAAATTTCTTTTCAATATATGGATTATCTGCGATTCTGTATACAATAAGAAAGTATGTTTTCAAATAGAATTATAAATATTAGTATTTTATTAATTTTCTGTCTGGTTTTACTTATGCTTAATCTTTATAAAAAAAAGTCTGAGTCATTAGGGTCTTTTGATAAAATTTCTGATGGAGAAATGATCTCAATTTTGATTAAAAATGGCAGTGACTCAAAATCTTCATTTCCAGAAATTAGGACAAATCTTAATGTTGAAATCGCCAATACTTCTCAAAGCACTCAACAAGGACTAAGTGGTCGAGATGAAATTGGTAGTGATGGATTGTTGTTTGTTTTTCCTGACAGTACTTTGAGAACTTTTTGGATGTTTGATATGAAATTTGATTTAGATTTTGTTTGGATCAATGGCAATGAAGTTGTTGGCTTCTCAAAAAACATCAAAAAGCCAATTCCAGGGACGGCAAGTCAAGATATTGAGAGAGTTTCAATAAAGAAATATTCAGATAAAGTTTTAGAGCTTAATTCAGGTGATATTGACAAATATAATCTTGAAGTCGGTGATGTGGTTATCATCAAATAAATGATATTATTATGAGTAAGATAATATGACAGATACTGCCCAGACCCAACCAGTTTTATATGATCCAGCAACGGACGATGTTCAAAGTGCAAATCTTATTTCCACTGATCAGATTCAAACTACTGGAGATTTAAATACATTTGGTGAAATTTTGGATGAGATAGGTTCAATTGCTCCTCAAGCTGTTACTACAGCAATACGCCAATCGACAGATACTTTAAATCCACTTAACCCAACGAGAACTGCTAAAGAGAAAGCAGAATCTTCATCTCTGCTTGATTCTGCTCCAATTGACGTAGGTGGTGGAGTAACGCTAGTTGAGCATGAAAAAATGCCCGAAATTCCTGTCGAAGTTGAGAGCTTTCTTCATAGAGTTGAGGATCATCAGAATCAAGCTCCTCAAGAGATTGTGATTGCAGATGGGACAGTAGAAACAGCCAAAGCTAATTATCCCTCAACTCCAGTAGTTGTTTTGCCAATAACTCAAGACGAAGAAAAAGAGGGTGAAAAGAAAAGTTTGAAGTTTAGTTTTAGGTGGTTAGTCGAGTGGAGTCATAAAGTTATTAAATTATTTGCTGGAAAAGCAGTTTACAAGGTGAAGAAGGTGAATTGCGAAGCAAGAGAAGCTGGCCTGGGCCATGGCGAAGCCAGAGAGGGTGCCCTGGGGCATAAGGATAGATTAAATGTTTAAAGGTGATTTTACAGCGCAATTAGTTTCGATAATAATGACTGTGGTGTTGTTTATTTTATTTATAGCAATATTTGCCGTATTTGTTTATATGTTATTTCAATGGTTTAAACATCGAAACCGAGAGAAAGTTGCTCTTGAATTCGTGACTTTGCTTGTGAGAGTGCCAAAAGATAACGAAACAAAAATTGATGCTGCTGAACAACTTTTTGCATCGCTATATACATTAAAAAAAAGTGGATTTTTTTCATGGGCGCAAGCCGAGGATTTATTTTCATTTGAATTAGTTGCTCTTCAAGAAGAAATTTCTTTTTATATGAATTGCCCAAAAAGAATTAGAGATTTGGTAGAAAAGCAAATTCATGGAGCATATCCTAATGCAGATATAAAAGAGACAGATGAAGTCAATATTTTTAGTAAAAAAGGAAAAGTAGCTTTTAACTCTATTAAACTTGATAAATCAACATTTTTGCCAATAAAGCTGTATAAAGACTTGCCAACTGATGGCTTATCATTATTGACTTCAGCTCTATCTAAAATGGGTCCAGGAGAAGGTGCAATTGTTCAAATTCTTCTTCAGCCAGAATCAAGGCGTTGGCAAAGTAAGGGCAGATCATATATTTCTGCTCAGAAAAAAAGAGAGTCGGATCCAAAAAATGCTACCTATACTAATGATCCAAAAGAAATGGAAATGATCTCGCAAAAAATAGAAAAACCAGGTTTTAAGGTTTCTATTCGCATTGTTGTATCCGCACAAAATGAACATACAGCTGATTCTCATCTTAATAACATTGCTGGTTCTTTTGCTCAATATTCTTCTGCCTATAATTCATTTAAGAGACCAAAAATTATTTTGATGAAGCAACTTTTCATGATTGATTTTATTTATCGGTATATGCCAATATTTGGGGCTGGCACTTTTATTCTAAATTCAGAAGAGCTCGCAACAATTTTTCATTTACCAAATAAGACCGTTGAAACTCATCATATTAGATATCTGAATGCAAAAAACGCTCCAGCTCCTCATAACATTCCAAAGACAGGTTTATATCTGGGAAAATCAAACTATAGGGGCGAAATGAGGGAAGTTTTCATTGGTGATGATGATCGCAGAAGACATATGTACATTATTGGTAAAACTGGTACAGGAAAATCTGAATTTTTGAAGGAAATGATTCTGCAGGACATTGAAGCGGGCAAAGGAGTTTGTGCCATTGATCCTCACGGAGAGTTTATTGAAGATGTTTTAGAATTAATGCCTCCAGAGAGAGCTGATGATGTTATTTATTTTAATCCTTCTGATTTAAGTAGACCTATGGGTTTGAATATGATGGAGGCTGATTCCGAAGAACAGAGACATTTTGTTGTTGGCTCAATTATTGGATTAATGTACAAACTTTATGATCCTCATAGAACCGGAATTATTGGCCCAAGATTTGAACATGCAATTAGAAATGCCATGCTTACGATTATGTATAAAAAGGGTAGTACTTTTATCGAGTTAGTGCGTATTTTGACAGATGCTAAATATGTTGATGAAATGTTACCTTTAGTTTTGGATCCGGTGGTGAAACGATACTGGACTGATCAAATTGCTCAAACGGCGGATTTTCATAAGTCTGAAGTTCTTGATTATATTGTTTCTAAATTTGGTCGTTTTGTTACAAACAAAACCATGCGTAATATTATTGGTCAACCAGAAAGCTCATTTAATATTAGACAGGCAATGGATGAGCAAAAAGTTATTCTTTGTAATCTTTCAAAAGGTATTTTGGGTGAGGAAGATGCAAAATTTTTAGGTTTGATTCTTGTGCCAAAAGTTTTGACCGCCGCCATGAGTCGTCAGGACATGGCTATGGAAGATCGAAAAGACTTTTTCTTATATGTTGATGAGTTCCAAAACTATGCCACAGAAGATTTTGCAGTTATTCTATCTGAAGCTCGTAAGTATCGCCTGAACCTGATAGTTGCCAATCAGTTTGTTGGTCAGATCGATGAAGATGTTAAAAATGCTGTTTTTGGTAACGTTGGTACTATGATTTCTTTCCGAGTGGGTGTTCCAGATGCAAACTTTTTGCAACATGAGTATGCACCAGTTTTTAATGAGGGAGATTTAACAAATATTGAAAAATATCACGTTTATATCAAAACCATTGTTAACAATGAGCCAGTACCTCCTTTCAGTATGTCATTGGCAAAAGATATGGACGATATCAAGGCTAGAATGAATCCAAAACAGGCAGAGATGATCAAAGAGCTTTCTAGATTAAAGTATGGTAAAGATGTCCATGTGGTTGAAGCAGAAATTCAGAGTAGAAGCAATCTTTAGTAAAAAATAACTTAATATTTGTGACACAAGTTTAATTACGCAGATTTTAAGATATTATAAATCTACGCTTCATCAGACTTGTTTACATAAATATTAAGTTATTTTTTATAAATTTATTTATTAAATTCTTCGTAATCTTCAACAACCTGTTTGCAATAGACATATTTTCCATATTCAAAGGTTTTTTCGTAGATTGGAGTTGAATCTGCAGTTGCATCAAAAGGCGATTCGAGCGATTTTGTAGCTCCTAGAATGTTGTCGGCGTGTTTCTTTACTTCTTCTGTGTGAGTTGATAGCTGTGAGAATTCCTGTTCGACGCCTTGAACCATACTGTCAAGGTCAAAATTAATTTTATTTTTATCAAAATTATTTGCCCTCTCAACAAGATTTTTCAGAGGAGTTTCCTCTAGAGTTTGTTGCGTTATTTCATTTATTTTTTTTCGATCTCCGAAGTAGTAGAGTGTGGCTCCAGTAGAAGTAAGAATAATTAAGAAGATGAGAAGCTTAGTTTTAAAAAACATGGTGGATTTAGTATACTATGTCTAGTAAATATTTATACAAACAAGCTCAATTTAGCTGATTTAGAAACAATTACTAGAAAGTTACTCAATCTTATTCATACCTAAGTGCTTCAATTGGAGATAGTTTGGAGGCCCTTCTAGCTGGTGCTGCCCCAAAAACTAAGCCAACAACTGTGGAAACACCAAAGGCTAGAATTACTGCTTGCAGAGTGATTTTGGCAGGGAAATATAGTTGAATTGCCAAGGTTCCTAAGAATGCTATTATTAGACCAATTAATCCGCCTAAGACTGAAAGTACTGCGGCTTCAATTAAGAACTGCATTAAAATTGTGTTTGGAGTGGCTCCCAAGGCCTTTCTAAGGCCGATTTCTCTCGTTCTTTCGGTGACAGAAACTAGCATAATATTCATAATTCCAATTCCACCAACTAGAAGCGAAATCCCAGAGATACCGCCAAGTGCTATTGTTAAAACTCCAAGTATTTGATTAATAGTGTCTAAAATTTCTGATTGATCAAAGACTGAAAATTCGTCATCTTCATATTTCTTTAACATTTGTTTCTCGATAGCAGCAATGCTCTCTGGAATATTGTCAGCACTTTTAGTTTTAACAACAATTTCTAAAATCTTTTTAGTATCGTATTGTTTGAACATTGTTTCTAGAGGAATATAGATATATGTGTCTAGACTTGGTCCTCCAAAAGAACCACCGGCCTCTTCTTGCATGCCGATAACAGTATATGTTTGGTTACCAATTTTCACTTTTTTGCCAATTGGATCGATACTTCCAAACAGTTCTTCTGCCACTTTGAAGCCAATAACCACTACTTTTTTCTTAGAATCATTTTCATTTTTATCAAAAAATCTGCCTTTTTCGACTTTAGTACTTGGCTGAGCAACTAGGTATTCATGAGTTGATCCAACAACTGTTACGGATTTATCATTATTCCTATAAGAGATATTGTCTGTTTGAGTGGTAAAAGGGACTGCCAACTCGACAAATTCTCTAATTTTTTCTATTTCTTTTACATCATTCATCTCAAGCTTGCTATTTGCTAGCGCATTTAATTGATTTTCTCTGCTAAAGCCACCACCTTCTCCAAAAGGGTCTCCTGGAAAAACAAGAACTGTATTTGCTCCTAACTCATCAAATTGTTCGGAAATATAGGCTTGGAGGCCAGTTCCAATTGCTGTGAGCATGACAACAGAACCCACTCCAATGATAACGCCCAACATTGTTAAAAATGACCTGTATTTATTTACTAGAATTGCTTTTATCGCAATTTTAAATGTGTTAAGCATTATTTTTTCTTTTTTGCCGTTTTAGTTTTAAAATCTTTGATAATTTTTCCATCTTTAAATACTATCTGTCTTTTGGCACATTGGGCAATTTCTTCTTCATGAGTAACCATCACAATAGTTTTGCCTTCTTTATGAAGTTTTAACAATATATCCATAATCTCATCACCAGATTTTGAATCAAGATTTCCTGTTGGCTCATCTGCAAAAACAATAGATGGGTCGTTAATAAGAGCGCGAGCAATAGCAACTCTTTGTTGTTGTCCACCAGAAAGTTGTGCGGGCGAATTATTCAATCTGTCTCCAAGTCCTACTTTTTCTAAAATTTCTTTTGCTTTTCTCATTTGCTCTGAATGTTTAACGCCAGAATATACCAAGGGTAGGGCGACATTATCGATTGCAGATGTTCTTGCTAATAAATTAAAAGATTGAAAAATGAATCCAATTTCTTTATTTCTGAGTTTTGCTCGTTCGATCTCGTTATATAAACTAACTTCTTTGTCTTTAAGAAAAATTTGACCACTTGTTGGTTCTGCCAAAATACTAGCTACTTGTAAGAATGTTGATTTTCCAGATCCTGATGGACCCATGATGGAGATAAATTCACCCGTTTTAACCTCTAAAGATACATTATTTAAAGCTTTGATAAGATTATTACCTAATTGGTAATGTTTAGAAACATTTAATAATTTTAACATTATGTTATTGTTCTGGAACTACAATTTCATCTGACTCAGAAAGTCCTTCTAAAACCTCAACGGTATCATCAGTTTCCAAGCCAATTTTTATTTCTTTTTCTTCAGATTGATTTTCTCCAGTTTTGACATTTACAAATATTTTATTTTCTCTTTGAGTGATAGAAATTGTTGGAATAGTAAGCACATTATTTTTGGTTTCCAATACTATGTTGATGTCGCCATTCATACCAATTCTGAGTAGATTACTATTAGTAGTTTCATTTAAAGGAAATTCAATGATAAAAGCTGTTCCGCTTGATGTTTCAGTACTGACAAAGGAAACGTAGCTTACGGTAGTCGAAATTATTTCGTTTGGATATGAATCTAAGACCAGATTAGCTGTTTGGCCTTCAGAAATGAATGAAATATCAGACTCATCCACTGCGGCTCTAAATATTAGTGAGTTTGGGTTGACGATTTCAAAATAATCACTAGCCAAGAGTTGTACGCCTGTAACTGTGGTTGGAGAGCTAGTTAGGATGCCTTCAAAAGGAGTATAAATAGTGGTATTTTTTATTGCTATGTCTTGAATTTCGACATCAATGACCGTATTGTTTAAGTCCCATTGTTCTTTATCAACCGTTCTTTGTTCAACAGTATCGAGAGACTGACCTTTGTTGTTGTCAGTTGTTGTTTCCCAATCCCATCGTTCTTTCATGTAGAGATTTAGGTCTTTTTGAAGTGTTTTGGCAAGTGATGCAGCATCAATTGAAGCAATTGTTTGCCATTTTTTGACAATATCACCTTCTTGAGCTCCTAAATAGACGACTTTTCCACCAGCGGCAAATCTTAAGCGCGCTTTTTGCTTAGCATCGACATGGCCGGAAATTTCTAAAGTTTTGGTAATAGAATTTTTGACAGGGTGTTCAAATTTGAGCTGAAGATTATTTTTAGTAGCATTCGAGCGAACTACAAAAACTAATATTAATATGACAACTACGGCGATTATTGAAGAGAGTTTCCATCTTTTTTTCATTTGATTTAATGTTGAGCTAAAAATATTTTTCATTTAATGTTTCTTTCTGAAGGGTAATTATAACATCACAAAATATTGCTTACAGCCTGAAATTATGATTGAAGTTGAAGTTTTGTGTTATATAATGAGTCTGCAATCTTCTGAGCAAATTGCACAAATGAGTCGATAGCTCAGTTGGTAGAGCGGTAAGCTTATACCTTACTGGTCGGGGGTTCGAGTCCCTCTCGACTCACATATATTT